>VBBR01000046.1 GCA_005881615.1 Candidatus Bathyarchaeota archaeon
ACCAACTGGATAAGTAAGGTTGTCTTTCCTGTTGCAGGGTCTCCCATGACTATCACCACAGACGACGAAGGATAGCCATCGGGCAAGAGGGAGTCGATCATCACGACTCCAGTTAGATCTCTGTTCGAGGAGGTTGAGGTATCTTCAAAGGATCCCACCGACACGAGTCTCTGGGAGATTTCTTTCTGCAACTCTTGATCCCTGTCCTTGCTGAAGGAGATGACTCGCACCTCCTGAAGCAAACCTAGCTCGACAAGGTCTGAGACGTCCCGCTCGATTTCCTTGGGCTTACGCCTAATCTTGGCGGCGATTCCTTCTACTGTGTCGGTAGAGTCAGGGTTGTCGTGGAAATACATCAAGAGTTCGGCTTTGGTTTCGGACCCGATCAGCTTCTCAAGGAGGTCGGTTCTAGTGGGGGGCATTGTGTTGTTGCTGTCCGTTCTGGCAAGACCACAAGAGAGCTGTAGTGATGCCTGTTTATCCTAGGTTTAGCGTATTTTGTCGGGGGGGATTGGAGTTGGTGCTAGGGAGAACCCGTCTCTTGTTATGTAGTAGTCGTATCCTTCTAGCCGGTGCTCAGTGCCTCTCATCTTTGGGATGTAGACTCTTCTGCGGACTCTTGAGTTGTCGAAACTTGCATCCAAGATTACTAGACCGTCTCCGAGGAACTCTTCGAAGTTAGTTCCAAGCTGCTGTTTGCCCCATGGAACCTCGCTTATCATTAGTGTTGTACAGTTCGCAGCTTCTAGAAATTTGACCATTATGTGAAGGAAGCTTCTAGCTTCGGCGTTGCTTTCGAAGGCTGTCATCAGTGCTGAGAGAGAGTCGAATACAAGCCTCTTGGCGTTGGTGCTGTGCAATGCTTCCAGAACTGTTTCAAGAGCCGTACTTACGCCGGCTTTCATGGTCGATTGGAGAGAGACAAGGCGCAATTTGCCTTCGTTTTCGAGGCGGTTTAGGTCCCATCCGAATCTCAAACCGTTTCGTTTCAGTTTCTCGCCGCTCTCTATGACTGACGCATAGACACCGTTTTCCCCGCATCGGGTGGCTCCATGGTAGAGGAACTGCAGTCCGAGAGTGGTCTTGCCTGTTCCTGGCTGGCCGGCTACGATGATGCAGTCGCCTCGTCGAAGTCCGCCTTCTATGATCTTGTCCAGGCTGGGAATCCCTGTGGGAACTCTATCGTCTGATTCTTGGACGCTTGGGGCGATTGCCCTTCTAACTTCCATTATTGCTCCTCCAATGACCAGAGTTTGACTGGTCCTACCTGTCGATAGGCGACCTTCTTTTTCGCGCGGAGGACATGCAAGTATTTTGATGCGGTCGATCTGTTTACTCGTAGATCTTTTGCGATTTCGCTGATTGAGCTGTTCGGCTTGTCTCCTAGTGAGCTAATTATCCTCTCTTCAATAACCTCCAACAACGTGCCATTCGTGGAATCGTTGATGTTCAACAATGACTTCCGGGTCAAATCAGCAGTAGTGCTAATCATAAGTCGGATGTTACCTTTGAACCGTCTTCAAAGTCACCCCGAAGCCGCTAAAAGCAAGCTTCGCTCGGGATGCGTTGAATGGATAGAATCACAATCCTGAAACTCGGAGGGTCTGCTATCACTGACAAGGCTAGGGACTGCACTCCAGATATTCCCACGATTCAACATGCCGCTGATCAGCTTGCGGACTACCGGCGTCCTCTCGTTCTGATTCACGGCGGAGGTTCGTACGCGCACCCTTTTGTCACCAGGTCTGGTTTAGGTGGCGGTCTTCGGGATCGATCTCAACTTCGTTCCATATCAGAGACTGAGTTCTATCTGGGCCAGCTAACGAGGATAATTTGCGCGTCCCTACTGTTGAGAAACAGGTTGCCTGTTCCACTTCATCCGATGAGTTTCGCGATTCTTGACAAAGGAGAAGTAAAGAAAATCCTGTTGGATCCGATACGAAATTCGTTGGATGCTGGGCTCATCCCGTTGCTACACGGAGATCTGGTGTTCGACGAATCTCGGCGGATCGGTGTCCTATCGGGGGATCGCATTGCCTCTCTGATTGGATCGAAGCTAGGAGCTTCCAGAGTATTGTTCGGGTGTGATGTCGACGGTGTCTACTCCGCGAATCCGAAGAGTTTCCCGAATGCCACCCTCATTCCTAAAGTGACCTCCGAAAACTTCCAGCCCGTATTGAGCGCCTCTCGAAGCCCTTCCACTGATGCCACTGGCGGTATGGGCGAGAAGGTGAAACAGGCCCTTCGGCTTGCCAAGAACGGTTGCGAGTGTTACATTTTCAACCTAAGGGAGAAGAACGCGCTTAGAAGGATCCTCGAACAAGACGGGGCTATCGGGACCAGATTCGTCCCCTGGAAGAAGTCTAGAAGGTCCGCGAAACAATCGCCTCAGAGAGCGTAGCCAGCCCATCTCTATAGACAGACCTTCCTAGCGCGGATAGGTGAGCTTTAGCTTCCTGGAGGTACTTTCCCGCGATTTCTCTACAATCCTTCTCTGCAGGGGTCTCCATGACTAGTTGTCTGGCTCTCCTGAGCATGGCTTGCGACACATTTTCCGACCTTAAGGTAGCAAGAACTTCTGACTTCTTAGTACGGGGCAGGTATCTCAAGGCCGTCAATATTACGGCGTTTCCTAATTTGTGTTCGACGATGTCTTTGCCAATCTGCTTCCCTGTCTCTTCTCCGCATATGTCCAAGACATCATCCATGATCTGAAATGCAAGGCCTGCCTTCCATCCGAATTCCCCTAAGGATTGGATAATTCGATGGTTCGCTCGCCCGGAGTATGCTCCTATTTGGGATGCCGCCTTGAAGAGAGCCGCAGTCTTCTTTCCTATCATCTCGATGTAAAGGGCGAAGTTCGGGTTGATAGTGCGATGGGCTTTGAGATAGGGATCCTCTCTCCCGGCTTGTTCGAACATGATGTCAAGTCTCTCTCCTTCAATGATGTCCTTCATTGCCTGAACCGCAACCGCTCTCGTCTTGTTGGGTGAGATGCATTTCTCAATCAGATCGTCGAGAGCTTCACGATAAAGCATAGCAATCAACAATGCGACTGAGTCTCCGAACTTGACTCTCACTGTTGGTTTCCCTCTTCTCACAAGGCCTCGATCTATGAGATCATCCATTACTAGCGAATAATTGTGAATCATCTCGACCAGTGCCGCAGGATTCAGTCCATCTTCAATTCTTCCGCCACAGGCAGCGCATGCTAGAAGAACGAGCGTAGCTCGCATTCTCTTGCCGCCGGTTCTAAAATGGTAGGTTACTGGGGATTGAAAAGTGGAGGAAGAGGCCTCGGCTAATGTCTTAAGAATTATAGGGTCTACTTTACGCCCGATTTTGGCTATCTTGGCCAGCGTGTCTGGATTCATCTGCTCTCCTTGGATTTGCGATGCGCCGATTGAGTGCCGGTCTTGTAGAATTTCATGTGGTTGAGACCGGCAAGATCGGTGATTCTGACGATGGACTGTTCTTCTCTCTGTGCTAGTCAGCTAGAGCAGGATGATTTTTGTCGGCGAGTATTACTTCGTACCAATGGTGGATTCCATCCGAATACAGGTAGTACGAGTGTAGGACGCTCAGGTTGACGTATTTTCTGTTGGCGCGTTTTTCCGCTATCCTTTGTAGAGAGAGGCTTCTGGTGAATTTCGAGACACCCATTGCCTTCTGTCGTCTTCCGGAGATGGGACGGGGTTTCTTGGCGCCGCCTCTTCTGACTCGGACTCGGACGATGACGATTCCTTGTTTCGCTTTGTATCCCAGACTCCGTGCCCGATCTAGTCTTGTGGGGTATTCAATCCGTTTGACTACGGGCTCCTTTCTCCAACCAACTACTGAGAGCCGTAGCCATTCCTCGAGCTCGGGTGTTTTCTCTCTCCATTGGTTTGCAAGGTGGGAATACGACAAGTCTTGTCCGTTGTCGCATCGGCTGGCGAATCCCTGATAAGGATTACTGGCGGCTTTGCCTTCAACAGCGTTAAATCAGGCGGGTTTGCGAACGGGCTTTTCCGTAGAAGTGACAAGCCAGGATTGGCTCAAGATGCTACGTTGCTGAAGCGAGCTTATGCTCCGGCTAGGCTCTCGATGATGTACCATCCTTTCTATCAGGGAAAGATCGAGATCGTATCGAAAGTCCCGGTCGACTCCTACGATGATTTTGCGATCTGGTATACGCCAGGCGTCGCGGACCCCTGCAAGGAGATTCAGAGAAACCCTGAGAAGGTGTATGATTACACCAACAAGTGGAACAGCATCGCGATAGTCACTGACGGCACCCGTGTGCTTGGTCTCGGGGACATTGGGCCGGAGGCTGGGCTGCCTGTGATGGGGGGAAAGAGCCTGCTGTTCAAGTATTTGGGCGGAGTCGACGCTTACCCTGTTTGTCTCGGTACCAAGAAGCCTGAGGAGATTGAGAACGCGGTCCGATGGTTGCAACCATCTTTCGGTGGGATAAATCTCGAAGATATATCGCAGCCGAAGTGTTTTGACATTCTGGATGCACTGAAACAGGACCTTCGAATACCAGTGTGGCATGACGATCAACAGGGGACGGGAACGGTCGTCTGTGCCGGTCTCATCAACGCGCTGAAAGTTGTGGGTAAGAAGATCGGAAACGCGTCGATTTGCATGCTTGGGGCAGGGGCGGCGAACATAGCGGTCGCGCGGATAATCATTGAGGCCGGAGTTTCGCCCGGGAACATCATCATGGTGGACCATACAGGAATCCTCAATCAGCAACGCACAGAACTGGAGAGGGAGTACCACGCGAAATGGCAAATGTGCTTGAAAACAAACTCGGAAGGGCGCACTGGAGGCTTCTCGGAAGCGCTGAAGGGAGCAGACGTCTTGATTGCAATGTCAACACCGGGTCCGGGAGTTGTTCCGAAAGGATTGATCTCAACGATGGCGGATGACTCGGTTATTTTCGCTTGCGCTAATCCTATTCCTGAAGTTTGGCCCTGGGAAGCAAAAGAGGCCGGCGCAAGGATTGTTGCAACGGGCAGATCGGATTTTCCCAACCAGGTCAACAACTCTCTTGGATTTCCGGGAATTTTCAGGGGTACGCTGGATGTTAGAGCAAAGATGATCAGCGACGAGATGTGCATAGCCGCTGCTAACGAGTTGGCGAAGATTGCGGCGGAGATGGGGGTAGATGAAGATAAGATTCTGCCCAGCATGAGTCACTGGGAAGTATTTCCTCGGGAGGCTGCCGCTGTCGGAGCTGAAGCGGTTAGACAGGGATTGGCGAGACTCAAGCTCACCCGAAAAGAACTCTATGAAAGAGCTACCACGATCATAAGCCATGCTCGAAAGTCAACGGAACTGCTCATGCGAAGGGGACTGATCAAGCCTCTTCCTGGTAAGTCGGTGGGACGGAGAACAAAACGGAGAATCGCAAGATAGCTGTACTAGGCGGAGCCGGAGAAGAGGGCTTCGGTCTCGCCCTCCGATGGGCGATTGCAGGACACCAAGTATTCGTAGGATCTAGAAGCCCTGACAGGGCGGCTGAGGCCGCGAAGACGATCGCTCAAACCGCTCGACGCCCAGTTCGCGTGTCGGGAGTGAGCAACGAAGACGCCGTCTCGCAGGCGGATGTGATAGTGGTAACAGTGCCTTTTGCGGCGTTGATCGATACTCTTCGTACGGTTAAACCGAAATTCAGATCGGGTCAGGTTTTGGTCAATGTGTCGGTTCCACTTGAGACCGCGATCGGTGGCCGCGCCACGAGGACGATCGAAGTCTGGGCGGGGTCCGCTGGAGAATTGGCAGCTTCGTTTGTGCCAAATACGGTCAGCGTTGTGACAGCTTTCAACAATGTGAGCGCTGAATTGCTAAAAGATCCTTCGAAACCTGTCGATTGCGATGTCTTCGTGTGTTCTGATGATGAGAATGCGAAGAAGATTGTTCTGGATCTTGTAAAGGGGATTGTGGGAGCACGTGGTTTCGATGCGGGCCGGCTGGAAAACTCGCGGACTGTCGAACAGTTGACGGCGCTCTTGGTATCGTTGAATATCCGTTACAAGGTCAAGAGTGCTGGTCTGAGAGTCACCGGCATCTCTCACGTATCATAATTCGTGGTCCAGTGTGCAGGTCGGGATTGTAGGAAAACCCAACGCGGGAAAAAGCACATTCTTCAGCGCAGCAACTCTGACACTGGTGCCAATCGCAAACTATCCGTTCACTACTATCAAGCCGAACCATGGAATCTCCTATCTCCGAACAAAGTGTGTCTGCAAAGACCTTGGACTAGAGGATCAGCCTCGGAACTCACGATGCATCGACGGAGAACGATTCATACCCATTGACATCATCGATCTCCCTGGACTCGTGCCTGGCGCGTCCGAGGGAAGAGGTCTCGGGAATCAGTTTCTTGACGAGCTGCGAAAAGCTGACGCTCTGATCCACGTGGTCGACGCATCAGGATCGACCGACTCTGAGGGCAAGATGACTCAGCCTGGTGCTCACAATCCTGTCGAGGATGTGGTTTTTCTCGAGACTGAGCTGAAGATGTGGATGCTCCGGATTGTAGGTAAAGACTGGGAGAAATCGGCGCGGAAAATGGAGATGGCTGGAGAGGATCCATCGTCTCTGGTTTCTGACCGTCTAAGCGGTCTTGGCGTGAGCAAGAGCCAGGCTGAGAACGGTATCAAGCGAGCAGGCCTAAAGGGAAAACCGAGTGGATGGACACGGGAGAACCTGTTCGGGCTGGTTGAAGTAATTCGGAAAGAGGCGAAGCCTTTGTTGCTAGCTGCTAACAAAATTGACCTGCCAACATCGATCGGGAACGTCAATCGACTGAGGCAGACGGGCGAGTTGACGGTTCCGGTTTCTGCTGAGGCCGAGCTGGCTTTGCGACGGGCGGCGGACAAACGATTGATAGAGTACAAGCCAGGAGACCCTGATTTTCGTCTCCCTGATCCAGGAGCGGTTAGTCCCGAGCAGAAGGCTGCTCTCGAGATGATTCGGCAAAAAGTCCTGCAGGCTGTAGGATCTACAGGAGTTCAGGCATGCATCAACTCAGCCTTTCTTGATCTCCTAAACATGATTGTGGTTTATCCGGTTGAGAATCCTGAAAAGTTCACCGATCACTCGGGAAATATTCTTCCGGACGCGTATCTAGTTCCTAACGGGACGACTCTCAAAGAACTCGCCTTGAAGATTCACACAGAAATCGGAGAGCAAATGTTGTATGGCATCAACGCTCGAAACGGTATGCGTCTCTCCGACAGCTACATACTCAAAACGCAAGATATTGTAAGTATAGTCAGCGCGGCGCACAGGGCATAGGCCGAAAACAAGAGAGCGACCCTCAGGTCAGTTCCAATATCCTGTCCCGATAGTCCACTAATGCGACGCAAAACCGTTGAACTATACCCTCCTTTTTTTTCTTGTGATGATTTCTTGTCTGGCTGGGATAATGGGCGAGACATGCTGAGCAGGGCACAATACCGGCTTAGATGGCGAGGGAAAAAGTCGGGAGATCTTCAACGAAACGCGAACGATCTGTAGGGCAGTCTAGGGGCCCCCCTCCCAGATTCGAAATTCAGGGCTGATATTCGGCGATTTCCGGCCGATAACATTGTGCGGAGGCAGCTGTCTAGGCTTTCGGTTTGCTGTCAGGTTTTGCTGCTGGCTTTGCAGCGGGCTTCGCGTCAGGTTTCGCCGAGGGCTTCGTTTCCGGTTTCGCTGCTGGCTTTGCTTCGGGTTTCGCTGATGGCTTCGTTTCGGCTGGCGCTGGCTTCGACTCCTTGGCCGAGGCAGCTGGTTTTGCGGGCTCAGCCTTCTTTTCAGGAGTTGCAGCCTTTGGCGCGGGAGCAGCAGGTTTCTCGTCGTCAGGTCCCTTCTTCCGGGAAACTCTCTGTCCAGGTGGAAGGTTTCGATTCTTCACATAAGCAGGAACAATTTGCCCGGCAGCTTTCGAATCGTCATAGACTTCGACCTGGCAAACTGCTGACGACCCACCTGTCCTCGTCTGGACGCTTCGAACAAAGACCTTGTCCTGCGGCGTCTTGAAGTGATCAGAAGCAATCTTTCTGATGGCCAAGCGATCGGGAGTCCCGGTTCCCTCGTGATGGACAACCAGCTTCGCATCCTTTCTGCCCAGCAAAACGTTGACGTGCTCAGAGACTATTTCGACGCTCAACTCTTAGCCTCCACTGGCCTCTGAGCTGGCTTAGCTGGCTCAGCCTTCTTCTCTGGAGCTGGAGTCTTTGGCGCTGCAGGAGCTGCCTCTGCCATAACCACGCTGTTGACTTGCAACGTATCCTCGCCAACTACGCGTCCGCGAACTAACTTTCTCCTTCTTTCGCCACGGTCGTTTGGCTTGAAGCCTACTCCACCTGAAAGAATCGCTCGCTTCTTAGCTCCACCTTGAATATCGAAACGCATCGGAATTCCATCCTTATCGGTGCCACCCGTAATTTTGAGCCTCATGTTTCCAATCCCGAGAAGTTTCCCATCGACCTCTTCCCCGATCGACTTTCCTACAAGTGCCTGAGCCTTGGCTCCTTCAATGGTCGCGGCCTTAGAGGTCTTGCTCACGGGATCGGATACTATGAGCTGGAATTTCGCCATGTTGTGTAAATGGACTCCGGATAGAACTGGATTCCTCCGAGGACGTTAATAAACGTCCTTCGAGTCACGCCGTCGATCCCGAAGGGTTTTTCGCGGCTATGTTGGCCAGCTCGTCCAACAATGAGAGTTCTGCCGGGGAAAGATAGTCTCTAAACTTTGAAGACAGCGTTTTCGCATGCTTCGTAGGCACGTCGACGTAGAGGATATCTCCTTCGAAAATGTGCCTTCCTACGATTGGTTTGTCGATTGAGACAGCAACCTGCTTCCCCGCTCCTACCTCTGGGACATCTTTCCCTTGGTCCTGGACTCTCAGGACAATGCCGACGCGCTTTCCGCTACTATTGATAACTGGATATTTCGGTTTGATTGTTCCTTCGAGCACTTCAACTCCGACTATTGCTGGATCGTTTCTGCGAAAGACGAACCCTTTGAGAATCTTCATCTTGCCAGGCCGGATCAAAAGCTCCATCTCGGCCTTTACCCCAGCACTTCTCTGAGCCTCGACCCATCTCGAGTAATCCTCTAAGACACGGTAGATTATGTCAGCTCTGAATACTGGTATTCCCGTTTCTTTGATCTCTTCCTCAGCGTCATGCAATAGTTTGACGTTGAATCCGAGAATCGCGGCAAGGTAGGGGTCTTTTGCTCGAACAGCCTTAGCCTCGACCACATCTCGCCTAGATATCTCGCCCACGTCTGCAAGACGGATAGGCACTTTGGAAACCGTAAGGGACGTTGTGAGCGCCTCTAGCGAGCCGAGTGCATCTGCTTTCACTATGACTCCGCTCCGATCGGTACTCACCTTGACTGATTCCACCTCGCTAACCACCCTCTTCTCTAGTTGTGCTCGCAGCGACGGAGTATCTACGCCGTAAATGGGAGACCCTGCGATTGCATCATCGAGGCCTTGGGCGGCAACCTTGATTCCTGCAGCGGCGTCTACATGCTCAACATGGCTGAACTTGTCTCGGGGGTCACGGATCTCATCGAGAGGCTTTGGCACTAGCAAAGCCCGGACCCGCGTCCTTATGACTCCGTTCCGTCCTGCCAGGACGATCTCGTCATCCACTTTGATCGTTCCGTCGAAGATCATAGCGTCGATGGTAACTCCCAACCCGGGCTCCTCTTTCACCTCTAGAACGGTTCCTTCCGCTGGACCTGCTGTTGTTGTTAGTTCTCCTTTCATGTAGATCTGGGTGAGTCCCACTAGCATCGCCATGAGTTCTGGCAGTCCCTCTCCTGTCTTGGCGCTTGAAGGTACGAGGGCGATGGTCTTGGTGAAGTCCTTGATCCTGTCGAACCGATCGGCGCGGATCTGGTATCTTGAGAGGGTTCCCATCATCGTGTAGAGTCTGTTGTCGAGATCGGTCAAGACTTCCGGTCTCTGAATTTCTGTATTAGCCAGAAACGATCCGTTAGGTGACGATTTCCATCCGGGTATCGCGTCGATCTTGTTGCAACAAACGAGAAACGGGGTCTTGCGAGCCTTCAAGATATTCAGGGACTCGACAGTTTGAGGCTCGATTCCTTTGGTGAGATCGATGACGAGGACGGCGACGTCGGCAGCTGACCCTCCCCGCTTTCGAAGGTTGCTGAACGTTTCGTGACCCGGAGTATCGATGAAAAGTATTCCTGGAACCTCGATCTTGAGGTTAAACCTCGTTAGAAGAGGCCCGCAGATCTTGACGATAGTTTGAGCCGGGATGAGACTGGCTCCAATCCACTGAGTAATCTGGCCAGGTTCGCGGGCGGCTACGGAGGTGCCTCTGATCTTGTCTAGAAGCGTGGTCTTACCATGGTCCACGTGGCCGAGGACGACTGCGATGGGCGAACGAATGGGCATATCCGTGAGGGCTCCATATCGCCCTCCGGTTTTCTATGTCAGTATTAAACCATGATTTTTTTCTTCGAAGGAAGCCTGGTTGCTAGCTTCAGTCGTGGAAGAATATTGATGATTCTTTCTTCGCGTTCTCGAGGCTGTCGGACGCGTGAATCATATTGGCGGTTATTGATAGCGATAAATCGCCTCTGATGGTGCCAGGCTCGGCGCTCTGAGGATTAGTGGCGCCTATGACTCGACGCAGAACCTCAACTGCGTTCGAGCCTTCAAGCATCATTAGCACAACGGGCCCGCTCGTAACATGGTCGACGAGTTCTTGGAAGAACGGTTTTCCTTTGTGTACGGCGTATAACGCCTCGGCTTCCTTTCTGGTTATGTTATGAAGACGCAGTTGTCTGATGGTGAAACCCTTCCTTTCCAGCCTGGAGAGAACCTCCCCCGCGACCCTCGATTGTAGGGCTTCAGGTTTCAGAAACGCGAATGTCTTGGTGTTGGACTGGGTGCTCAGTGCCCTTTCTCTCTCTTCCCGTAGTAAGCAGTCCACTTTAGCTTACGAGAATCTCTCTTGAATGACAATGTGCTGACTCTGCATCTGCGCGAGCAGAAGTAGAGTATTGTTCCGTCGTTCTTCACGTGCATTATGCCCGTGGAGTTGGGAAAGTTCTTTCCACAGAAAGAACACTTGAACGTCTTTGGCGTCGCTTACGCCTCTACCTGATCTTTTTCGCTTCTCTCTCGGTTTCTCGAAGCATGAGAACGTCGTTAAGTCTGATAGGGCCTTTCACGTTTCTAGTTATAATTCGTCCCTTGTCGCGGCCTTCTAACACTCTTACTCGGACTTGGATTACTTCTCCCGTGACCCCGGTCCGTCCGATAACTTGTGTTACTTCGGCCGGGATGAGTGGTTCGTCGGACCTGTCTTTACCCTTGCTCACTTCCCTGCACCGGTCTTCTTGATATTCTCAACTATCTTCAAGAGATCCTTGAGAGACTGCGCACCATCACCTGGCTCAACCACGGAGATTGCAGCAGAACCCACGTCTAGTCCTGCGGACTTGCCTAGCTCAAGCTTACTAGGGACGTAAAGGTACGCGATCTTTCTCTCTTCGCACAAGATTGGTAAGTGGGCAACTACTTGCGGGGGTTCAACATCCTCTGCGATGATTACTAGTTTGGCGATTCCTCGCTCTATTGCCTTTGTCGACTCGTTTGTGCCTTTTCGCAGTTTTCCAGTATCCTTTGCGACCTGTAGAAGGGAATAGGCCTTGTCAACGGCTTCTTTGGGAACTTGGAATCGTACGTAAACGGATTTTTGTGCCATCCAGACTCACTCTCATCGGCCGTCAGCCGAGCGGTGCCCGGCTTTTATGAACGTTTCGACTAGCAATGGAAACAACGCTAAATATGACGCGGGGCTGATGCGTCGAAGGTATGTCTCAAGCACCTGCACAGGCAAAGCCTCCAGCACCGGAGAAGGGAAAGTCGCAAGCACCCGCACCGGCGAAGCCGAAACAGAAGAAGCGTCGGATGAGGAGTGAGCTTTACGAGATTTCCGGATCAGCGACGAAGCTGAGGAACAGAAAGTGTCCGAGGTGTGGATCCGTGATGGCGTCTCACAAACAGCCTACCGAGAGATGGGTTTGCGGGGCCTGCAGTTTCACAGATTACGCGCCAAAATGAGACAAGTTTCATCTTCACAATGAGTGATGGGGTTAGAACCTCCTAGCCCTGAGGGTTTCTATCTAACTCTGATCGCGAACTTTCCAGGAACTTTGATCTGCATCAAGCGGGCGACTTCAGAGTTTGTTGGTTCTAAGATAACTACGAAGCCGGTCCAGTCATCGCTGAAGTTTGTGGATTTGCAGTTGGGACATACCGGTCCCGCGCTTATCATGTGGCAGTTTTTGCACGCTTTGTCTGTCAAGCTTTATGTTCCAACTTCGGAGGCTTTCCTTTGAGGTCCTCTTGGATCCATTCTATTCTGCCTAGAAACGGCTGACGCAGTGTGATTCCGATTTTTCCCCCGGAGCCGCCTCGAGGGAAGCTGACGGCGATTATTCGTCCCCTGACCATGTTCCCTTTCCCTAGATTTCGATGACTTTCGCGTCCGGCGAGTACACCGTGCTTCTCATCGTAGGTTATGAAATCGTCCATGATCTGAGACACGTGCAATAGCGCATCTTCGGGTCCTATCCTCACGAACGCTCCAAAGTCCGTGACCTCGACGATCTCTCCCTCGACAACCTCGTGGAGCTCGGGGAAGAAGGTCAGCAGTTTGAAGAGGGCCTTATGATGGGTTGAGCCGTCGCCAGGAAGAATTTTCCCTGTTGTCTCAACATCGACGTCTGTAACAAGGATGACGTAGCCAAGTTCTTCGTCCACATAATTCTCGTACTTGAGCTTGATCTGTTCACGAGCGACTTCCTCGATAGGTTGTCCAAACTTCTGTGGTGGAATCCGTACTACGTCCTCGACGGTCACTATGCGGAACATATTCACGGAACACGGCTGAGGGCGTTATTTTAGGGCTCCGCTGGGCGACAGAATTGATTGCGGGTTTGGACTTTGGTTTTGATGTACCAGAGTGCAAGCTTTCGGAAGGCTATAGCCCGGTGTGAATATCTATCCTTGAATTGGCTTCCGCCCTCGGCGAACGTTTTCCGAGTGTCCTTGGGAACGAAAATCGGGTCAAATCCAAAGCCTTGTTTTCCAGCAGACTTGTGCGAGATAGTTCCGTTTACTCTTCCTGAGAACTCTTGACTGGTTGCTTTTGGCGATGAAACAGCGAGGGACGCCTGAAAATACGCTTCTCGACGCCTCTTCTGATTCATCAAGTGCAGGAGTCCTTCAACGCCGATGGTGGCGTGGATGTATGATGAGTACGGGCCAGGAAAGCCGTTCAAAGCTCTAATGAAGAGCCCGGAGTCTTCGACCACGACGGTACGATTATGTTTTCTCGCCGCTTCTTTCGCGGCAAACTTCGCGATATCACCAAGGTCTGTGCTCTGGATCTCGGTCTTGGGGGAAGCGAGCTTGCGGATCTTTATTCCGAAGGGATCAAGGCTTCTGCGGGCTTCCTGGTACTTGTGATCGTTCTGAGTTACGAACCATAATGTTCGTTTATCGGATGGCGAAGTATCTACCTCTTCGAGCAATTTCCGCAGCCTTTCGAAGGCTTGATCTCGTGATCTCCTCGCCGGCAGCCTCACGATAGCCCTTCGCGACCCGTTTGAACGAACTTGTAGCTTCGAGCGCATGGGTGGCGATCAGTGACCTTTGGAGCAGGTGGAGGTCTGTTCCACGATCCTCAGCTTCTGAGGATTTGGTGGCCATTCCGAAATCGATGATGAACGGCTTGCCGTCATCCGGTAGTATAATGTTTGATGTTGTCAAGTCGCCGTGAACTATTCCCGCCGAATGGAGAAAGCCGACCTGTCGTCCAAGCTCCTCGAGGAGATGATGTCGACGCGAGTCCTTCATTGTATCGATAGCATCTCTGGCGACCAGTCCATCTACGAATGTCATAATTATGGAATACCGTTCGAGGTCGAGTCCAAGAATGCTTGGGGTTCTTGCTCCCGCGATCTTCGCGTCATGGATCGCAGATGACTCTTTGACTGTTCTCTCTTTTCTGATCTTGGCGTCTAGCTCTTCGTTGCGGTAAGACTTACGAACTCTTCTCTTAACAACCGCTTTCCAAGGAGGAAGCTCTGAGAGAAAGATATCTGCTTCGGCGCCTCTTTGTAGAGGATGGAGTTCTAAGGTCGTGGAATCCATGGTACATCAATCTCGTCGAGACGCCATCGCGGATTGACAAAGCTTTCAGGAACAGGAACCGTGATCCCGGATTCGTAGGCAAGCCTTCCCGAGCACGCAATCTGAGCGCCGCAATCACCTGAGTATTGGAGCGGAACGGGGTGAAATGTCGCGCCGTGATCCTCTGCTACCATTCTGATCATTTCTCGAAGGCGCTGATTGGCGGCTACGCCGCCTGCGACTAGTACCTCTTTCTTTCTGGTCTGGACAAGGCTCCGCTCAACGGCTTCCGCTAGCATGGCAAAGGAGACCTCTTGAATCGAGAAGCAAATGTCCGCCAAGGAATGACCTTCGTTGAGAAATCGGAGTGCAGCCGTAAGCAATCCAGAATACGCAACATCATTTCCCTTTACAGTGTAAGGTAGAGGCAGGAGAGTATGACCTTCTTTCGCGTTTGACTCAATAGCCACTCCTCCGGGAGATGGGAGCTTTGCTTCCCGGGCAAACATGTCCAGGAGGTTTCCAAGGGTTATGTCTTCAGTCTCGCCGTAAATCCGCCATCGCCTGTTAAGATGAACAGCAATCGCAGTATGTCCTCCTGAAACCAGTACAGCAAGGGGATCGTGTGAGTGTCCAGCAGCCATGGCCAGATCAAGGTGTGCAACGCCGTGGTGGACCGGAACGAGAGGCTTGTCTAAGTAGAGAGCCAGGGCTCGGGAGATCGTCGCTCCTATTCGGAGGCATGGTCCAAGACCGGGTCCTGCAGAATAACAGACCGCGCCCGGAGAGTCTCCCTCTCCAACTCCATTCAGGGCTTTCTCTATCACACC
>VBBR01000048.1 GCA_005881615.1 Candidatus Bathyarchaeota archaeon
AACGAATTAAGGGCCCCGATTTGGGCGGATAGCGGCAAGTATGTCGCATTTTCACCGAGGAATATCGCCAGCCATATGTAGAAAACGAGGATTGTCGGCGCAATAAGCACGAGCCTAAGAGTTCGGGTTCGCATCTAAGAGTTCCTCTCTAATAGAGTTAACTGGTTTGCAGGTCTAAGAATGTTTTCGGCTTCTCTCTATTCGCCGGCTTTCGTCTCCAGTGCAACGCGATTCTCCCTATCAAATATCCTCCCGTTCCCGTGATTAACCCGCCCCCACCCCCAGATATTACAGCGCGAATTGACGGGACAACATCAATGCAATACCCGGATGGGGTACTACAAAATCCGGGCAGAAAAGTCACTTCTCCAAAGATGAATCCAGTCACTATCAAAACGCCACCAATTACAAGTATAGCCAAATTCTCCGAAGTAGTTCTTCCCTCAAGAGCCCCGACCAGGTTCGCTCTCTGTCGTTTCCTCGTCCGCTCGCGGTATGCAAGCTGTGTGACAGCAAGCCAACCCAGCCAAAACAGCAAAAATGACGTATATCCCCACCAAGTGGTAGGGGCAAGTAACCAGAACGCAGCCTCCCCAAAAGGAAACCCGAGAGTCGCTGCAACCCACAAGTATGCCAATATGAGAACGCCTGCAATGGAGATGACCGTGAAGGGTTGAGACCGTAACTCCATTTGTCGCATATCACGTCGTCCTTGTTGCAACTCTTTCATGTCGCTTCCAAAAGAATTGAACGAGCATGGAATAACCGAAGGCTAAGACGAGATAGCTAGCAACCTGGCTGGGAAGAAATGGCGGGACTGGAGTGTTCGTAACCGCGAACAGTATCATTGCGACATACCAGAGGGCAAGAGCAAGGATTAGACTTCGCCTACGACCAACCCATTGCCTTAGTCCAGGCATGAGGGTAGATACTGCATATCCGAGGAAAAAGGATTGCTGGAACGGTTCGATTCATCTCGGAGTCGTCACGGTTGTGTGGAACTTTTTTTCGGGGGCAGAGGGTAGAAATGCAGATAGGCTAATCCAAATACCGAGAAGGCGAACTGGACGAGAAAAACAATCGACAGAAAATCCCAAGAACTGAGGCCCAACCAGTTTAGGACGGCTACCTTGTTGGGATAAATGAGCACGAAAAAACCTATCCAGTACGCCAGATTAATCGTAAAGAGGATTTGTACGACACGCCGACTCCCAGTTCGAGGTTTCAAGTCTTTTTTTGGCCTACATGAGAATTGGAAAAACTTGGAAAAAAGGGTTGCTGGCGTCCCTCAACTTAGCGAGCTGAAGATTTTCGAGTTCTCATCTTAGAATGGTGGGAGGTACCCAAGAATTGTGATGTAAAAGGCGAGCAAAGTGAGAACGACCCAGAAGACTATCTTCAGCCAACGTCGGAGTCTTCTGCGTCTGGATTGCAGAGTCCCTTCGAGGTCGGTAGTAATCGTCTCTTTTCTATCTCGTGTGATGACTTGGGGAATCGGAGAAAAAAAGGATTGCTGAGAGCTTTGGTTTCTCTACTATGCGCTCACTCGGGGGCGACGGTACAGGTAACAGATACAGGTAATTGGGAATTTCTATGAGCTTAGAGACTCACGACCGATTTATCTTTGGCGTGGTTGTAGTAGGGTTACTTTCGCTCTTTTTTCTGTTGCTTCCTTCTATTTAGTGGTGGGAAGGGATTCATTTTCCAGTGGTGCATTGGTTCTTTTAGACTGCAACAGGAGTATGGCGAGCGCAGTGAAGCCTATCATGAGACCCGCTATAATGTAGTCGAAGTCTAACGTCCCAAGTGGAAGGGACACTTTGAATGAATCTAGAAGTGAGGCGAACGACAAATAGGTAAGGAAGATCATCCAGCCGAGAATCGCAATCAGGGCTTTCTTTCGATTCCTCAACTTACTAACCTTCCTACATAATAGCCGACAAATAAATTTATTGGAATGGCTGGATTAGTGAGCATCGATTCGTCCGGTTATTTGAAGCTCCTAGGGCCACTTCAATGAAATATAGACAAATTAACAAGGAGGATTGTTGTACTGGAGTGCCTCCTCCAACGGGTTTCGATAACTCAATAGGATATCCGGCAGGGCTCGTCTTGATAGTTAGTTTTGCCCAGTAGAATGCCGTGACCCGACCTCTTAACTAACCGGACTGGGCGTTGAATTTCCTTGCGGTGTTAAAGTCTCATCTCTATATGCAACATAGGCTGTCAGTCTGGCCCTAACATCTTGAATTAGTTAATAGAAAAAATAGTTAGCAAGAAAGACAAACCCACGGTAGTGGTCAGCGATGAAACGATTTGACGAATACACTGTTCAAGCGTTAGGGTTCGCGCTCATCGTAATTGGGATCCTCCTGTTCATCCTCGCTCTTCTCGCCTCTCCCTACACGTCCTCGCTAGCTCCTGATGCTTATCCAGGTTGTCCCTTGCCGTGGACTGGTGGATTCCAGGTGCTTCATTCATCTCTGGAATCGGCCTGATCATCGTGGGAATAATCCTGCTCATCCTCGCGAGACGCATGCAACCCGAGCGAAAGACAGACGAGGCCGATGGGTCACCAGAAGTGCGTGCCTAGGCAATAGTTAGTGAGAGAAAAGTTACGGAAAAGGCGTCGCTTTTCCTGACGAAGGTCGACATCATACTTTTTCTCGTAGGAAAGCTCCCTACTGAATTGCGGACAGATGGTAAAGTCTTATATGCGGAACCCTTGGCTAAGGGGAGGTTATGAAACTACCAAATCTACGGAATCCGGTAACAAAAGGAGTCAGCCGCTCAGAAACGACGAGAAAAGTAGCGCTTGTTATCTGGATTACCCAGAAAAGGTAGCTTCCAGGAAAGGCGACCAAAAAATGGCAGCAAGAAAACTCAGCTTCACACGCCTCGACCAGGGAAAACCACTCCTCAACCGTGGAACTCTCGACCAATACCGCATCGTAGTCGTCTGCGTCCGGGGCAACGTCAGCGTCAAGGAAACCATGAGCCTCATCCTGAAAGAGGCAATAGGCCCTGAAGGATCCTCTCCAACTCTTGTGCTCGGACCAACGGCTCCGGAAGACCTTTCAACTGAATGGACCGGAAAGGTTGGCTGGATTACCTTCGTAGACGGGACCTCAATAGCCCACCCGTCAACAGATGTAGAGATAATCTCCCCGGACAACTTACTGGAGATCAACTTATTCATCGAAAAAGCCGCCCAAGGAGAGGGATCTCAAATAATTCTGGGCGATTTTCTGGACAACATCATCAAGAGCATCGGATCACCCGAGAGCTTCTACTCGTTCTTCTGCCAACTCGCCTCAAGGGTCCGACTCAGAAAGAGAACCGCGATCCTCGTGATAAAAGAGGACATACACGAGAAGCCGATGGTCGAGATGGTAAAACGGTTCGCCGACATCGTCCTCGAATTCCGCGACCAAGACAACGAGGGCGCGCTAACGGTCGAGATGAGAACGCTGAATTTTGCAGATAACATCTACACCAGATGGCTACCCTTCCCACAAGCCCTGAGACCTCTCTGCACGAATTACACCTAAAACTGAGACCTCGGCCCCATCGTACGGGGTTGCCTCCTGAAGATCGTCCGATACAAGAGAATCTCGTCGACAAATACCAAGGCAAAGACCCTTGCTGAGAAGGGGGCCGCCGAATGGACCGTCGTAACCGCCGAGGCCCAGACACAAGGCAGAGGCCGATCAGGACGAAGCTGGGAATCACCTAAAGGCGGCCTTTGGTTTTCGCTAATTATCAGGCCGAAGATACCGATCGAACGGATTCCGCTTCTCCAGTTCTGGGTCGCCAACACACTTCGGAAAGGAATCGAAGAAGCATATGGCATCCCATCGAACGTAAAGTGGCCGAACGATCTCGTGGTCGATTGGAAAAAACTAGCCGGTATACTCATCGAGACGAAAATCAGTGGGCCAGAGCTTGTATACGCAATCGCCGGCATCGGGCTCAACGTGAACCTAACTTCCGAAGAATTGCCCACGGGAGCAACTTCGATTTTCCTGGCCAGAAAAAAACGATTCAGCTTAGAAAAGACGCTAAGCTCGATTCTGACTGTCTTGGAAGGCCATTCCAAGACCCTGAGTGACGAAAAGGCTGTTGTTGTCGATTGGTGGGAGCACTGTGCTCACCGAGAGAAACCGGTGATAATAGACACCGGAAACAGCAGGGTCCGAGGAAAATGCGTTGGAGTGACCCCGGACGGAAACATCATCATCCAGACCGAGCAAGGAAACCTGACAATTCCTGATGGAACTCTTCGATTGGACGCATGAGCCTTTCTTCCGTGCTTTAATACGAGAGGCCTCTCCAGCGAGTTCCAAACGACCATGACGATGAAGGAACTGTCGAAAGAACTCGGCGAACTCAGGGAAAAATCTCAGGAAGGAGGCGGCAGGGACAAGATCGAGGACCAGCACTCCAAGGGAAAAATGACCGCGAGAGAGAGAATTATCGCACTCGTCGACCCTGGCAGTTTTGTGGAAATGGACAGGTTCGTCGTTCATCAGACGTCCGACTTCGGCATGGCGGAGAAGAAGATTCTCGGCGACGGAGTTGTAACGGGCTATGGTAAGATTGACGGAAGAACGGTGTATCTGTTCTCTCACGACTTCACCGTCTTCGGAGGCTCCCTCGGAGAAATGTTCGCCAGGAAGGTGACGAAAATAATGGATCTCGCCCTCAAGACCGGGGTCCCAGTTATCGGGATTAACGATTCAGGCGGGGCCAGGATCCAAGAGGGAGTTGTCAGTCTGGGCGGTTACGCTGAGATATTCTTTCGCAACGTCCTTGCTTCGGGAGTAATCCCGCAGATATCGGCTGTGATGGGTCCGTGCGCGGGAGGGGCGGTGTATTCCCCCGCCATGACAGATTTCACAATAATGGTCGACAAGACGAGCTACATGTTCATAACCGGACCAGACGTCATCAAGGCCGTTCTCAATCAGGAGGTTGATTTCGAAGAACTTGGAGGCGCAAGACTCCACAACACTAAGAGCGGAGTCGCGCACTTTTTCGCACAAAACGAGCGGGAAGGATTGCAG
Source organism: Candidatus Bathyarchaeota archaeon (assembly GCA_005881615.1). Taxonomy (GTDB): domain Archaea; phylum Thermoproteota; class Bathyarchaeia; order 40CM-2-53-6; family 40CM-2-53-6; genus 40CM-2-53-6. Next base: position 5,067 of record VBBR01000048.1, read on the forward strand.
CAAATCCGGAAACTCTTGAGCTTCATCCCATCCAACAACACCGAAGACCCGCCTAGAGCCAAGCTAAAACCTCCCCTCGGGGACAAGAGTGAGCTCAACGATGTCCTGCCTGACAACCCGGACAAGGCGTACGACATCCGGGATGTCATAACCCGGATCGTTGATGGAAGCGAACTGTTCGAGATACAGTCTCTATGGGCTCAGAATATCGTCATCGGATTCGCTAGACTCAACGGTTATTCGATTGGGATCGTTGCGAACCAGCCCAAGGTTAACGCTGGGACCCTTGACATTGATTCCTCCGTCAAGGCTGCACGTTTCGTCAGGTTCTGTGATGCTTTCAACATCCCAATCCTGACTCTGGTGGATGTGCCTGGGTTCTTGCCGGGGATAGATCAGGAGCACGACGGGATAATTCGGCATGGGTCAAAGCTCCTCTATGCCTACTGTGAAGCCTCTGTTCCCAAACTTACCCTAATCGTAAGAAAGGCGTATGGAGGAGCCTACGACGTGCTCGGAAGCAAGCACATCAGGGCCGACGTGAACCTTGCCTGGCCATCAGCCGAAATAGCCGTGATGGGTCCTGAGGCAGCGATCAGCATTATCTTCCGCAACGAAATCGCCAAGGCAAAAGACGCATCTACAGAAAAACGGAAGCTTGTGAAGGAATATCGTGAAAAATTCAGCAATCCATACATCGCTGCGGGAAGAGGATACGTTGACGATGTTATCGAGCCCTCGGAGACTAGGGAAGTATTGATCAAATATCTCGAATCAGTAAAGACAAAGAGAGAGGCACGCCCTCCACGCAAACACGGCAACATTCCACTCTAGTCCGGGCCTCGACAGATGTTCAGAAAGATCCTCATCGCAAACCGCGGAGAAATCGCCGTCAGAATCATACGAACCTGCAGGAAACTCGGAATCAAGACCGTTGCAGTCTATTCAGATCCGGATCTAGAATCCCAGCACGTCATTCATGCCGACGAAGCCTACAACATCGGGCCCGGACAGCCCTCTGAAAGCTACCTCAACATCCCGAAGATAGTCAAGGCTGCGAAGGCCTCTAAAGCAGAAGCAGTCCATCCTGGGTATGGGTTCCTAGCGGAAAATTCCCAGTTTGCCCGAGAGTGCGAAGAAGCAGGACTCGTTTTCATCGGACCAAGAAGCAAGATTCTGGCCTCGGCCGCAAACAAGTTCGCATCAAGAGAAACTGCAGCTCGAGCCGGCGTCCCTACGATTCCCGGTTCGAAACGTCAACTAGAGAACGCGGACGAGGCTGAAGATGAAGCCCGTCGCGTGGGCTTTCCCGTATTGATCAAGGCCTCCTTTGGAGGGGGCGGGAGAGGTATGCGTATTGTCAAGACAGCGAGTGAAGTGCGAAGGTCTTTCGATCTTGCTGCTTCCGAGGCAAAGGGAGCCTTCGGCCGTTCAGAATTGTATCTGGAAAAACATCTGATCAACCCTCGACACATTGAGGTCCAAATAATCGCCGGGCCAAGAGGACAACTCGTCCACCTGGGTGAGCGAGAATGCTCGCTCCAGAGACGACACCAGAAAATCCTCGAAGAGACCCCCGCGCCGCAGCTTGATTCTACACCAAGGAAGAAGCTAGTTTCGCTTGCTTTGAAAATCGCCAAAGCAACAAGATACGAAAATGCGGGAACTGTCGAGTTTGTTCGATCAGCACGAGGCGAGTTCTACTATCTTGAGATAAACAAGCGCATCCAAGTCGAACATCTCATCACGGAAATGGTTACGGGGGTAGATATTGTGGAGCAGCAAATCCGAATCGCTGATGGAGAGGGTCTCGGGCTCTCTCAAAAAGAGGTCGAGTTCAACGGCGCTGCGATGAACTGTCGAGTCAATGCTGAGGATCCGTCGAGAAACTTTGCCCCCTCGCCCGGTCGCATCGAAGAGTTTGTCCCGCCAGGAGGCCCCGGTATCAGGGTCGACACGGCTATGATCGATGGAGCCATCATCCCAGAATACTACGATTCACTCATCGCGAAGATTGCTTCATACGGCCGAACTAGAAAAGAGGCGATTCAAAGACTCAAAGGCGCCTTGAGCGAGACGATTATTATCGGGGTCGAGACCACGATTCCTCTGCACCAGACCATACTTGAAGACAAGGCCTTTGTCCGCGGCGACTACCATACTCAGCTCCTCGACAACAAGATCTCAATGTGGAACTTCAAGCCACAACTGTCAAAGGAGGAGGTCGCGATGCTGCAGTTGACGGTAAATTATCCACTCTCAGGAATAAGCAACTCGCAACTAGAGAGAACTCAGACAAGATGGCGAAACACTCTCCAGGCGGAACCATCACCGAGGCAACCTTTGTTTGTCGAAGGACTCTAGACAGATTCGCCACCTCACTGTCAACGGAAAGACCTGGACCGTTACAGAGGTCGAGAAGCAGGGCTTAGCTCAAAAGATCACAATCAACGATGAAGAGGTGAGTGTTCGCATTCTCCGAGAGCCAACAGATGACCAACCAGATCTGGTTGCGAATATCAATGGGAAGGTTCTCATCGCGAGAAGAGAGGAAGAGCGCGATGGAAGCGACTATGTTATTCGACTAAACGGAAGACTGCTCAAAGTGAGTTTAGAGGGAAGAGAGCAATTATCCCAAGATGCGGGAATATCTGAAACTGTTATTGGGCCGGTTGTAATAGTGGCGCCAATGAGCGGGAGAATCGTATCCTTGAAAGCGTCTCCTAACTCATCGGTAACTAAGGGCCAACCGCTAGCTGTCCTTGAGGCGATGAAAATGGAGAATGAGATAGCTTCACCCAAGACGGGGATCGTCAAGGAAATCTACGTCAAACCCGGGGCTTTGGTGAAAGCGGGGGAACAGTTATGCCTAGTCGCATGACAATCTTACGATCAATTCTTCTGGATTAAAGGAAGAAGACCAGTGTAGAAATCGAGAGACTCGGGATTCGCCAGAGCATCACGATTCGTAACGGGCCTATTGTTGACAATATTCGCAACAGCCACCTCAACCTTCTTCATGTTGAGAGTGTAGGGAATATCAGGTACTTCCAGAATCAGAGCTGGAACATGCTTGGGCGAAGCCTCAGCCCGAATCACTCTCTTGATCTTCTCTTTCAGTTCCTCCGTAAGCTTGTGGTTCGGGAACAACTTGACAAAGAGGATGATTCTCTGATCTCCCTCCCAGTTCTGACCTACAGCGAGACTGTCTGCGACCTCAGCCAGTTTCTCAACTACATTGTAGATTTCTGACGTTCCAACACGGACCCCTGAGGCTTTTATCACTGCGTCAGAACGTCCATAGAACGTGTAACCTCCTGTATCGCCGTGGAGGAGCACGTAGTCGCCGTGCCTCCAGACGTTCTTCCCTTTGACGCGGTAGTACTCGAAGTAGGCATCACGGTATCTCACATTGTTGGGGTCATCCCAGAAGTATAGCGGCATAGATGGAGTTGGAGCCTCGCAGACAAGCTCGCCCATCCTGTCAACAACTGGCTGCCCATTCTCATCGTATACGTTGATCTTCATCCCGAGCCCCGGTCCTTGCAGCTCGCCTCCAAAGACGGGGAGAATTGGCACTCCACCGGCAAAGCATCCGTTGATGTCTGTGCCTCCGCTGA
>VBBR01000193.1 GCA_005881615.1 Candidatus Bathyarchaeota archaeon
GCTCCAGATACTGGATGTACAAGGGTTTCGGCCCTGGAAAGCACGAAATCGATGGAATCCCTAAGAGTGCAGCCTCCACAGTCATCGTGCCACCCGATCCGACGAAAGCCGACGAATACGAAAGGAGGCTGGTAGCATCAACTATCCTGTCAACTACTGTCACCCTTTCGCCAAATCGCTTCCTTATCACGGGAGCTTGCATTCCGTACCTAGTCGAGACAACCACTTGGCATTCCACTCCTCTCCTCAACAACTCGTCAATAATCGGCCCTACGACAGGCTCCTTGTCACTCGCTTTCCCCATGAGATAGGATGCGAATGGCTCTTCAGTTCTGAAAACAACAATCGGCCGGTCCTTCTTCAAGCCCAGTTGTCGTAGGACTCTATCATTGGGATGGTGACGTTTGAGCCAGGCAGCTGGGTCCAGAGCCCTGTAAAGGATGACTTTTCTCATAGGTCCACCGAACTCTTCCGAGATTGATCGACCGATGATCCATGGACAGCAAAGGAAACTCGTCAAAGGTATCGTCAGCCGGGCTACCATCCAAGAGTGCGGCGAGTCATTAGCCGCAACTTGGGGAATGCCCAGGCCGAACGCGACCCGAGATGCCTCGACTGATGAGAAGGAGACCGCTACGTTTGGCTTCCACTTCTGGATCAGATTTGCGAGTTTTGTGATTCTCTCAGCGCTAGCGATGAGTTTTCCAAAAGCCGTTCCTCCGCCGTGGGTTCCGACTACCGAAAATCGCAACTTCTTCAACCCGAGGGTTTGTTCGGCTTCGCGATAGACACGCGTTGTGATCAATGCCTCGTCTCCCTGCTTCCTTAAAGCGCGATACAGCGGCTCGAAGAAAAGCGCCTGTTTCGGCGTGAGAACCTCAATCCAGATTTTCATAATCTATTTTTCCGAGCAGCCATCGAAGGCTAACGACAAGTAGATAAAAGATGCAAGTAATTCGAGTCTTCAATTATTTCCATGAGGAGGGCTTTCACCATTCGTGTTAACCGGCTATTGACGTCATCTCGTAGGGACGGCAACTTCTCTTTATCTGCTCGCCGATATTGTAACGGATTGGTATCAATTCGTTAACCCGCTGGATCGACTATCAGCTCGGTACCTCGCAGGGTTATGGGTGGTTTCGAACGAACAATCAACATTCCGAGTCCAAGATTGCGATTATCGGAAACCAACCAGAAGCACTCTTGCTTTCGACCCTGTTTGCTGAAGTGGGACAACCAAACTGCCTCGTAGGGCATTTCGACGAAGCCAAGAGCAAAGGAACCGAAACCGGTGGGCTTAGCGAGGCCAGATGGTTACTTGGAGTTCATCAGAAAGCAGGAACTACGACCCTTTTATCAAATGTGGAAGAACTCTCGATGTCTCCACCGTCGATCGTTATTCTAACCGGACACGCAGTGAGTCAGCGAGAGCTTGGCGAGCTTGAGAGGACCACTCGCGCCTTGTGCAGGTTTCTGCCTCATGGGGCAAGCCTAACCTTCACGGGGTTGTGCCGGCCGAACTTCACCGGTACGATTCTTCGAGAGATGATCGAAAAACATAGCGGCCATAGAATTGGCCGAGATATTCAATTGAGCTACGTTCCTCTCTTTTGGGGCGGTGAAACACTTCAGAAATTCAGAGAAAAGCCGAAACTTGTCGCAGGAATCGGAGCAGGGGCACCGTCGTCAGCTCAGGAAATTTTTCTCTCGATATTCCCTTCTATTAGCACTAGCGCAAAGCTTGGCGCCGCCGAGGCGGCCGGGCTGTTCGGGCCGATATACCGAGATGTCCTGCGAGCTTTGGAGTTCGAGTTAGCAAGCCTGTGTGAGGTTGATGATGTGGACTATTCTGAGGCTCTAGATCTCTGCAGGCAATCTGGGACAGACAACTTGGGATTACCCCACACCTTCGTGGCGAGAGATGCGATAGCTAGCAGCATCGCGATCAGTGGTACAGGCGGACGTAGCAGCATGAGCGTAGTAAGGGCGGCTCGACGGATCAATGAGGCCGGGGAACAAAAGGTGCTGGAATTGGTCAAGAATGCCTTGTCTCTTTGTGGAAAACGCTTTCGTCATTCTAGAATCGCAATCTTGGGTTTCAGCGGGCTAGAATCTCCCCGCGATCCCAAGCCCAGTCCACCGCCAATCATCCGAACGCTTGAACGGAGAGGTGCGATACTTTCAGTGTATCCAGGCAGGGACAATAGGTGGTTTGAAGCCGGGGTCCTGAGCGACGGCGTTAGAGTCGAGAACTCGCCGTTGAGGGCTGCTTCAAAGTCGAGCTGCGTTCTGGTGGCGTTGGACAGGTCGGATTTTTGCGAGATAAGTCCGCAGAAGTTGGCCTCGGAAATGAGTCGTCCGGGGGCAATATGCGATCTGTCAAGGGTTCTGGAAGCTTCAAATGTGGAGAGAGTAGGCCTCTTCTATACTTCAATTGGAAGAGGCAGCTCGGGGACATGAAACGTGTCGGCGCCGGCGTTGTAGGTACCGGATTCTGGGGAGAGAACCAGGTACGGGTTCTTCGCCAAAGTGCAAAGTGCAATCTTATCGGAATCTGCGACTCTAATCGTGAGCGAGCAAGACAGGTCGGTTCGAAATATTCGGTTCCATGGTATACCGACCTGCAAGAGTTTCTTCGGATTCCCGAAATAGAAGCCGTGACTGTTGCCACGCCCACTCATACACACTTCAGAGTTGGGATGCAAATCCTAGAGGCCGGAAAGGATCTCTTGGTGGAAAAACCGATGACTGGCAATCAGGAACAAGCTCGCAAGCTTCTCATCGTTGCCTCAAAAACCGGTTTGAAGCTCATGGTTGGATTCATCGAACGGTTCAACCCCGGCGTTCGATTTGTCAAAAAGCTCTTAGACCAGAAGGCAGCGGGAGAGGTCATCATTGCCACGGGCCGTCGGGTAGCACGCTGGCCGATGAGGATCGGTGACGTGGGAGTAATCAAAGATACAGCGATACATGACATTGACATCATGCGGTTCCTTCTAGAGGACAAGGTCTCGGTAGTCTACGCTCAGACTGGATCCTTGAAACATTCTTTTGAGGACTACGCCGAAATCATGCTACGGTTCAGTCGTGGTGTCACGGGTTTCTTGGATGCAAACTGGTTGACTCCTCGCAAGGTTCGCACTCTCATAATTACCGGTAGCGAGGCGACAATAAACCTTGATTACATAACTCAAGAAATAACAGTTGAAAATTCGAAAACGATGACCAAACCCTACATTCGGTGGGATGAACCGTTACGGTTGGAACTTGAGTACTTCATACAGTCCGTGAGTGACGACCTGGACCCTGTCCCGTCGGGGAAGGATGCGATAGAAGCAATCCGGGTATGTGATACTGCCCTGAAATCGGGCAAGGCAAGAACGGCGTGCAGGAACTGAATGGATTGTCCTCCGGGCAACGGCCTAAACTCTCGGCGCCGAAATCTTCGACGATTCCTCTAATCCCAATACTAGGCTGGTCAAAAACCCGTTGATAGGGGTCTTGATCCGCGCTTTTCTTCCATATGAGAGGATTGCACCGTTTAGTTGTCTAATCTCGGTCATTTTGCCTCTTTCTATGTCTTGGAGCATTGAAGACTTGTTGGCCCCCGTTGATAGCAGGATCGTCCGCCAGAGTTTTCTAGGGTCTCCTACTAGGCTGATGCGCGCGGCCTGACCAACCGATATCCCCTCGTTCATCACTCTAAAAGCGATCTCTCGGATCGCTGCGTTCTTAGCAAGTGCACCGTTGGGTAGTCTAGTTAGGGCTGAGAGCGGATTTATTGCAGCGTTCACTATGGCTTTTGTCCACAGTACTCCTCGAATGTTCGAACTGATCTTCGTCCGGAACCCCGCGTCGTCGAATGCAATCTTGTTGCGGGGGCCGCTTCCTGAGTTTCCTCCATGGAGGCCTCCAATAACGGTCAACCCTTTTCCTGAATGTATCACAGAGCCTGGTCCCGTTAACAACGCCCCTTCTGTAGTCGATCCTGCAAGAATGCGGTTTCTGAAAACAGATTGTAGCGTCTCAACATTGCCTAATCCGTTCTGAAGGCTCAAGATCGTCGTTTCAGGAGATAATATTCCGCGATAGCTTAGCGCCACCGCCTTTGTGTCGTAGGCTTTCACAGTCACAATGAGAATCTGGATTCCAGGTAGCGGGACTGGTCCCCTTCGGACGCGTACATGAACCCTTCTGAATTTTCCATCTATCTCATGAAGGCCTACGCCGTTCTTCCGGATTGCTCGGACAATCGACGGGTCTCGATGTATCAGTGTGACATCGTGGCCAGCCAGCCTCAGTCTTGCACCGAATAGACAGCCAATTGCCCCTGCACCCACAATGCCGAAGTGCAAGTTTCAGGACTTCTGACGCAAATCCAGCTTATCTCGCTCAGCGTCGTCCATTTTGAAAACGTTTTTTTCTTCTGGAAAAGCGCCCCGGCGGACTTCTGATGCATACTCCGTAACAGCTCCTTTTATCGTCGAGGCAAGGTCCGTATATCGCTTCGCGAATTTTGGCACGAACCTTGGATAGAGCCCCAGAATGTCGTGCAAGACCAAAACCTGACCATCACAGTATCTCCCCGACCCAATGCCAATGGTTGGAACTGAGACTGTCTTCGTGATCATTCGAGCCACTTCCTCTGTTATCATCTCAAGAACGATCCCGAACACTCCCGCCTCCTCTAACGACTTCGCATCTTCGACCAGCAGCTCGCCAGAATCAGCATTCTTGCCTTGAATTCTATAGCCTCCGTGA
>VBBR01000049.1 GCA_005881615.1 Candidatus Bathyarchaeota archaeon
CGAGACCTATGACGCTTGGTACTATGATCCGAGATGGGCCGTTTACCGTGAATACTATGCCTGGTCCGAGAACCGAGTCCAAGAGCTGAGGCTGAAGGGATCAGATTCCGGCCTGATCCAGCTGGCCTGGAAGGTTCTCCTGGCTTCGGCTTGGCAAACAGCATGGCACACACCGCAGACCGGTGCCCACGGAGAAGCAGACAGCAATGGAGGCCCGAGCGCGTGGACCAAGGCCATTGCAAGCCATAGCCGACTGGCAGCGATAATGGCGGAAGCCGGCTATTGGATGCATCATAAGGACAACCTCTGCCATGCCTACCTTCAAGACATCGACCACGACAACAACGAGGAACTGGTCTTGAAGAACAGTGCGCTCTTCGCCGTCCTCTCTCCGAAGAACGGCGGACGTCTAGTCTATCTCTTTGCCATCCAGAACACGCCTGGAAGGCTCGTAATCGGAAACCCCATCGATGATTGGAACTTACTCGAAGGCCTCCACGAGTACATGGACATGCCACCCAACCATCCAGGCGCGCTGTCAGACATAGGATACGAGCACGATAGCTATTCTGCAGAGATACTCGTCCCGGAAGGAGATATGGTTAGGATCGCACTGAGGAACAATGAGAAAAATCGATCCGGCTTCGGCATTGAGAGAAATCTGTTTCTAGAGCGGGACAATAGTACTATTCGCGTAGACTACACTTTTCCCGCCGGCCTTGCGAGGCTGTCCACCGAGATAGGCTTCTCACCGGACTACTTGCAACTTCTTCTGAAGGGCACTGTAGGTGTACGAGACTACTCGCCCACGGAAAGCATCAGGGGATGGTCCAACGGCTTTGTATCCGTTGGGGCCAGATTAGACCGGTCCTCGGCCTTCTGGGAGAAACCCCGCCAGGAGAGGTTTGGACACGGATATCTGCTTAAAGTGACCGGAGACCGCGCTTTCACAGTGTGGATAGGAGCAGAGGACTAGGACCAAAATGACCCAAAGAATCGCGCATGAGCTCGACGGTCTTTCTTGGGAATCACCAATCCTCCAAGGATTGAAAGAGGTCGACTTCTTCAGGGACCTTCTCAGTACACAGGCCTTCGAACAAGAACCCCACGAGGAGATACAAGGATTTGAAGCACGAACCCTCAAGAAATATCTCCGTAAGACCATAATAGACTACACCGTAAAGTTCACGAACTCGACCAAAAGCTACATCGGGATATACCGAGAATCAGACGAACGCCTAGAACACGTCTTCTCCCTATTAAAAATCCTAAGGTCTAACGGGTTCGCGGAAGATAGTAGACTCACTGTACCTAGACCAATTCTGTACATGCCGGCACTATCCTTCTTGTTGATGGGCAAGGCTGATGGCGAGCCTCTCCGCTACGTCTTTGAGAGAAAAGGCGATCCAACATCCTACGTTAAAGGCGCCGCGCAATGGCTCGCAAAACTCCACGGCAGTAGCATCAGGCTTGACGGTGTAAGGTCGCCCAAGGATGAGGTGGCAGCTTCACTCAGGTTCACGAGAGCCGCATTATGGCTATTTCCTCGTCTAAAGTTGGAAATCCAGTCCATTTCAGATCAGCTGATCGCTTTACAGGAAGCCAGTCCTCCCAGGCCAAGGAGACCGATTCACGGAGACTACCATCCAAGAAACATCATTGCCTCCCCCGAACTCACCACGGTCATAGACCTAGAAGAGGCCCGAATGGGAGACCCTGCATTCGACTTGGGCTATTTTGTCGCTCAGACAAAGATGACCCATGGGACAGGGCAGACCATAATTCAAGCCACGGAATCATTTCTCAGGGAGTATCAAGAAACCCAACCCTCAGTACAAGGCGATTTTGCACGGACCGTCGCGGTCTTCGAAGCTCAGACGTACTTGCAGCGTATGTACCATACCTACTATCTGCTGGAGTTGAAGCCCAACTTTGACCAGATCTCCGAATGGCTGAGCGAGTGCAAAAAGTGCCTGCGAAAAGCATCGGATCAGGGATCGTGAGATGAGAACGGATTCCAACCCGAGATTTTTACGCTCCGTCCTAGTCACCTGCTCACCACATCCTGCGACCAATTTCGGTCCCGTCGCATGTCCGACCGGAAAGCAAGTAGGCCAGACCAAAATCCCGAGGATGTACCCGTGAGCAAGAACATTGCTCAAGGAACAGACTCCAAGGAGCACTTTGCCCTTCGCGCAATCAGAGCAATCCTAATTCTTCTATGTGTCACATTAATCGGACTGCTCAACTACCTCGCCTTCGAGAGCCAGACAAACCCAGCGCTGAAAACCATACTTATCGCGAACTACGGGTTCTTCTCGCTCTTACTCGATCCGTACGTTGTCCTCAGCATTACTATTCTGGGAGCCGGAGTAATCTCTTGGACCCTGCTGTCAAGGCCTAGAGGTACGTTCCGGAAGATAATTTCCTACCTTAGACCGCACTTGCTGTACGTCATTGTCATTGGAATTGTAATGGTTGCAGGCGCTTCGCTCCAGCTGGCGCAGCCTTGGATCATCGGTTACCTTCTTGTTGGAAATGTGATCGCTTTTCACAACTTGGGATACCTTCCAACGGTCCTCGCCCTTCTAGCTGGGGCCTTCGCCATGCAACAAGTAGCAGCGTTTCTCACAGACTACCTTACCGAGAAACTCGGAGAGAAGACAGTCCACAAGCTACGCACAGACGTTTTCGAGCACGTGGAGCGATTACCCCTACAATTCCTAGACGAGAGCCGTTCCGGCGAACTGGTCTCCAGAATCATGAGCGATACGAACGAGGTCGAGAGCATCCTGACAGACGACATGCCCGCTCTCGGCTCGGATTTCATCATGGTGGCCGGCGCTTCCGGTCTACTCTTCTTTGCAAACCAGAAGATTGCCTTGACAATCGTCCCGTTCATAATCGGCATGGTAATCGTGGTGAACCTTTTCAAGCGTAGGGTCAAGAGGGGCGCGAGAAAGATCCGTGAAGCCGTCGGTGAGCTCTCCGCAAGAACCTTCGAAGTGATCAGTAGCCTTCGGATTGTAAAGAGCTTCCACAGGGAAGAAGAAGAGGCCAAAGAGTTCCGCGAGAGGTCACTCGCAATTGTAAGATCCAATGTCAACTTGGTCAAGCTATCATCACTATACTCAACCATGGTGGACACCGTCACCACCCTGGCCCTCCTCGCCCTCCTGCTCGTCGCCGTGCCCAGTGTGCTCAATGGAGCGATGACACTGGGAGCTCTGGTCGCTGCCATCGGGTTGCTGAACAAGATGTTCGACCCCCTAGTATCACTGAGCAAGGCCAACTTTAAGATCGAAAAAGCAGTCGCGGCGGGAGACAGACTTTTCGAAATTACAGAGATGAAGCCAGAAGCCCTCGACGTGCCGGGAACCTTTACGCCCTCGAACATTCAGGGAGGGATAGAATTCGACAACGTCTCATTCCAGTACAACTCGGGCCACAAAGTTCTAGAGAAGCTGAATCTAACCGTCAAACCAGGTGAGACTGTCGCCATCGTAGGCTCCAGCGGTGTAGGGAAGTCGACCATAGTCAACCTCTTGTTGCGTTTCTACGAGCCGACTTCAGGACGCATACGGATCGACAACTACCCCATCAACCTGCTGAAACTCTCATTTCTGAGAGATAGCATCGGTCTTGTCATACAAGATCCCATCTTGTTCTCTGGCACTATACGCGACAACATAGCATATGGAAAGACTGGAGCAAGCCAGGAAGAGATTGTCCAAGCAGCCAAAGCCGCCAACGCCCAAGAGTTCATACTCAATCTCCCGAAAGGCTATGACACAGAGATCGGCGAGCGAGGAGATCCCAAAATACTCATACTCGACGAGGCAACATCGAACGTCGACTCGCAGTCAGAAGCGCTCATTCGAGAAGCCATGCGACGAATGTCGGGCGAAAGAACCACGATTGTCATCGCGCACAGACTTTCTACGATAATGGACGCGGACAGAATAGTCGTGCTTGAAGATGGGAGAATAGTAGAAGTTGGTACGCATCTCGGTCTGTTGCAACGAGGAGGAACGTATTCCAGAATTTACCAGAACCAGTTGCAAGCTCAGCCCTATCAGCAAATCGGCGAGCGGAAAGCATGACAGCAAATCTGACGCATCCCCTAGGACACGAGAGGCGACTACCACGATTGCTTCTGGTCAGTCTACTCCTCCTCATGTCGATTCGGGCGGAACCAGTTACAACTGGGATTTTGGCGACGGGACGACTAATTCGACCGCAATTTCCACCGTCACCCATTCCTACGGACAGGCGGGGAATTACACCGTTAATCTAAGAATCAATAGCCCTGGGGCGGTAGCCACACTCACGCGCTATGTTGTGGTGTTTACTTCCATTCCACTCACAGCCTCTTTCTCGGTCAAGCCGCCACTTCCTGTAGTGTTGGCCCCTGTCACGTTCGACGCAACCAGCAGCCGTGATCCCAATGGAATGATTGTGATCTACATTTGGAATTTCGGAGATGGGTCCAAGAACTCCACCTCAAGCCCAGTTACCTTCCACGAATACTCTTCTCCTAGAGGATTCAACGCTACACTGACTGTAATAGATGATAACGGGTCCAACTCGTCCTATCTTGCACTAGTGTACGTTCTCGCAAAGTTGGCTGTCACAATATCGTACAACACCTCCCAGGGAACAGCCCCCTTGACGGTTTCGTTCAGCGCCGCAGCCTTAGGAGGACAAGGCAACTACACCTTCGCATGGACATTCGGAGACGGTCAAATTGGACTTGGCCAATCGCCTTCCCATAACTACACCACCCCTGGCAGCTACCAGGTCCAGGTCACGGCAGCGGATTCAGCTGGGCACCTGGTTTTCGGCAATATGGTCATTACTGTCGCAAACGGAGCTAAGGGGACCCATCTCGAATTTGGTCCAATCCCGATCTCGTATCTCTTGAATGGTATCGGAGTCGCGGTCCTAGGTACGGCGATTCTCCTGCTAATCTACGGTCTCACGCTCCGCCGAACAGGACGGCGACAGCAAAGCCCAGGGTCGGGAGTGGATGACCCCTACAGCAGCAAGAGGCAATCCTTCGCTCCTCGCTTGATTTGTCACGGGTATGATTTGAACAAGATGCAAAATACGGAGTTCGGGTTAGTCCGATGAAGCTTAGAAGCTTCCGAGTGATGAACTACAGGTGCGTCGATGACTCTGGCGAGGTGCCTGTGGATCGTATCAAGACTCTCGTTGGAAAGAATGAGAGCGGAAAGACAAGCATCCTGAAGGCCCTCCACAAATTCAACCCTGCTCTTCCGGAGCCCTATAATGGGCTAAAGGAGTTTCCACGCAAGCGCTTCCACGAGTATGATGACAAGGCAGTAGTTGTACAGGCCAAGTTCTCCCTCGAACCCGAGGAAAAAGACGAGCTATCAAGAATCGATCCTCGCCTTGTAGACGTTTCGGGCGTATCTGTTACAAAAGATTACACTGGAACCTATGATGTCCGGTTCCTGCCCGACATTGTCATTCCTCCTCCCAACCTGAAAGGACTCTTTCCTCTACTCATCGATCTCCGAAGCGCAATGGACAAGCTCGACGATTCAATTTCCGGACCGCAGTCAGGCATTCGCTGGAAGCTTCTCGATGCTTTGAGTCGAGTAGGAACAGGCATAAGCGAGGACACGGATCTCTCTTCTCCATCATCGTCTAGGGAAGCCTTCGTCAGGCAAGTTCAGGAAATCCTTTCGCTGCTCGGACAGACACCCGATGCGGAACAGTACAAGACTATCAGAGCCTCCATACGCGTCATACTGGACACGATCGACTGGCCCAATGTCGAAGCCCGAGTCAACAAGTACATTGTCGAGAAACTCCCGGTCTTCATCTACTTCGAAAACTATGCTATCATTTCCAGCAGAATTCACCTCCCGTCTTATGTAGAGCGCCTCAATTCAGGCGATCTTAGCCCCGAAGAAAAAACGGCGAAGAGACTCTTGGAGTTCGTGAAACTGGATCCGGCGAAACTTGCCATGCTGGGGGGACACCAAGGAAAATCTTCGAATGAGATCCAAGAGGCGATCGACACTAGAGCGCTCATGGTCGACAGGGCGGCCCTGTCCCTCTCCGGGCTTCTGGCCGACCTCTGGCAGCAGCGGAGGAACCGGCTAGACCTCGCAATAGACGGAGAATACCTGAGGCTCTGGGTAGCAGACAACGTCGACGGTTCCAGAATTGAACTGGAGCAGAGGAGCAAGGGCTTCCAGTGGTTCCTCTCCTTTTACCTCGTATTCATGACAGAATCTCCAGAACGACAGAAGAATGCGGTGCTTCTTTTGGACGAGCCTGGGCTCCACCTCCACGCGTCAGCTCAGGAAGATCTCATGCGAGTCTTCGCAAGGCTATCAGAGAAGAACCAGATCATTTACGCAACGCATTCACCATTCATGATAGACGTAGACTCTCTCGACAAGACCAGCCTCCTGATGGAGAGTCCGGAGGGCACAAAGATCATCGAGCCCGCAAAAACAACCGACAAGACTGCGTTGTTCCCCATCCAGGCAGCCCTCGCATACTCTCTGTCACGGGCTCTGTCCACTGAGAGATACAGCCTGCTTGTGGAAGGAATTACTGACCTCTGGATTCTCTCGACGATCTCGCAACATTTCAAAGCATCAGGGCGCAGATACTTAGAAGACGACATAATCATCACTCCTACAGGAGGCGGCCAGAAATCCGCGCTCTTTGCTACAATACTCTCAGGACAGAATATGGAGGTCGCTGTGTTGTTGGACGCGGACGTCGAAGGAGCGAATGTTAGGAAGAAGCTGACTGAAACCGGTATAGCGAGAGAGACCAGCGTTCTCTTTGTCAGCGACTTTGCCAAAGAAACCGGCCGGGTGGTCGAACTAGAAGACCTTCTGCCTGTTGGTCTCTATCTCAAATTCGTAAACGAGCTCTATTCGCGAGAACTGGGCAAGAACCCCATAACTGAGACCGGGCTAGCGCCGGGGGTACCGGTCCGAAGGTACGTCGAGGAAGAATTTGCGAAAAGAGGTCTCAGCTTCTCAAGATTCCGGATTGCAAGAAACATCATGAACGAATTCCCGCACGTCCCGTTAAACCAACTGCCCGTAGACTTCGTTGAACGCATGGAGCGCATGTTCTCGCACATCAACAGAATCAAATCATCGGCTCCAATGCAGACAGTGACAGTTGAGACTCCGCGGCACTCCGTCCTGAAGTCAATCTTCTCGAGAAGCCGGACATGACTGAAAACCTCCGAGAACTTCGAGCCGTTGACAAGGCCGGACAGCAAGATCAGCTAGATGAGACCATCAATGGGGATCACTCGAAGGCGAAAAAAACGATCGTCATTAATGATGACCAAGACAATCATCCGCCATCGGCGCAGATGATTGGAGAGATCATCTCGGCGTATGGACTAGAGGGTCTTCAGATAGATGGCGCGTCTCTGGAAGGCACAGGCTACATAACCTTCCGCGTCATTACATCCAAGGGCATCCTGGCCCTACGCCGCAAGAAGGGTTCTGCCGCCAAGATAATGGCCAAGCACCCGGACATTGGCGATAGCATAGAAGGTCAGCATCGCCTGATACTATTCCTCCATGGCCATGGCTTTCCGGTAGCTCCGCCTTTGCTGACCAAAGAAAAAGGCACGTACGTGAGCGTACTGGGGATACCCTGTAGCCTCTACCCCTTCATCGAAGGGCAACCCATGGAACCAGGAAACCTCCGCCAACTCAGGGCTTCTGCTGAGGCGCTAGCAAAGTATCACGAGCTGACCGCATCATACCCCGAAGAGCCGCCTCTCTCACAAGCTCCCTTTCCCCAGCTCTTCTCAGAAAAACTGAGAGATTTTCGCCAGTACTCCGAGACTCTCGACGGCTCGCTATCTACGCTGGGCATGGCTGAAAGCATACTGGCCTTCAAGTCTGGCCTAGATGAAATTGAAACCGAAATGCAGAACCTTTCTTACAACTCCCTGCCCAAGGTAGTGATCCACGGAGACTACAAACCGGGAAACATTCTCTTCCAAGGCAATAACGTTGCCGCAGTAATAGACTTCGCGCGAAGTCGAAATGAAGCAAGGCTCTTCGACATCGCCAAGACAATCTCCGGTCTCGTTGGGACCAGCGACGACGCAACATTCCTGCACATGATAAGCGCGTTCATTACCGCATACGACAGTACTTTCCCGTTGAGCACCCGTGAGAGGATGGCCCTCTTCCCGCTCATCCAAGCAAGAGTGGCCTCAAAGAATCTAGACAGGTTCATCAGACTTGCCAAGAAGAAAGAACTGGCCGAAAGGCTCGCGAAGGCACACAGATTCAACGCGCTTGTTCAGCATCTTCAATCATTGAGAAACAACTCGGAAGCGATCACACGACTATTCCAAGAGCCGGCCACCTCCTAGACAAGAGTCAGCATAGCGAACAACAACGACACAGGGCGAAGCGAGAAGTCACAACATGAGGATGGAAACAACAGAAGCCTACCAAGAAACGAGGAAGGAAAAACCCCTGTCCTCTCTCATCTCCAACGATTCAGACGCGTCTCCCATGACGGAATTCTTCCAGGCAAACGCACAACCCTTAGGAGGTCCATCTTCGCCATCTTTGAATCCATCTCCAAATTCATCTCCGAGCAATTGGCTGCGGATCGCAGTTCCAATCATAGCTATAGCAGCCCTCGGGCTTGTTCAAGCGCTCGCAGTGCACTCACGCCGTGAGAGGACTCATGACACGGTTCAACATTGATCAGTTTCTCCTGGGCATTCTGAGGGGTCATTTTTGAAAGCCCCAAGCGGGACTACTGCATTAGGACTACTGCTCCTAATGGCAGTCCTGATTCTTTCCCAATCGTTCGCCACTCAACTAGACCAGAGAAACTCTCCATCCGTAGTGGCTACAATCCCGACGACAAGCACGTTCAGTTATATCGTTGTTATTTCGATGCTGAATGCGAGCATCAATAATATTATCGGAAACCCGCTCGCGCCGTACCTGAACTATCTAGCTAGCACCTACGGACTTGCCACGAGCTATACCGTAGCATCCCCGCACAGAGTCCCTAACTATCTCGCAATGACGGGCGGCACCACTTTCGGTGTGACGACGGACTGCACCCCGAGCACTTGTCCCATAAGCGGTGCGAACATCGTCGACCGGATCGAGGCAGGAGGTCTGACATGGAGAGCATGGGCTGAAGACTACAATGTCACTCAGGGCTGCAGCTCCTTGTCTAAGAACGCCGGGTATGACATCAAGACTTTCCCCTTCCTTTACTACACGGATATTACTGGCAATTCGTCAAGGTGCAACGATCTGCTCAGGGCAAACACTTCGACCGTTTCGCCCGGCCCAGAGACAGACAACCTGTTCCTCGACTCCCTGTCGTCCGCTTCTACAGCTACCAATTACAACTGGTTGAGTCCCAACGCTTGTGACTCGATGCACAGTTGTCGCCCTCTCAACACAATTGCCACTGCTGACACCTACCTTTCCAGCCTCGTCCCAGCAATACTCAAAAGTTACATCTTCACAACCCAGAAGGCAGCTCTCTTTCTCACCTTCGCCGAAGGTGTCCAGAGCGTGGTCTCCACTACAGATTATGTGCCTACGATCTGGGCGGGACCAGTGGCCAAGACAAACTATCAATCGTCAAACCAGTACGACCACTACTCTATGCTCAAGACAATAGAAACCTCATGGGGTCTCGCGAGCCTAACGTCCAACGATGGCAACGCCGTTGACATGAACGAGTTCCTCAACGCCCAGCTCGGTGTTGCCTCTACTGCTACTCCAAACCCAACAGAGGTTGGTACTCAGGTCAAATTCAACGCTGCGGCTACTGGAGGAACGGCCCCTTACATGTCGTACAGCTGGAGCTTCGGCGACGGAGCAATTACAACCACCACATCGGCCAGCACGACCCACACTTACAGCTCTACAGGAACATTCATGACAACAGTGACAGTTACCGACTCGGTCGGTTCAACCGCAACATCACCCTCCAGATCCCTTACCGTCGATAAGACGCTGAGTGTTACTGCAAGCGCTAGTCCGAACCCGATTGATGCGGGAGCACCAGTGAGCCTCACGGCCACCTCGACCGGAGGCGTTTCGCCAGTATCCTGCGGCTGGTCTTTCGGTGATGGTTCATCAGGTAATGCGTGCTCAACGACTTATGCCTACTCTCATTCTGGAACGTTCAGTGCTACCGTTGTTGCGACAGATAGTCTAGGCGTCACTGCAACTAGCAGCGCGACTGTGACGGTCGATTCCAAGCTCACTGTGAGTGCGAGCGCCAGCCCGAATCCGACTGAGGTGGGCACCGCAGTCGGCTTTGCCGCCACTGTCACGGGAGGAACGACTCCATACACGTCCTACTCTTGGACTTTTGGCGATGGGGCAACTGCGACCACCACTACGGCTAGTGCGAGCCACACCTACGCTTCTACGGGAACGTTCACGGCAACAGTAAAGGTCACTGATTCAGGCAGGTCGACAGCTACATCTTCTACCGTATCGATAAAGGTCAATTCTAAGCTGACCGCTTCGGCTGCCGCAACCCCAAGCCAAACTGACGTAGGGGTTTCAGAAGTCTTCACAGGCACCACTTCTGGGGGGGTGGGTAATCCCTCCTGTACCTGGTCCTTCGGTGATGGTTCCACGGATACTGTGTGCTCGACGAGCTATAGCTATACGATTGCTGGGACGTTCACAGCTTCTCTCACCGCCACAGACAGTCTAGGTGTTACTGTTACAAGCAGCATCACGGTGACCGTCAATGCGGCCCCTGTTGTCGACTTCGGATTTACGCCTACCAGTCCAACGAATGGCCAGTCCATGACGTTTACCTCTACCACTACTCACGGTACGAGTCCATTCATTTTCAGCTGGAGCTTTGGCGACGGAAGCTCAGGATCCGGTAACCCCGTAAGCCACACATACGCTAGCCCAGGAACGTTCACGGTGACTCTAAACGCCACCGATGCTGTCCGTAACATGGCTACACTATCATCCTCGGTAGTAGTCCTGTTAGGTTTCGGAGTGAGCATCGCTTCTATCAACCCGTCCCCGTCTGAAGTCGGCGTACAAGTCGTTCTGACGGCAACTGTAGTCGGCGGTACACTTCCCTACAATTGCGGCTGGGCCTTCGGTGACGGCTCTTCTGGGACTGGATGCTCCGCGACCCACACTTACATGTCTGCTGGAAACTTTACGGTAACCATCAAGGCTACTGATTCTAAAGGCCAATCAATGACAGACACTCAATTGCTAGTCGTCGATCCGAGACTGGCTGTTAGGGCTGTTGCCAGTCCGAACCCGACCGACGTGACCGTTTCCGTGAGCTTCAGCGCTACTATGCTTGGCGGTGTTTCTCCTGTATCCTGCACCTGGTCTTTCGGTAATGCCTCATCTGGTACAGGATGCGCGACAATCCACACCTATGCAACGCTTGGATCATTCACTGCCAATGTCACCGCAACTGATGGTCTAGGTATCACCGCCACCAGCACCGTGACCATCATCGTCAACACTCAATTGTCTATTATGAATCCCTCCGTTGGTCCGAATCCAACTGAGGTAGGCACCCCGGTCACGTTTGCTCTTGCTGCCTCAGGAGGAACGGCCCCTTACACGTCGTACAGCTGGAGTTTCGGTGACGGGACGACTGCGACCACCACTATGGCTAACACAACTCACACTTACA
Source organism: Candidatus Bathyarchaeota archaeon (assembly GCA_005881615.1). Taxonomy (GTDB): domain Archaea; phylum Thermoproteota; class Bathyarchaeia; order 40CM-2-53-6; family 40CM-2-53-6; genus 40CM-2-53-6. The sequence goes on from VBBR01000049.1 coordinate 11,704, forward strand.
CTTCCACTGGAACATTCACGGCTGCAGTGACAGTTACCGACTCGGTCGGATCGAAAGCAACGTCTTCCATTTCTTTAATTGTCAATCAGAAGCTGGCGGTTACAGCTAATGCTAGTCCAAACCCGACCGAGCTCGGTAAGTATCCAAGCTTTACAGGCACTAGTTCTGGGGGCGTTGGCATTATCACTTGTAGTTGGAACTTCGGTGACTCGACTACGGGCGCCGGATGCTCGACAAGCCACACCTATACGACGGCAGGAACGTTCACTGCCACCGTCACTGCGACTGACAGCCTAAGCGTTGCTGCAACCAGCAACGTGACCGTCACTGTCAATCCCAAGAATGATGCAGGAATCTCGATGAGCTTCACTGCTACCATTTCTGGCGGCGTTTCTCCAGTGTCCTGTAGCTGGACTTTTGGCGATGGCTCTTCAGGTACTGGATGCTCGACAGCCCACAGCTATGCCAGTACTGGAACCTTCTCCTCCAATATCACCACCGTCGATAGCCTTAGTGCCACTGCCACAAGTAGCGTGTCTGTCACAGTGCATCCCAAGCTTGCCGTTACTGCGACCGCTAGTTCGAAGCTGACCGAAGTCGGTAGGTTGATCAGTTTTGCTGGCACTACTTCCGGTGGAGTGACGCCGATCACTTGTAGCTGGTCTTTCGGTGATGGCTCGTCTGCCACTGGATGTGTATCAATCCATACTTATACAACGGTGGGATCATTCACTGCGACCGTCACTGCTATCGACAGTCTAGGTGTCAAGGCCACCAGCAGCGTTACCGTAACTGTCAATCCTCAGTTAGCCGTTACAATTGCTTCTGCTAGTCCGTACCCGACTGAGGTGAGCAAGTCGACGAACTTTACTGCCACGACTTCCGGTGGTGTTGGCAGTTCAAACTGTATCTGGGACTTCGGTGATGGTGTTGCGGCCGACACATGCTCTGCGGCTCATGTCTATTCTACTGTTGGGAACTTCACTGCAATTGTCACTGCTACCGATACTCTTGGCGTGAGCGCGACCAGTAGCACGACCGTAAGCGTCAAGCCCAAGCTCGCCGTCTCCACTAGTACTAGTCCGAAAGTGACTGAGGTTAGCAAGTCCGCGACTTTTAACGCGACCACTTCCTTTGGCGTTGGTTCTCCGGCCTGTAGCTGGTCTTTTGGCGATGGTTCATCTGGCACTGGATGCCTGACAACCCACACCTATTCGACTAGTGGAACGTTCACCGCAATCGTCACCGCCACCGACAGTCTAAGTGTTACTGTTACGAGGACTGTCTCTGTGACTGTCAATCCCCAACTGGCTGTCATGGCGAGTGCAAGTCCTACCTCGACCGTCGGCACCGCGGTCAGCTTTACCACATCCATCACCGTCGGAGTTTCTCCAGTGTCCTGCAACTGGACCTTTGGCGACGGTTCGTCTGGTACCGGATGCCAGACAAGTCACATCTATGCAGCTGCAGGAACGTTCGTTGCTACAGTCACTGCTACTGACAATTTGAATGTCACATCGACCCACTCCGTAACCCTCGTCGTCGATCTTGCAGTGACGATGTCTGCCAGTCCATCTCCCACCGAGATCGGTGTCCCGATGACCTTCACAACCATCGCAACGGGAGGTGTTTCCCCGTACACGTTCAGCTGGAGCTTTGGCGACGGGACCTCCCAAGTGGGGAGTATTACGGCCCACACATTCACATCTCCAATGCTCTATTCGGTCAGGCTGGCCGTGACGGACGTCAATGGAAACATTGGCTCAACGGTGAAACAAGTCAAGGTTCAACCCGCGCTAACAGTCACCGTTTCATCCGACTCGGCGGGAGGCATTGCTCCGACCACGATCTACTTTAACGCCACCGCCTCTTGGGGAGTCGGTCCCTTTGTGTTCACATGGAGCTTCGGGGACGGCCAGAGGGCTGCAGGATACTCACTGGCCCACAACTTCACTACGCCAAATAGCTACAGGGTTCAAGTTACAGTCACGGATTCGATAGGAGTCGCTACTTCAGGCAGCCTGACCATCACGGTCGTTACTGAACCCTCCGATCCGGTGACTCAACCTCCCACTAACACTGCAACGGCTGGACCGATTCCCGTTGACGCCCTGGTGTATGGCATAGGAGGAGCCATCATTATTCTGTTTCTCATCCTTCCGATCTACGCCGTCACGCTCCACCGAAGCCGGCGTCATCATGACGCGTCCCCTCCCTCCGCTCACCGCTAGGGTTGACTTTCATCGACAAAGTGAGTAGTTCTCTGACGGGGATTTTGTGTCGGTCCTGTGGCGAAGGCTTGAACTGGACTTTTGTTTCTGGCGCCGGGAGTGGGATTTGAACCCACGCGGCCCGCAAGGACCACAGGCTGACAGGAGCCCATTTTTCCAGGCCTAGGCCCACGTTTCTTGACATGGACTGCCCTGTACCAGGCTCAGGAATCCCGGCCCAGTCTTGCCCTTGACATTGGGACTATTTTCCCCTTTGGACAGATACAAGAAGACCGGCGAGGCATTGATCGATTGAGAAGTAGGAAATAGAGTGGCGGTGGGTGCGGGCCAGCCGTCAACCCTTAACGGGCGAATGGCAGTGTCCGCATCCGGGGGACGCCACCCTTGAATCGGCCAACTCGTCAGATTCGATTCTAAGCCTCTCGTAACCGACCGATACAAACGGTCGTTACTACCGAGTACTCCCTCTTGCAGGCACGATTTTAAGTGGGCAAGCAGACAATCACTGGACAATCATGGAACGTTGCGCCGTATGCGGGGCGGAAGAATTCATCCCCTACGTGTGCAGATACTGCGGCCGCGTTCACTGCGTCTACCACCGACTCCCCGAGAACCACGAATGCCCCAACATCCAACAAGCACGAGCACCAAAACCAATCATCCGAGTCGAGCGACGCTCATCTGGGACAAACCTGAGACTGATCAGGGCTCCAAAACTATCCTCAGTGTCGAGCCGAGAACTTTACGCTCTGACCGCAGCTCTCCTCGTCCTAGGCCTCAGTTTCTCGATGAGATTCGTGTTCGAGGGTCTTAGACCACTTGAGATTCTGGAGGTTTTCATGCTCACTATCTTGGTGATAGGTACTGGATTTCTGGGACATGAGCTTGCTCACAAGTTCAGCGCACAACAATACGGATGCTGGGCAGAATTCAAGCTCTGGACGGTGGGAGCGATCATGGCTCTGTTATTCGCAGTAATCTCGCAGGGGACCTTCATCTTCGCTGCCCCTGGCGCGGTCTACATCGCCTCCAGGTCAAGCTACTTCGGGGAAGGAATCGACCGGAAGGCCAACGGAATAATATCGCTTGTCGGACCACTTGTCAACATAGCGGCCGCGGCGATATTCGGGCTTGCCCTCTTGGCGTCCACTGCCCTGGGTTTCGGAGACATCGTCATCGGTCATAGCTTCTATTTTCTTCAGGAGGGAGTTCAGATCAATCTCGTGCTTGGTGCATTCAACATGATTCCCTTCTTCATCCTGGATGGTCAGAAGGTTTTCACCTGGGATCGAAGAGTCTGGGCGGCAGTCGCGATTCCGCTGTGGATCGCGGTTGCGGTCTCAGTGCTCCGTGTCTTCTGAGCCGCTTCTGAATCTCAACACGCTTTGTCCAAAGAACCGGTATTGCTGGCCGCACTTTGGACAAACCACATCGTTTTCCTGGTCAGGATTGACCTCTACCAGGATCTCGTCCCCGCAGTTGCAGACAAAAGTAATCTTGTTCTGGCTCAAGCCTGTCAATTGAACTGGCTTACCACGGCACGACTATGCTTTGGCTTCCACAGTTTTGGATAAGTATCCGTGGGCATGATCACCCTGACGGTCTTCGCAGCCAGCCCGCGTTCATCCTTCATCATCTGCTCAGTTCCCATAAGCGCTCTTGATAACGCGACAAGTTCCCCCTTTAGAGTGAAGAGTGCCGTCGAGGTTTTGGGACGTATTCCCTCGCTCAACTTGACTATCCCAGGAACAGCAAGGTCCGCACCATGGCATATTGAACTCACAGCGGAATCGCGAATGCAGATTCGCGGAACATATTCGAAGGCGTCCTCCATCGGTCTTACGATCTGTCTGATCATTCCTTCTCTCTCGTCTGGGGAGGCTTGAGAGACTTTGAGGACATCGTAGAGGGAGTGTATGTCTCCCTCTGTGAACGATCCTGATCTCGTCCTTCGAAGCTCTCGCATGTGTGCTCCTACTTCCAGAACTTCTCCTACGTCGTAAACGAGTTTGCGGATGTAGGTTCCTGCCTGACAGGCAACTCGGAAGAGAACCTGTCGTCCATCAATTTCTACGTCGTCGATAGAGTAAATTGTTCTTTTGCGGACTTCCCTTTTTACCGCGGCTCTCACGGGAGGTTTCTGAAATATGTCGCCGACAAATTCCTTCATTACTCCGCGGAGTTTGGTCTCGTCGACGTCGCCGTGCATTGTCATTAGGCAGACGTACTCCTTCCCGGTGAGGAGGAATGCCTGGATGGTCTTGGTAGCGTCTTCTAGAGCTAGCGGAAGCACGCCTGTGACCATTGGATTACTCCGGCCCCAAACGGGACCTCTAGAGTTCCGCCATGGCCAGCGTGATGCAGCCGCAGTAGACGTTTGACCCAGGCGACGACCTCGTGGCTCGAAGGGCCAGAGGGCTTGTCCAAATTGATCAACCCGAACCTGATGTGTTGATCAATCGTCCTCTTCTCTGGCGGACAGCCTAAGGCGGGGTCTGTTTCCTCGTCGATCTTGGTGAGCAGTTTCGATGGCCTATTCCAGGGAGCTTGTTGTGACATCCGAATTTTTCTCCAGTAGAAGCAGAGCAGTTTCTGGTTCTTAAACTGTAATAGCAAAGGTGCTTGACAGCGAAGGTCCGACTAGGACCCGCTGACCCTCGTCTGGTTACAGCTAGGCTGCTACGCTAATCTCTTTGATTGTAACGATCTCTTTCAGATAGCTTGTCTTCTTCGCTTTCTCGGCAACTTTCGCGACGTCCTCGTCGGCTGCGCCCTTCTTGATCTCTATCGTCTCCGACGTCGGTTCGACATGTTTGACGTTGGTTCGACGGCGGCGGACTCCGTTCAATTTCTTAGGTCCGGTGATAAGAACAAAGTTCTTGTCGATAACGTCGACTATGACGCACTTGCGTCCGGCTTCTCTGCCGTTGAGCTTGACGCAGACACGTCCGACTTCGATGGTTGGCACAGTCTCACTTCTAGAGCTTCGTCATCGGTCGGTGGAATTCGTCATTTAAGGTTTCGTTGTGGTACGTAGCAGGGAAGCAGATAGAATCGTGATTTTGGGAGGAAGAGTCGTTCTCGGCCGCTCTAGTGTTTTAGAGCTGGTCGCGATCTTGCCACGATCTCTCTCGCGGCCATGACTTGGCGTGGGTACTCTTTTCCTCTTCCGGAGAGTCTCTTATCGGCCTTCTGGGCCTCAAGCTTCGATGTGATGTAGTTGACGGCTTTATGAATGTCGAATTGTTTGCAGCTGAAAATGTCCATGAAGGCGTGCTTGTTGTCGGGGAAGGTGTGAATGCTGATGTGGCTCTCGGCGATGATCACGAAGCCACTGATTCCCCACTCGGTTGGATTCTCCTTGGGTTTGTAGACGAACACGTATGGTGCCGTGATCTTGTGCATGTAGATCACGTTCGGAAGCTCGTCTAGGAGATCGTAGATGTAAGAAAGGTCGGAGAGCTTTTCAGGATTACACTCCGACAAATCCAGTGTAAGATGTGGTCCGAACATTTCTGAAGTTGATTTCTCTTTTTCGCGAATATTTTTCGGATGAATGGCCAATAAGGCGCGTGGCGTATTTAAGAATTGTTTACACAACAAGCGAGTTCGTCGGTAAATTTTTCCAGTGAGAAAAAAATCCGCTGTCGTAGAAAATATTTGTTGCACGAACTTTTTCACCGAAAAAAATTTTGCGACAGATCAGAAATTTCCAGTGGAAGAGAACGAGTTTCCAGTCGGCGAGATCCCGAAACAGATCATGCATAGACGTGCTAAGTGCTTGTAACGTGAGGCGCAAAGCTGTCGCAAAGTCGAAACGTTAAATTAAGCGATAAGGGAGGCTTCCTCTTCCTCGTGTAAGCGCGATGTCAAGAGAGTTTAGGCTCCTCCTCCGCGTACTTGGAGCGGATGTCGATGGGACCAAGAAGGTGCCGTTCGGGCTGAGCAGGATACGAGGAGTTGGGCCGAATTTCGCCCAAGCCGTCGTGAAAGTAGCTCGGATCAGCCCTGAAGCAAGAATAGGAGGCCTCAGCGAGGCGGAGATATCAAGATTAGAGGACATCATCAAGGACCCTGGTAAGCACGGAATACCCTCACGACTGTTCAACCGCAGAAAGGATATCGAGAGCGGACGAGACATGCACTTGGTCGGGCCAGATCTCGCGCTCAGAAACAAGGCCGATATCGATCTGATGAAGGACATCAAAAGCTGGAAGGGAATCCGGCACTCTTTGGGACTGAAAGTGAGAGGCCAGCGCACAAGAACTACAGGTCGCTCAGGAAAAGCTGTAGGGGTCAAGAAGAAAGTTCTCATGGAAGCCGCACGCGCTGCGGCGACAGGGAAAAAGGAAGAGAAGAAGGAATAGTACTTGGGAGACCCCAGAAAGCCGAGAAAGACATACCAGACTCCTCGCCATCCTTGGCGAAAGGAACAGCTTGAAGCCGAGCTCCATCTTCTCGGCGAGTATGGTCTTAGAAACAAGCGGGAACTTAGACGTCACGAGACGATGCTGTCAAAGATACGAGGGATAGCAAGAACTCTCCTCGGTGCGTCAGAGGATCAAAAGTCCCAGATTGAAAGTCAATACCTAAAGCGCCTTGCGCGGCTCGGAATTCTTCCCGAATCCGCGAGCGTTGACAACATTCTCGATCTCAATGTCAAGGATTTGATGGAGAGGCGCCTGCAGACGATCGTTTACAGGTCAGGATTGGCAAGAAGCATCCACCAAGCCCGCCAGTTCGTCAGTCACGGTCACATCAGCGTCGCAAACGCGATCGTTTCAGTGCCAAGCTACATTGTAAAACGTGATGAGGAGTCAAGAATCGCATTCGATCAGAGAAGTCCACTAACCAATGCTCAACACCCGGCTCGAGCGGCGCCGGGAGGCAAGAGACTCGCAAGGGTCATAGAAGAAGCGCCGATAGCCGCGTCACCAGCGATGCCCGCGCTCCCGGTGGTTTCACCTGAGATCAAAGAAGAGGTCGCTGCGGAACAACCCTTGGAGCTCATTGAGCCTGAGGAAGAACTCGCGGCTGAGCCCGAAGCAGAGAAAAAGTAGCAAGCCACTTAAGCCCGCTCTCCAATCGAAACCGGGACAGTTCATGGTCTTCTCTGCAGGCATAATTCTGGTTGTAGGAGGACTCTGTGCCTGCGCGCCCCTCTTCAAACGCATTTCGCAGGGGCTCGGACGCGCGCTATCTGTTCTAGGGTTCCTTGTCGGAATCCTCGTACTCATCGTCTCGGTTGACTATGCTCTTGGCCTAGGATTTCTTTCAACCTCGATTTCTGACGCAGTCGCGGGCGCGTCGACAAGTTCGCCCTATCTGAAGTATTTCTTGCCGGCCATGATCCTGCTCGGGATTCTGCTCATATCCCGCCCCATTCGAAACGTTCGATGGGCATCTATAATCTCCCTAGCTTTGGGGTTGCTCATAGCATACTTTCTCAGAACGTTTCTCCCATCGCTGTTTACAAGCACCACGGTTCTCGTGATTGCCTTCCTCATCGCAACTCTCGCGATCTACACCTTGCTGAGGTTTGTGGAGGACCTCTTTGAGTTCGTAGGCTCGGTACTAGCCTTCCCGCCGATAGCAATCGCCATCGGGCTGGTCAATATCTACTTCGGAATCCTATTCTTCTCTATCTAACAATTCACAGTCTGACTAAGCTGACAGGGTCAATCGCCGGGGCTGTTTTCGTGGCGGTTGCGGTTTTTCGGGCTCATTTTCTCGTCAGCTTTAAATAAAGTCCGGACCGCTTGCCCGGTCCACCTTCGCATTGGAAGCATGATCGCTAGATGGACATTAAACTCCTGAGCAAGGAACAAGAGACACTCCGCTTCGTGCTTTCAGACGTACCACCTGCCTTCGCCAACGCGCTGCGTCGGATAATGATCTCAGAGATTCCGGTAATGGCAATTGACGATGTCATGATCCTTGAAAACAACTCCGTTATGTATGATGAGATCCTCGCACACCGTCTGGGACTGATCCCAGTTACGACGGACAACGCCTATAATCTGCCGGAAGAATGCACTTGTAAGAGCGAGCTGGGTTGCGAAAAATGCCGAGCGTCATTCTCCCTAGAGATAGAAGCGTCTGAACCAATCGAAGTTGTCTATTCATCCCAGCTCAAACCTGAGAACCCGGAGGTCAAGCCGGTCTCCGACAAGATCCCCATCGTGAAACTCACACAAGGTCAAAAGATCAAACTCGAAGCATACGCCAGGCTCGGCAGAGGAAACGTCCACGCAAAATGGCAATCTGTCTCGGCCGCGACCTACAACTACGACGAGAAAGCGAGAACCTTCACGTTCATGGTTGAGTCGACAGGAACGATGCCACCTGAAAAGATCGTCTTGGAGGCCGCGCGAATCATCAACGCGAAATCCGCCGGCTTCAGCGAAGGACTTGGAGGAATGACCGAGAGTTGAAAAAAATAGTCGCTAATCTCTCGCCTGAAGAAGAGGTTGTTGACGCGTCGAATCTGATTCTTGGAAGAATGGCAAGCTACGTTGCGAAGCAAGCCCTCGAAGGAAAGAAGATGGTTGTACTCAATGCTGAACAAGCTATCATTTCTGGGACAAAGGCTAGAGTCGTTGCACGAGCTAAGACAAAACTGAAAACCCGAACACTCGGGAACCAGGAAAAGGCCCCGACTCATCCTAGACGGCCTGACAATTACGTCCGGAGGGTTATCAGGGGAATGCTTCCTTGGAAGAAGCCTCATGGAAAACAGGCCTTCCACAGAGTCATGGTATACATCGGAGTTCCCAAGGAATACGAAGGCAAGACCTACAACACGGTGTCCCATGCAAACGCATCAAAACTTAGAGTTCCTTTCATCCCCGTTGCTCAATTAGCACCGTACTCGAGACAGGTAAGCGAAAGACAGCGATAGCACGCGCTGTCGTGAGACCTGGAAAGGGCCGGATCTACTTCAATGATCATGAGCTAGACTACGTTACTCCCGAGATCGTTCGGATGAAAATCCAGGAGCCGCTAATCATAGCCGGGGACCGGGCAAAGGGCGTAGACATCCGCGTATCTGTCAATGGTGGTGGTTACATGGGTCAGGCTGAGGCGGCGAGAATCGCGATCGCACGATCACTTGCCTCCTGGACCAAGAGCAGCGAGCTAAGGAAGAATTTCATCGCATTCGACAGAGTAATGCTAGCTGGAGATCAACGAGTGACCGAACCCAAAAAGTTCGGCGGGCCAAGCGCACGACGAAGAAAACAGAAATCGTACAGGTAAGAGACAAGAAGAAATGATCATACCAGTAAGATGCTTTACCTGCGGTAAACAGATAGCCGACAAATGGGAGACATTCAATCTGCGGGTCCGGGCTGGCGACAGACCCATCAAAGTACTAGACGAGCTAGGGATTAGACGATATTGCTGCCGAAGAATGCTCATAACCCACGTAGAGATAATCGACGAGTTCCTAAAGTACCCCCAAGTCTCAGCCAAGAAGCGAGCCGAGCTCATCTAGACGAGGAACCATGTTGGAAAGCCAAGACATCGAAGATAGAGAAGCGATACCAAGAGCAGAAAATCTGCTTCTCTCTCTAGAAGAGCTCCTGGCGGCCGGACTCCACATTGGCACACGAATCAAAACGGTGGACATGGAAAAGTACATTTTCAGGGTCCGTCCTGATGGCCTGTTCATTCTCAACATCGGCGAGACCAACGAGAAGATCAGGATCGCTGCCAGATTCATGGGTAGATTCGACCCGGGAAGAGTGCTCGCCGTTTCTTCGAGACTCTACGGTAAGACTCCCGTAGAGAAGTTCGCAGAGATCACGCGCACCGTTCCAATAGTTGGCCGATTCATGCCAGGACTCATATCGAATCCTCTACAGCCGCATCACGCAGAACCACAGGTCGTCCTGGTAACTGATCCCAGAGCCGACTGGCAAGCAATCAAAGAGGCCACTTCCGTAGGCGTGCCAGTCATTGCCTTGTGCGATACTGACAATGTCTTTTCCGGAGTTGATTTCGTTATCCCGGTAAATAACAAAGGACGAAGGGCTCTGGCTGTGGTCTATTGGCTGCTCGCCAGACAAGTTCTGCGCGAGAGAGGAGAACTTCCCCAAGATGGAACAATCCCTCTAACGGTGGATGATTTTGAAACGAAGCTTGCCGCCATGCCCATGGGACGAGCTTCCGGTGGAGAGGCGTGAAGACACGTCATCCAGCACAAGCAGGCACCTTCTACCCCGATACTGAAGGCGCACTACGAACCCAGATACACAACTGCTTCTTACATCCTCTCGGACCAAGATCAATACCATCCGTTCCCGCAGCACGTGACAACCAGCTCGTGGGAATTATCGTGCCCCACGCGGGATACGACTACTCCGGACCCGTGGCTGCCAACGGCTACTACCAACTTGGCTCGTCAGGCTTGAGGGAATCTGTGATCATTCTGGGACCTAACCATACCGGCTACGGTAGCGATGTCTCAACAATGACAGACGGGCAATGGGCAACTCCTCTCGGGGAAGTTCCTATAGACCAACTCTTGGCTTCCGCGATTACGAGATCATCGCGCTTGATCGATGTTGAAGAGGAAGCCCACAAGAGCGAACACTCGATAGAAGTCCAACTGCCTTTCCTACAATTCATCTATCCAAGACGCTTCAAGTTCGTACCGATTTGCATGATGCTCCAAGACCTTGAAACAAGCACGGAAATAGGCGACGCCATCGCCAAGGCGTCGGCAGAGACCGGAGCGATGCTTATCGCCTCATCAGACTGGACACACTACGAACCCTATGAATCGGCGAGAAAGAAAGACATGGAAGCCATCGGGGCCGTTCTCGAAATGGACGAGAAAAAATTCCAAGACGTGATCGAAGAGAAAAGTGTCTCAGCGTGCGGATATGGCCCTGTCACGGCTGTCCTGCACGCGTCCAAGATTCTTGGCGCAAAGCACGCCAAGTTGCTGTCATATCAGACGAGCGGAGACATTGCGGGAGACAAGCGGTCAGTAGTCGGTTATGCCGCGATCGCATTTACGAAGTGAGATCGTTCTCGCCAACAACCTTCACAGCTACTGTCTCATCCCGAGCGCCTGGAAAGATCATCCTGTCAGGAGAACAATTTGTCGTCTTGGGTGCACCAGCTGTTGCTATGGCTGTTGATCTCTATTCAACGATCGATGTAATGCCCTCTCAGAGCGGCCGGATCGAAGTAACAGCTGACATTCCGCTTCATCTAGTCGGTGACGCCGCCAAAAGGTCATCGGTCACAAAGAATCAGGAGCTTCTCGAACCCTTACGCCTCGCGGTGAGCGCTACACTCGACCATTTAGCAAGCAAAGAACGAAGCATGCATGTAGATGCGAACTGCGAGATTCCTATAGGCGCGGGCCTAGGATCCTCCGCGTCCACGGCGGTCGCAACCATCTCAGCGGTAGCCAAGTCGAGAGAGACTCTACTCGACCGACGAGAAATTTTCAAGCTCGCTTTCATCCCTGAGAACTACCTTCACGGGCACCCTTCCGGGGTCGACCAGGCAACTTGCACTTATGGCGGAATTATCCAGTTCAGAAAGCCCTCGAAGATCAAAGCGATCAACGTCAAACGACCACCCATGATTCTTGTATGCGACTCAGGGGTCCACCGATCAACCAAGGCCTTGGTGGGGTCAGTTGTAAAGCGATCTCGGAAACAAACAGATAGGTTCCGAACACATCTAGAGGAGATTACTACATTATCGAATGGGGTGGTCAAGGCTCTGAGAGACGAGGACGACAACGAGCTGGGGTCCTTGATGAACAGAAATCACGAATTACTCCGTCAGATTGGTGTCTCAACTCCCAGGCTCGACAGGCTGGTAGCCAAAGCCCGGAAAGCAGGAGCTCTCGGCGCTAAACTCACCGGCGCTGGAGGCGGCGGGTGCATAATCGCCCTATGTGCTGACAAGAAAATTCAGTCCAATATCGCGAGGGAATTGCGAAGAGAGGGGGGAACGATTTACGACGTGTCCCTCGACAAGAGGGGAGTTCTCTAATCCTAGATGACTTCGTTCGGAAAGACAGAAAAAGAACGTTTCATGTCTTGATGAATGGATAGGAAAATGCCCGAAATCATCGTTCTAGTTGATGAGAAAGACAATCCGATCGGGTACGAAGAAAAACTGGCGGCCCATCGCGACGGGGGCAAGCTGCACAGAGCCTTTTCCATCTTTATTTTCAATTCCAAGAACGAGGCGCTTCTACAACTCAGGGCGAAGGCTAAGCACCACTTTCAGTCTCTTTGGAGCAACCCATGTTGCAGTCATCCGACAAAAGGCGAGAATCTAGAGGCCGCAGTTCACCGAAAGTTGAAGCAAGAGTTGGGTTTTGATACTCCATTGAAAGAGACCTTTAGCTTCGTATACAAAGCGACAGATCCGAAGAGCGGCTTGACGGAACACGAGTTCGATCATGTCTCTGTAGGGCAATACGATAGAGACCCGAAACCAAATCCCGAAGAAGTAGACGACTGGAAGTGGATCACACTAACCGCGCTCCAAAAAGACTTGGAGAAGAACCCGAACAAATATACTCCATGGTTTCCAATTGCCTTCAACAAGCTAAGAAAGGAAAACCTAGGTCTACCAGAGGCCTAGAGTTGGAAACATCTCTTCTAAAGAAAAGCTCGACCATCGCCTCTTTCTACAAACTTGCCCTGGAAGAGAGACGCAGACTCGTCAAAGAGTTTGCCGGCCTAACCTCTGAAGAGGCTCAGACGCTGGCCAATGGAACAATGCCCAGCGCAACTGCTCAGCGAATGATCGAGAACGTCATCAGCATGTTCCCGATCCCTCTCGGAATCGCCACGAACTTTCTGGTTAATGGAAGAGATTACCTGGTGCCCATGGCCATAGAGGAACCATCGGTAGTCGCGGCTGCAAGCAACGCAGCGAAGATGGCAAGACCAACAGGCGGTTTCACGGCGACCAGCACTGAGCCAGTGATGATTAGTCAGATCCAGATTGTGAAGTGTCCTTCGCCTAAGGATGCTGAGAAGGCGATCCTCTCAGCAAGGAAAGAGATTCTCGAAAAAGCCAACCAGCAGGACCCGACCCTAGTCTCAATGGGCGGAGGGGCAAAAGACCTCCGTGTCCGAATCCTACCAAGCCAAGTCGGAATTCTAGTCATCGTGGAACTTCTAGTTGACTGCCGCGACGCTATGGGTGCAAATGTAGTCAACACAATGGCTGAAGCCGTGGCACCGATTCTTGAGAAAATCTCGAAGGGTCAAGCCCGACTGCGTATCATCTCAAACCTTGCCGACAGAAGAGTTGCCAGGGCCACAACAACCGTTTCGAAGGAAGCTCTTGGCGGCGAGGACATTGTTGACGGGATTGTTGAGGCGTACGCCTTTGCTGCGGCTGACCCGTACAGATGTGCAACCCACAACAAAGGAGTCATGAACGGCGTAACCGCCGTCTGCTTAGCCACAGGGAATGATACTAGGGCGATCGAGGCTGGGGCTCATGCTTACGCGGCCCGGTCGGGACATTACTCTCCTCTGACAGTATGGAAGAAGGATTCCAAAGGAAACCTGGCCGGGACGATCGAGATCCCGGCTGCCGTTGGTATAATTGGGGGCGTCACAGCGGTTCACCCGATGGCGAAGATATCCCTGAAGATTCTTGGCGTAAAGACAGCTCGCGAACTTGGCGAAGTCATGGCCTCTGTGGGCCTGGCCCAGAACATGGCCGCTCTACGAGCATTGGCCGCGGAAGGGATTCAGAAGGGACACATGTCTCTGCATGCTAGAAATATTGCCGCTATGGCTGGAGCGCAAGGTGATCTGATCGACTTGGTGGCAGACAAGATGGTCTCAGAACGGAAGATCCGCCTTGATAGGGCTAGAGAATTGCTGCTCGAAACATCAAAGTCAAAGGAGAGCAGCCCCGCCCAGAAGAAAACCCACAAGGCCTAGTAGCATCCATATCAGAACATGACCCTTGACTGATCGAATGTTGTCCGGCGCCTGATTACCGATCAACCTGTGTGCCGAATACAGAAAGCCAACATCTGCAACTATCACAGGAGGATAGTACAACCAGGAAACATTTTCAAGAAACGGTGGGAGGAAACTAGACAGAACCGCGCTAACAAACAATCCTGCGGAAGCTATTGCTGCAACCTTTGCCCCCCTTAACACCGCCATGGTACGGACGTGACTGATGCGGTCGCCCTCCACATCGGCGATCCCCTTTGCAACCTCTCGCCCAAGGTTTGCGAGAAACGCGACAATTGAGAAGATGAAGAGCAGAGGACTGATCTTGCTTACGGCGAGTCCGCCATAGAAGAATGGCAGCGCGACGTTGAAGCTTACAACTGCATTTCCCATCAGTCCAGTCTTCTTTCCCCTCGTGTTATAGTATATCATCAAGGCCAGAGCGAGTAACGCGGTCAAGAAAGTCCACAGGCCAAGGAGCGCAGAGAAACCTATCGCAACACCGGAAAGAACTACGGCCAACACGACAGCGCTTCTTGTCTTCACTGTTCCGGAGGCGAGAGGCCGTTGTGGGCTGTTCACCTTGTCAATTTCAACGTCGTAAACGTCGTTAGCCACCATTGTCCCCGCCATCATCAGTGAGGCGGTCAGAAACCCGAAAACGGCCTCCGAAACTCCCGGGAGTTTGCCGAGCCCGATTGCTTCGCCAATAACCACAGCGAGCCCTATCATTATGGTGTTTGGAGCCCGTATCAAGGTCAAGTACGCGCTCAGGCGAGTTGACATGGTGCGGTTAGACACGCTCAGAGCGGTTTACCTCGATTGCGTTCTGTCTTGTGATTTCCACAACATCTGGCTGTTGGAATAAGGCTAAAAAGACTCCCGGAGGCTAGACGATAGTTCGACCAGTCTTGTCAGTCAAGAAGGAACCGACGCTTCTCGATGATCTCAACCAAGCTCTTGCCGGAGAGACTTTGGCTGCATTCCGATACTTGTACTTGAGCAAGATAGCCACCGGAATAAGCTCGTTGCCCTTATCGAAGCTCTTCAAGGAGATGGCTGACGGAGAATGGGACCACGCTTCGAGATTCATGGAGAGAATTATCCAGCTTGGAGGAGTACCCGTATCGAAACCGGTTGAATGGGAGAAGAAAGCCTTCTTCTCTTATTCGGACCCGCCGCGAAGGGGAAATGATCTGAAGGCGATGATCAAAG
>VBBR01000047.1 GCA_005881615.1 Candidatus Bathyarchaeota archaeon
TGGTCGCCAGTTTAGCAGTTGAAATATTCGGTTTGCGACCTCTATCAACCTGTACCTCTTGCCGGTACCCAAGTTAAGTGCGGTTCCATCCTCAATTCTCTCTGCTGCCGCCACGCTACCTTTTACAATGTCGGAGACATAGGTGAAATCTCTGTCTTGGTCTCCCGTCCCCCATATTACATAGGGATCGGCTCGCTGGAAAGCCTTGTAGATGAGGGCCGCAACTGCATGGCTCTCGTTCTCCCTCGGCCCATAGACAGTGACGAATCTCAAGCTACAACCTCTCAACCCGTATTGTTTGATGAATGCTCTGAGTTGCATTTCGCCCATGAGTTTGGCCCATCCATATTCCAAATCCGCACTGAATTGATGTTCGAGGTCGGCTAGATCGCTATCCTCTTCTCGGAGAAGACAGTCAGACCCCGTTTGAGCTTGGAGTCTGGGTGGATATACGCAGGCGCTACTGGCGAACACTACTTTCTCGACGCCAGCATTGCAGCTCGCTTCCAAGACATGATGATCGATCGAGAAGTTCGAACACACGTCGGCCGGGTGACGGTCAATGTATCCTCTTCCTCCGTGAGTCGCGGCTAGGTGGAAGACGACGCTGTTGCCTCGGAACGCTGGGAGTAGTTTTCTCAGGTTAGAATACTCAAGATCTAATTGAATGAGCCGTATCTTGTCTCGGCTGAACCTTAGGTTCTCAAGTTTGCCGCTACTTAGATTATCTACTACCGTCACGTCAGCGCCCAGCCTGACTAGTTCGTCGACCAAGTGGCTGCCTATGAAACTGGCCCCGCCCGTCACAAGAACAGTCCTCTCCTTCCAATACAGCGGCATTGATTTGATCAAGATTCAATTACTCAGAGAGATAGTTTGGAGCTCGGACGATAGGGATATCGTCCGGTGCGAAAGATTCACAAGCTCAGGCTCGTGTTCCGTAGTCCTATACATGCCAGAGTGAGACCCCATTGTAACAGCTTCAGCTACGAACAGTATTGCAGGGTTCCCAGGATCTCTTTGGGAATGATGACCTATGATCTGGCGATGAGCTAATTGTTATCTCTCCAAGATATCGGCTTGGCAATTCCTGCACGGAGCCGGTAGTAATTCAGAGACTCCAATCTAGGAGGACCTACTCGGGATAATCGAAGAGAGCTCAAGTATTAGTCGGGTTAGTTGAAACCCGACATATGTTGAACCCCCGATTTTGTGTAATTCCTCAAAGAACTAATTAACGACCATCCAAGCTCATCAGGTTCGATGGGCTTGGACAAACCTGAGAGAGGCGAATCAATCTTGCTACCGGCCGGAGAGAGCTTTCAAAATACCTGGTCGCCGACCGACAAGCGGTCTCGACACTAACCATTAGTATCCCTGACTGAGCGTCCGGGTTCAGTCGGATTGCGGACACGGAGCAGAGTGAGTCGTGTTTCTTCTCGGACACAGCTGCTGGAGCTATCTCTTCTCAAGGCTCACAGGTAGACAAGTCAAGGTGAATCTCCCAGCCTACATGGCTCTTCTGGCAGGAGTTTTCCCGGACTTTGATATCTACTTCAAACCACTGATTCAACACCACACCTACACCCACTCGTTGATCATTCTGCTACCTATCTGCGCAGTCCTCGTCATACGGTTCAAGGGTCTGGGCCTAGCAATCTCAGCAGGGATTCTCTCTCACCTCGTTGCGGACTCGATAGTTGGAACGATTCCCCCTCTCTATCCACTGTCAGATTTCCAGTTGGGGATTAGCCTGGGGCTGCCGAGTCCTGCGGACACGACTTTCGAGGTCGGCGCTCTGGGAATCGTGTTGGTGCTAGCGTATCTGAACGGAGACTACAAACTTGTGACGGAATCCCGCAGAGAATCCCTCTATCTTCTAATCCCCATGGTTTCTATCGTTACGTTGACCCTTCTGTTTGCGGGCGACAACAACGTTTCGCTCGCAGCCTTCGCTTTTTCAAGAAAAGCCCTGACGCTGATAACCCTGGGCCATGCAGTCCTGATTGGGATCCTTGGTCTAGGCGTCTTTCAAGGTGTTAGGGCCATCGTAGATAAGCGCAAGCAACCAGGCCACGCCTCAAGTCCACCATCCAGTGGACCCCCACCGCCAGGGTCCCTCTGCTGAGTAACGCCTCGCCTTAATCCCAGCTCACGATGAATTCTCATGAGACTATTCCGGAGGTCTCAAAAATAGACTACCTGACTTGGTGGAACTTCCCGAAGAAAGCCTGGCTCATCATATTAGGAGAGCTAGCCGTAATCATGTCGCTATCCGTCTCGCTTTACATAACCTATCTTAGCAACGTCTACTTCCAGACATACGTGAACAGTCTAACCCCGATACTCGTTCCGATTCTCAGTGTTGCCTTCGGAATCTCCTCAGCATCAATCGCCGCGTACCTCTACCTCGGAATGAGACGAATCCGGACCTTCCAAGAACCGGAGGTCCCTTCTAAGAAGAAGGTTCAGCAGCGAAAAACGTCAAAGCGGCCTTCGCAGCCCTCAACCTCGCAACCTAAGGCTACTGAGCTACCCCCAACCATTTCAGCCAAACTCAAACCCATAGCCCCACCTCCGAGCCATGCTCAGACACAAAAGCCCCCATTGAAGGAGCGAGAAGATCATACGTCAAATCCTGAGACTAGAAAACAATCCTAGCCGCTACCGGGAACTCGCTGCCTGATACTGTCTACGACGAGAACCGAATTCAAGGCCGGGAACGTCCTTGAATGGCGACTAATGGGATTGGTGCCGCTGCTCAGAACGGCCAAAATGGCTGTGCGATCGGACTCTGGACCAGTCGTTCTAGATAACTCGCACCTCGGGCTCTTTCCAGTTCCCCTAGGCCCTATATGACCGCAGAAACCTCGCGAGTGTTGCTCTTGACCCAGTCCAAGGTCTTACTAACCCCCTCTTTCCAGGGAAGAGTAGGTGTCCAGCTCATTAGCTCCTTTGCCTTTGCGCAGTTTGTGTAGTAACACTTGTTGTCTCCTGGCCTCCATTCTTTGAAGGTTAGATGCATCTTCCTGTTGGTGAGTGACTCAAGATATGCTATCGTCTCGAGAAGAGAGGCGACGTTTTCCTTGCCTCCTCCAAGGTTTATCGCCTCGCCCTTGACTCGGTCAATGTTTCTTGTAGCAAGGTCGAAAGCATGTACAACATCATCGATGTACAATAGGTCGCGGACTTGTTTGCCATCCCCATAGATGCTTAATGGCTTCCCAAGAGCCGCAGCTATGCAAAACCAGGCGACCCAGCCCTGCTCCTCCTTCCCATACTGATGGGGTCCGAACATGCAGCTGCATCTGAAGGAGACAGATTTGATCGCGTATTGTTCTGAGTAGGCGTGGAGGTACAAGTCTCCGGCCGCCTTGCTAACTCCATACGGTTCTTCCCCTTTTACCGGAAACGTTTCATCCACGCCCTCTGGAAGCCCTCGGAAGTCGTAGCGCAATGCCTTCTCCTGCAGTGGAGCATCTGGGATACCATACACCTTGTTGCTAGACGTATACAGGAGCGTAGGGTCAGCATCCGACCTACGAGCGGCCTCTAGAACGTTGAAAGTTCCGAGCGCGTTGGACTCGAAGTCCAATCTGGGCTTCGAAACAGACTCAGGCACCGAGACTTGAGCTGCGGTGTGGACAATTAGATTACACCCTTTAGCTGCTGTGGCAAGAGAATCAGCATCACGCACACTGCCTTTGATGACGCTGAGATTCTTGGAATTAGGATGCGATTTAAGCCACTCTAGATTTTGAAGACAACCAGGACCTCTCGAAAAGTCGTCATACACTACTACTTTGGATCCCGTCTGCAAGAGATGGCGAGAGTAGTTGGAACCAACGAAACCCGCCCCACCCGTAACTATCGCCTTCGAAGCCGCTGTCAACACAAGCCGTTGGAGCATGAACCTAATTCATTCCTATATGACTTTTGACTCGATGAGCCGAGTGTCGTACGAAGGCAGGGACGTTTCTGTTGGCAACTTCTCGGATGAATCTAGCTGAATCGCAATGAATAGCCCGTTGAGCAAGCATTCCAGAAGAGTGATTCTGCTGTCAAAACACGATCGGCATTTGCTTTGTTGAGAATTGTCAGTTCGTTCAAGTCAAAAGTCAATTTGCGGTGATTCGGTCGCTTTTGCAACCGTAGGGGCTTTCTCCGCAATCACTCTATAGGATCGTGACAGTATTCCCCAGCTTTTGACTTGCACGTCGAAGCCGTTTGAAATCAGGAGACTCCGTATCGCCGCTACATCGCCAAAATAATGCACTTCGACGTCTAACTTACCTACACTGCTGGCCATAGCAGGAAAACAAGTCTGAAGGACTTTTAGTTCTAGCCCCTCTATATCTAGCTTGACCAAGTCAACGTGATCTATTCCAAGTTTTGCGACAACTTCCGGCAGTTGGTAACATTGTACCTCGAAGAGAGGATCAGTGCTACGATTCTCGTTTGTCAGCTTATAATGGGTTGACACACCATCGTGAGCCGACATATGGGTCGTCCCAGTAAAATCCGCTATCGCGAAATTGAATGCTTTAATATTTGTAAGGTGGTTGAGCTCGATGTTGCTCTTCAGCACTCGATAGTTCGCGGGATGAGCTTCGATGGCAATTACCCGAGATGAACGTGGGTGCAATGACGCCAGCCTAGCCGAAACCAGCCCGTAGTGAGCTCCTACATCTAAGAAGACCTCCTCTCGTGAGGAGACAAAGCCGGATGTTTCCCCCTTCAAGAACTCCGATGCAATAAGCCAGACGCCGTCCAGGTCACAATAAAATCGAAGACCTCCGAAGGGCCAAGTGGCCAGGAGCCTCAAGCCAAATGACCTGAAGATCGCCCCTCGAATCTTGCGCACCATAGCACCTATGGATCGGAACGGGGGTAATGGGTTGTCCGCAATGTAGGACAAGAGATAGAATGGCAGCACCGGGGCCCAGGTAGGGAAGTTTACAAGGAGCAGCAATTCGCAAGTCGCCGCCTCGGTGATTCTCCTACCGAGAAGTGACAACGTCGAAGGTCCGGAGGGGCGGGAGGACATATCGGAGCTATTCTAATGGGAATGGGCACCTAATTAAGTCTGGACGAGCCCTGCTTGACTATTTCAGTCCCTTTGACGCCATATGATAGATCAGATTGTCCTCGCTTAGCTGGCCCAGTTGTAGGATTTGTAAGAAAGCGTCCCATCGCGCTCCGCAGCTAACCTTTCACTGATCGGCGGTGCTTACAGTTTCTTGGTTGCGAGATTTCAATATGAACTGGGTGGCAAACTAGTTGAGGGCTTCATCCAGCAGGAGACCTAGGTATCGATTTCGTCGGGTGACATCGAAGGGGCTCTCCGCAAAATACTCACCAGTCTTGGCCTTCATAGGAAGGAGGACGTTCTCATCCTCTAAGAGGTATGCCAACACACGGAGATGCCTCTTGAGATAAGCGACGTCAACCGACGTTTTGAGGGATTGGATGAAACCGGGTCTGTACCAGAGCGGAGTCAAGTAGTCGTCCGAGTATCGGACATGATCGGGGGGAGCGACCAAGAACCCCGTCTTTCCGTCGAGTAGGTATTCGGCGTTAGCCCAGACATCGTTTGCAACAACAGGCACGCTTCTAGACATTGCTTCTATGAAAGCCATTGTCGGGGTTGAGTGGCAAGGCATGAGAGCTAGATCCGAACCAGCTAGGAAGGAAAGTGCGTCGACGCGCGTTAAGGGATGTTCGATCATCTCTATCTTTATTCCTAGTGCCTTAAGCTTGGCGACATACGAAGCGGGGCACCATGCCCGAATCATAACTGTAATTCTTCTCGTCAACTTAGGGAATTCTCGCGAGACGAGTTTCAGTAACAACAAAACGTCTCTCGTACCCTTCACATAGAAATTGGAAATGTTCTCGAGGTATGAACTTCTATGAGTAGTCATGTGGCAGATTCTGAGAGTTCCGTCAAAACTACTCCGCTGTCTAGAGCTGGGGGCCCCTGACGTTGCAGGGTACACGACGTGAGACTTATCAACCGGAAAGCCGTTTCCAAGAACCTTCTTCGAGTTCTCTAGAGCTTTGTTAGACCAACAGTAGAATCCCTTACACGAACGTTCCTGAAGCTGGTGACCTAGCCAATGTGATGTGAGGCCTGGGTTATAGTATCCAGTTAGAGCAGCAACGTGTTCACAGTCGGCTACCCATTTTCTTGATTTTGTTTGTACATGGTTGGCACAGTAGGTTATGTCTGCGTCATACTCGAGTTGGTTGGCACGGCTAGTATATGGAAATGCTAGCCTCTCTAGGGTTGGTACAATCAAGTTCGAGAGATTCCAGAAAATAGGAGATGTCTGAACAGCCACATGAAATTGTCTCAGCATCCCTGGTACGCGAGAAGTGCTTCCTGTTCGTGGAGCCAGCACCCGCCATCCTGGGAGAGGATTAGACAAGAACTCTGCGTAGTACGAGTGCAGCTTGAATCCCGGTGTTCGGGACTTCAGATAAAACGAGTTGACCAATGTTGGTGCCCCAACAATCCACGATCCTCTCATATAGAAGGCGTCCCCATTTTTAACTCGCGTTACATTTCACTAACAGTCTCTCTCCCGAAGAGCGCCCAACGCCGACGTGTTTACAGTTGAGCCATTTAGTGCGTACAAGGCGCCTCGTGATTTTCCATCGCATAATCATTTGCAGGACGAGATTTGAAAGTCCTTCCAAACTCCGCCTTGCTCCGATGTCGTCTCCGGATTTCCTGAAAGAGGCGATCTTCAAACTCTCGTGATGGCTCGTTCCTATCCCATTAAGAAAGTTCTGGTGCTCAGGGGTCTACCGAGTTTAGGAACGGCTCAAGCACGTGCTTGATGAGAACGTATGGTTTCTTCATAGAGGCGAATATAGTGTCTTATCATCGAGTCCAGCATGAAGCATTCCTCAAGTCTTCTTCGACCCTCCCTGCCCAGCTTCTCTCTCAAGGCTGGGTCATCAGCAAGCTGAATCAATTTTTGAGACAGATCGACCTCGTTTCCTGTCCTGAATGTGATACCTCCAGAACCGGCGACTTCAGGGGATGCGCCCGAGTCTGAAACGAGGAGCGGTAGAGAGTGGTCCATTGCCTCAAGCTGAACGATCCCAAAGGCCTCATTCACAGATGGAAAGCAGAAAATGTCAGCTGCCGAAAAAACCGGATGTAAGGACGGCAAATAGTTCCAATTGGTCACAAATCGCTGAAGATGGAGTGCACTGACTTCCGCGTGAAAAGTCTTGGAGAGAGGTCCATCGCCCACGACCAGAAACCTCACTTTTCTGCCCTGCTTGACCAAAATTTCGAGGGCCCGCAGCAGAGTCATCGGATCCTTTGCGGGATGTAGGCGTCCAACGAACAGTATTGCGATAGTGCCATCTTCGATCTCCAACAGTCTTCTGGACTGCTCACGTGTCGGCTTCGAGAATAGACAGTGAGAAATTCCATTGTGTATGACTGAAGAGTCTATGCCCAAGGTTTGTTCGAGTGTTGACCGCACAAAATTTGAGACGGAAGTCTTGGAGTTGGCGAATTTGGCCATTACCTGAATGGCTCCGAATTCTGCTGCGTAAGCCATTTTGGCCGCGACCTTGGACTCTAACCACCATTGAGGAAATCCGTGAAATGTCTCAATAATAGGAATTCCATCAAGCTTTCTTCTCACTATGGGTATCAGGCCAAGACTTGCGATGTTGCAGTGGATCAAATCGTATTTTTTTGCTATGAGGCGACCCATGGCTGCCCACCCATGGTGGACCACCAAGTCCTCGACTGACCCGTGAACATCACCCAATTCCCAGGGCGCCGGACATAGAAGGTCCACTTCGACCCCTTTCGCTCGAAGTCCCTTGCAAAGCGTGCTGGCGAACTGCTTCAAACCACCTCGAAAGTTTGATACCAGTGCTATTCGCACTATTCTCTCCGAGCGAATCTGCTGGAAACCGGCATGGCTAGAATGTCACTGTTCTATCGAGATATAGTCCAGACTCACGTATTGTGGCACTGAGGGTTGATCGTCTACGGAAAGGGTGAGCGTGTGCACGCCGTTTGTTAGGTAGCCGTTGAATACGGTCTCGTTCACAGCGGCGTACGTGCCATTGGTTGTTAGTTGGTCGACATTTTTCCCGTCTAGCATTATTGAGATTGGAT
Organism: Candidatus Bathyarchaeota archaeon; assembly: GCA_005881615.1. GTDB lineage: Archaea > Thermoproteota > Bathyarchaeia > 40CM-2-53-6 > 40CM-2-53-6 > 40CM-2-53-6. The sequence goes on from VBBR01000047.1 coordinate 8,156, forward strand.
TGGATGGAGCTCCATCCCAGATCCTGAGTGTTACGCTGTAATTCGCGTTTTGCGGAGCTGCGAAAGCCTCTGATACCGTGGCTATCTGATTGGGATGAGTTGAGTTAAGTTGGAGACTGCTCCCTGATCGGGCCCAAGGCTGGGCGGTCCAGTACCACCCTCCGCTGGATGACAAGACGCTAGAGAACGCAGGGATTATGACCTGATTCGGATTCCAGGCTGTCTGGTTGATCTCGTACACATTCTTGCCAAGTAGGTGGAGAAACGTGTTGTAGAAGCTGGGCCTTGGGTTCGGGTAGTTGAAATCCGCGATGAATACTATAGTCATGTTACGAACTTGATCAATTGGAAGGCCGCTTATGAAGAATCTCGAGATCTGGGCGGACTGATCGTCCGTAAATGGAGTTTCCAGGCCCGCCATCAGAAAATCTATCCTTCCGAGGTAAGTGTAGTGGTCTCCGAGGTAGGCGCCCACCCACAAGCTGTTGTGTTCTCCAATCCCGCGTTCATCCGGCGGGTCGCTTACGATAAATATTGACCTTTTTAGATCGACCACCCCGGACGATTGAAGATAATGCAACGAAGAAGAAGCGGAATCTGATATGAAACTGTTGTAAAATTGATGCCCGATATCAGCGTAGTAGAGCGTGCTACCTCCTACCATAACTAGGGAAATCAAAGCAACTCCCTTCAGTTGGCTAGTTACTTTGAAGTTTCCCAGCCGCGGTATTATGATCGCCGCGAGAAAGGGTGTAGGCGTGAGGACGACCGCTCGTTCGGAGAATGGAGTGATTGAGTGATCTAGATACTGGGCCAGACCGATCGTGAGAGATATGAATAACCATGAGAAGGTAAGGGCGGCAATACGCGAGGATATGTGTAGTTGCTTCGAGTAGAGGATCACGGCTGTCGTGATAAGACAGGCTAGCCCAACTGGGCCTAAGTAGAGTAGCCAAGCTAACGGCGACATGGCCGAAATCGATGGAAGCCTGCCTTGTAAGAGTCCAGCAACCCACTGTTGCTGAACCCAGAAGATAAACGCTCCTGGAAGAAGGCTTAGAGAAATTGTTGCCAGTATTATCGCGAACCTTTGAACGCTGACTAGGCTCCGCCAGCGGCTGAGTATTAGAGCCAAGACCCAGGTTGCCGAGATGAAGATCGTGGTTTCTATGTGGGAGAGACTTGATAGGATGATGATCCCTCCAAGTGCCGATGCCTTGAAGGCGAGTTGTCGGGGCCTGGCCTCCGTCTGTGTTTGGAGGAATACCCACGTGCCGCCTAACATTAGGACTAATCCTAACAGATTCGCGTTGAGGTCTGAACTGAGACGAAACAATCCGAACCAAGTAGAACCCGCACCCAACGCAATGAGCGAAGCCTTCGCGTCAGATATCTCTCGCCTCACTATGGCCACGATTGTCAACATGCCGACTATCCAAAGGAAAAGAGGAATTGTCAGCTCTGTGCTAAACGGATCGAGTCCAGCCAATGCGATCAGACTTCCAATAGCTGGATAGAGGAAATCGTAATAACGCGCGCTAACCACAAAGGCGGATATCCCCGAAGCAGTCGCGGAGTGAATTCTCCAAATGTAGTACGGAGTATCCCAACCTAGCGGCAGCCCGTCAGTCGAGTAGCTGACGTAGAACAGTATCCAGAGTCCGCATATAGCTGCGATTGCTATGAAAGCGCAAACTGGGAGATATCGTCTCAAAGGGACCACTGACTAAATTCTCTTTCAAGCTGCTGAGATCGAAGACGAGCGGACCGTGGGTCCTGGCTTTCGCCGAACGAGTCCGCGAGCGAGTCCGGCAACATACGAAAAATGTATCAACGGGTAGGATACAGCATAAAAAAGCGTTTCTTCTTGCGGTTTCCTCGTCTTAGTAAGCGCAGCAACGATATCAATACCGAAGTAAATCGCTAGTGTAGTTATTAGCAATAGGTCCAAAGGAAAGACCCTCCAGATCGCGAGGCCAAGGATCAGTAGGGGGACGACTCCGAGCAAGAGTGTGGGGAAGGTAATAGCTCCCCGGTCTCTTTTCATAGCCACCCCCCGTCCCGTTCCGTAATCAAACATCCATCGCACAAATTGGCTAGTCGAGTTTCGGTGTTGGTGGTGTATGACTGCTTTGGGAGTATAGGCAAGCCTTAATCCCGCACGGCGGATGTGTGCGTTGAGACACGAATCTTCACAGTATCTGAGCGATTCGTCGAACCCTCCGGTGAGTTTGAAAACTTTCGAGGAGTACATGGCATTGCAGGAGGGGAGGCTTTTGGCGCTCCCGCGATGATTGCCATCATAGAACTCGATCGACCCTGCACTCCCCAGTCTTGTCCCTAATGCCCCATGCAACGCGTTTAGCATGCCTCTCTCACGAGGAATGTCCGTAAAAACCGTCTTTCCGCCCACTGCACCAACATCTTGCTTCCAATTCTCTGGATCGACAAGAGCACTTAGCCAGTTTGGTTCAGCGATGCAATCAGAGTCTGTGAAGGCAAGAAATTCGCCGCTAGCCGCCCCTGCACCTTTGTTTCTTCCCCTCGCAGGTGTAGTAGCGGACTCGTCGACTATTAATTTGAAATTCGCCCGGTTGCCCGCTACTTTCAATGCCTGCGAGGTCGTTCCGTCAGTAGATCCGGCGTCTACTAGAATCACCTCGATGTTCGGGTAGTTCTGAGACGTTACGGATCGAATGCAATTATCAATAGTCTCGGCCGCGTTGAAACAAGTGACTATTACGGATATCCGGGGACTAGGAGACTCCATCTTGGTTAAGGCGCTTCCAGATTCCGCGCTGATCGGACGCCTGGAAAGCGTCTAAGCATTAAAGCGACGTGTTTGGCAAAGTCCTGGACTTCCTTTAGGTGGCTGCGTTTCGTCGGGACCTGTTCTACCTGAACTGGGAAGATTGAGATACCCTTCTCCTTGAGCTCGATCAGAAGTTCTGTCGTGAATTGCATTCCATCCTCGGTCAAACTTAACATTGCAAGAGCGTTCCGATGAATCGCTCTGAAGCCGCACTGGACATCGCTTAGACGCTCTCTATACAGCGCGTTAAAGAACCTCGCGAGTAATACGTTTCCTAGAAATCGCCTTATCTTCATACCGTGTGGATAGCTATGGATTCGAACACCAAGCGCGGCCCCGTATGATCCAGCATCGACTGGTTTCAATATATTTGGAAGATCACCTGGCCAGTGGCCGCCGTCCGCATCCATTGTGACGACAATGTCTCCTTTGGCTTCTGACAGGCCCTTTCGAGTGGCGACTCCGTATCCTTTGTGAGGTTCAAAGACTACCCTTGCCCCTTTTTTGACCGCTACTTCAGCAGTGTCGTCGTGTGACCCGTTATCAACAACTATTACTTCGGTTTCGGGCAATCGGTCGAAGGGAATCTGGTCCAAGACCCTACCAATGCTGTCCTCTTCATTGAGTGCCGGAATAACTATCGAAACCCTCAACCTAGCCCACCCCTACAGCCCCGCCATGTCGCGGGGGCTTGGGCCCTATTATTTGGTTGGTTGGAACTCGATATATCGGGGTCTTGCGACTGGTTGTCTAAATAAGACGGATTGTTTCTGTCGATGGATCTTGGGTGTCGCTGACTACGCTCGGACGATCGAGAACAGTCATCTGAATCAGTTGGTCTTTGTTCTTGCTTACAGGGAGGACCGAACCAATTTTGTACACTTGCGAACGCGTCAAGTATCTCCGTTACTATAGCCCCTTTTCTGCTGGCATGTCGTCTCTCCTTCTATCGGAACCTGGATCCTAGAATCCTAGAAAGACTCATCGATTTCAGCGTCAGGACTCCGAATCCAGCAAGTGACAGAGAAAGAACCCAGACGCCTTCTGTCAACACGATCAGACCAATGGCGATAGCGAGAATAGCTAGAACTGCTTCCGCAATGGCGATTCTGTCGTGCCGAATATCGTGGAAATACTGCCTACTTCTTTCATTACTCTCGACCCCGCTTTTGGGTGTTCGGAAAAAGAACCCGGGTCTTCCCCTGATTCCCTGCAAGAACCCAAAGGTGATCGCGGTCGCCATGCACAAGGTTGTGTAGGAAAGAAGAGGGAGAAGAAGTAGGTTTTTCGCGGTCATTATCTTCTGCACTTGAAGCGCGTAGGCCCCCGAAAGGAAGAAGGCGACTAGTGGCAAAGTCACTATGGTCACATAGACCGGGCTCGTGAATATCGAGTTTGTAGGTGCACTGAACCCGAGGATAAGGCCAATTGCAGAGACGAACGTGACCACGATCCAACTGAGTGCTGAGAAGGGTCCGAGTAGGAAGAGTAGCAAAGCGATCCTCTTCCAAGGAGTGAGTTTGTTAGATCCGAGGATTTTTCGCCAGTTTGAGCGAGCACACTTGGTCCAACCCTGGGACACTCTCGCGGCCTGCTTCTTCCAAACCTCAAGGTTGGAGGGGTCTTCGCCGAAGACCTTGACATCGCTTAGGTAGATGCCTCGCCACCCGGCGGAGTATACCTTGCATGAGAGGTCCGCGTCGTCCACTATGGAGTCGTTGGTCCAAAACCCGACCTCTCTGAGAACCGCTAGCAACATCAGCGTAAATCCTCCTTGAAATGAGTAGGGCGCGTCCAAAACATACGATCCCATCTTCGTTATCGTGTCTCCTTGGTCCTGAGATAGCGCAAACAATCTTGTGATCAGGTTTTGTTCGCGGTTGTAGTGGCCAACCCGAAACGAAACGAACGCTATTCTGGGATCTAATCGAAAAGCCGCTAGTCCTCGAGATAATGATGCGGGTGTCACCGTCGAATCCGCGTCTAGAAGTAGAACGTACTCGCCTCTTAACAAAGGAGCAGCGTGGTTCAGTGCCCCACTCTTGAATCCCTCCCTATTGTTTCGCCTGGATACGTGAGCCATAATGCCCGCGAGATTCAGCTCTTCTATCTTATTGTCTATTACGCTCCTCGTGTCGTCAGTGGAGTCGTCAGCGACAATAACATGAATCTTTCCCACAGGATAGTCGAGACCTTTGATTGCATCGAGAGTTCGCCCGATCACGAACTTCTCGTTGTACGAAGCGATCAAAACAGATACTAGAGGGAAGTTCTCACTCGGAGGACTGAGATTCCCTAGGAGTTTTGGATATCGAAGCGAGCTGACAAATAGGATCACTGCATAGTAGGATGACAGTAGAACTGGAATGCTGAAAGCCAGCGAGATGGCTGCGATGACAACCCAGGGCTCTATCACAAACCATCCGCCGAGAATCGAGGAGTCATGCTGGGGATTTTATGGTTTGGCGAAACCTCTCAAAAAGAAGTATTCTCTTCATTAGATTCGCGTCGGATTGCACGATGCACGAGAGAAGGTTAGGTGTTTGCGAATTCAGGTTGCCTATTCAACTTGGATAGCTCGCGTGGGTCGTTTCTCATCGCTCTTGGTGAATCGGACTTCTAGAACTCCATTCTTGTAGGTGGCTTTGGCGGCTCGTGGATCCACTAGATGTGGCAGTTCGAGCTCCTTGAAATAACGTCGCTTAGCTGATTCTACTGCTATCTTCAGTGCCCTGTCGGTGGATTCGAGTTGGATGTGTTCTTTCTCTACTCCTGGTAATTCGGTCACAACGACCACTTCATTACCTTCTTGCAGAACGTCCACGAGTGGTTCCCGTTCTTCTTTCAGCAAAGGACCCCTAGAGGTTGGTTCCACATTTCCGAACTCTCGAATCACCGGTTTACCGTCTTCACCGACGGACATTGAGAATCCGTAGACAAATGGTTGTGGTCCCTCACTCGCCTTCGGCATTTCTATCGCCTTCCGCATCATCTCGTCCATCAAGCGGTCCATGCGGTCCATTTCTTCGAATATGTCGAACCACCATCCCGACCTACGGGTACGTTTCTTTCTGGTTGAGTCTCTGCTGTGAGCCATAGAAGACCGATCGAGAATATTCCGGGAACTATATTGGAGTTTTGTCGGGAAATTACCATGGCAATTTTACGTTTGAGCAGAGCGCAGTGCGGGGTTGTCTGAGCTTCTAGTGGTTGAACGCTCCGTTCTGACCTCTGGGATTAAGCTCTCGACGCTATCTTAACATACGCGGGAAGGCCTTACAGTGTTCACGAAGGGGTCGGGCTCATTTGAGAAGGGCAGGGGTCGCTGCTGCAATACTAACAGTTCTAACGGTCACGACGTTCGGAGTTGGGCAAGCCTTGTCATTTGAGTCAAGTGTTCCAGTCAAAGGAGTCATTGATGGATGGATCACCTTCCAGCAGACACCTCTGAATCTCGTGATTAACGATGCGACTACGTGGGCTCGAGTGTGGAATGCTAGCTTCTGCCCCGACGCCTGCTCGTATGTGTCTCTTCCACGAATCGACTTCTCAAACACTACGGTACTAGCGGTGTTCGCTGGACCTCCGCTTGACCCAGGCGTAATAATCAGTCCCTACGTCAGCCGCACTTTTCTGAGCTTGTTCGTCGAATCGACAATAACAATATCGGGACGCGGTTGCGCATACTTTGGTCCGCTGTATGTTCCCGGCGAGGGTGTCAAAGTTACCATCGTATCGATCCAGAAAACCACTCTACCGGTAACCTTTGCCACGCGAACAATCGTAAAGGATTGCCGTATCTAGGCCAGGAAACAACCAAGGCGCCATTGCGCCGGACCGTATACGTCGTTCACGGAGATCCTACATGGTTTGAGCAATCCTCCGCTTTCTTGTCTTAGAGAATACTCATCTCAGTCAGCTAGTAACTAAGGCGATGTTACTGACCCCTTTCCTTTTTTGGTTTTCCATTATCCGGCAACAGGATACACTGGTCCTAGATCCGAGGCGACCATACGTGTCGTCTGACACCTAAAAATTGCGGCGGCGATTTCCGGACCGTATTGGAGTTTGCGCTTCTGCGTCAGCCGGCTAGATCATTCGCTTGACGAGACGGTTGATGTCTTCGCCTCTATAGCCAAGCTCTCCCCCATCGGTTGCGGCTCTTCTTGTGCTTCGTTTGAAGCCGCCTTTTGGAGGATGAAGCCTGAACCTCGGCTTCACGCCGGCAACCCACAAGTCCTTGACGCCAATCTCCCCGGCGACAATAGACTTGGCGAGATCGGCAAGATTCTCTTTCTTGAAAAACACTTTCGCAAAATCTTCATCCAGCTTCTTATTTCCGTCCCTCTCCGCTCTCTTACGCAACAGTGCCTCCATCACCTCCGGGTTAACCTGCCCCCACGCGACCAAGTTCTTGGCCGCCCGCAACATGCCTAGGGTCGATGGGCTGTTCTCTAGGAGCCGTGCACGGAAGGTACTCTCCATCTTCAAAATCTCCATGGTTTTTCTAATGTCAGGGTTGTCGGTTGCTGTTCCGCGGATGCGTACTGCGAGGATAACAGCCTGCTTAGCAGATTCTGCCAATCTTATGCCACCCAGTCCTGTTGGGTAACCACATTGTACGTCTGAACTAGCGCGTCGAACACTGCGAGCGCGGAAGAGGTGAGTGTTGAGGTGGACCCGTAGGTTCGCGTCCAACAGTCCTTAACTCCGGCCAGCCTCAAGACCTGCTTTGGTATCTCACCAGCGACAAGTCCAAGTCCTCTAGGGCTTGGAAGAACGTGCACTCTCACACTTCCACATTTCCCAACAACGCTGAATGGTACAGTGTGTTGTCTGCCACAGCGGCATTCCCAGCTCCCACATCCCCTGCGCACCGGGACAACGTTGAGCTTGGCCTGTATTGTCCCCTTGTCGATCGCGGTACGAACTTGCCGTGCCTTTCCTTCTCCAACGCCAATGTAACCGTCGCCGTTCCCGACAGCTACGATAGCTCGGAATCGCGATCTTTCGCCGGCATCAGTCTGTTTCTGGACGAAGCCAATACCTAAGACTTCTTGCTGGATATTGGGTAACAGCGTGTCAACGATCTCCGGTTCTTTGATTCTCATTCCTTGGGTGAAGATCTCTTCCATTGAGACGATTTCGCCTGCTTGGACGAGCTTTCCAAGCTTCGTCTTCGGAACCCACCCTACCTCTTGACCAGGCCTCCCGCCGCCTCCCTGGTATGGTCTCTGGCTCATGCTTTCGCCTCAATTGGAGCAGACTGAATCTGTTGTCTGACTTGTTCGAAGTGGTTGGAGAGTTCTTCTGGTTTCAGACCGCGTTTCAAGTAGCCGCTGAACGTTTTCCGGTACACGTCGGTTTCGCCGGAGAGCCTCTTTGCGTACTCGGAAATGTGGGCTCCGCCAATCCGGTCCTTGGCAGGGATTGGACCGTCGGAGTGTGGAATCTCGAGCCCGGCGTCCGATAGACCTTTCAGGACTGCAAACAGCTTCGAGCCCTTGGTTGAGGATTTCAAGCCGATATCTAGAATGGCCTCCTTGATTCCCTTCGCCACTGCGCGGCGCGCGGCCAGCGCCCCGGTTAGATATGCTGACGGAATATTTCCTGTCGCTCCCTTCCATCCCATCTTGGCGAGTTCTTTAGATGATGCCGCAGCCCGCACGATATCTCCGCGGAGCTCGGCATCTGTAATCTGGACGTAAACATACTTGTTGGTTACCCGGACGACGGCTCTCGGTTTCCCTGATCGGACAAGGGCTCGGCGAAGCTTGTAGTCTGTTCTGCCCTCTCGTCTGCGCCTGAATGGAACTGAATATCGTGGGCCGTCAGCCATCGTCTAGCGCTTCCTCTGCAGCTGGTGGGCCTTTACATACTCATCGACGTGCGAGCGGCTTCGGAAGGCCCCTCCTTTTGACATACCCAAGAGAAGCTTGTAGCTAGCAGGGGCCAATTGTCGCTTGTCTCGCAAGAACCGGAGATGTCGCCGGATTGCTCTTATCTTCAGGACCCAGGCTTCCTTGCCCGGCTTCTGTCCGCCTTTTCGGCTGCCGGCTTTCTTTCGTCGGCCGGATTTCATTCGGTGGCGGCCTCTGCTAACTCCCTTTTTCTGAAGTAATCGTATCCTGCCGCTGTCGATCAGCGACTTGACTTCCTGACGTGTAATTGCGGATTCGACCCTGATGGTTTCTTCGGGGTCTATCCAGATTCTGCTCTCGCCGGAGCCGAGAAGACTGGCTGCGAGCCGTCGTTGGCTCTTCAGGCTCACTTGTCCTCTTCCTCCTCTCTAGTTTCGTCTTTCGCTGACTCCTCCATCGTCTCTGGCTCAGGCTTTTCCTCTGTTTCCTCCTCTGTCTCGACTGGCCGGGCTAGAGTTTGGGTTTCCTTCGAATCGGAAGCCTCTTCAGCGACTGGCTCTTCTGTCGTGATCGGTTTCTCTCCTTGCTTTCCTGGGTTGGCGATGTGGAAGTTTCGATGGCGTATCTCGTCGAGGAGAGATAGTCTCTTCTTCTCTCCAACTCTGGCGGATATTCTGATGATGTGGATCTTCGGGTCCAGTCCTTCGAGTTCTGAAATCCTATGAATGAGACGTTCCCGTAGTCCTCGTGGATGCAGGCCTCTCGTTGCCGCAGCGGTCCCGTAACCGACCTTGACCTTCGCGGGCCAGCCGGATTCTTCCTTTCTCATCTTGCTAGTGACACCGCGAGCTCGCCTCCACGCCGGCTTTACGCGCTTGTACCGCCAGCTTTCTTGCCGGTTGAATGCGGGCTTACTATTGTTCGCCATTCTACTTCACTTTCGCCGGCAGGGCAGGTGTCTCGAGACTTGTCTTCGTGTCGATGTAGATGCCGTCTAGGAAGACTCTGAGATCTTTCTTCTTGATCTTTGTGGAGTTCTGGATGTTAGCGGCTGTCTGGCTGACCGCTTTGATGTCTATTCCCTCGACGGTAATGTCATCTCCCTTAACCGACACTTTTACGCCGTCAAGTATCTGAGCGGACCTTGGTGTCTTTTCGCCTGTGAAGTTTTCGACCTTAAGTGCCCTAGCTTTTTCGTCGACCTTTACCGTGACCGGGAAGTGGGCGTAGACGGTTCGGAGATTGTACCTGTAACCCTTCGTTACGCCTCTGATCATGTTTCGGATGTGAGCCGCGGCTGTGCCTAGCATCCCGATCTCCCGCTTACGAGGCCAGGTAACAGAGACTTGAACTTCATTGCCACTTTGGCTGAAGTTTACTGGCAGGTGGGACAGATCCTCTTGGAGTGCTCCGAGGGGGCCTTTGACCTTCACAGTTTTCCCCTCGACTTGCACAGTGACGCCTTCGGGAACCTGAATCGTGCGTTGAAGGGTTTCGAAACGAGCCATATTATCCACCTAGTAAACGTAGCCCAGCAATAAACCGCCGGATGACATCTCTCTCGCTTCCTTGTGTGCGACAACGCCTTTGGGTGTTGTCACGATCAGGATTCCAACGTCTCTGGAGGGGAGGTATCGTTTCCCCCACTTCTCATACTCTGTCACGGTAGACGAGAATCTGGGTCGGACGCTACCGCAGTTGTTCACCCTTCCTAGGAGTTGGATCTTGAATTTTCCGCCGCGGCCGTCGTCTACGAACTCGAACTCGCCTACATAGCCGTATTTTTGCATCACGCGCAGTACTTGTCCCATGAGTTTCGAGGCGGGGTAGACGATGCAGTCGTGCTTGTGTCTCCGCTCGTTGTTGAGAATGGCTGAGAACATGTTTGAGATTGGTTCCATGGTGTCATCACATGTACTTTTTGAAGCCGAGGCCGACTGCAACCTCTCTGAAGCACTGTCGACAGAAGTTCAACCCGTACTTTCTTACTATGGGTCCATACTGGCCGCACCGTTTGCACGGTCTCGCACCCTTGCCGTACTTTCGGATTTTTTTCGGTTTTATCTTAGCCATTTCTTGGTTGTCAGCTTCCTACCTGAGTTCTGAAGTTTTCCTGAATGAACTGAATAGCATCCTTTTTCGAGACATAGTGACTTTTCCCGATCTTCGCTGGACGGATTGAACGAACCCTCAACCTGTACCCTGGTCGTTCGAGTGTGACGTGGACAGTGGCGCCAAAGATGCCCAGCTCTGGAACATACCTCGTACCCGGTATTTCGATATGTTCCTTGATCCCAAAGGAAAAATTGCCAAAGTCGTCGAAGCAGGAGTTGTTGACTTTGTTTGAGACTGCGTCAAGAGCCCGCGTGAGGAATTGGCCCGCTTCTTCGCGCCGGAGCGTTACGACGGTGGCTATGGGTTCGCCTTTGCGGATTCCCCAGTCCTTGATCGCCTTCTTCGCAAGCTTGGTGGTCGGAGTCTTGTTGGTCAGCTGGGTTAGCACTTTCTTAGCCTTCTCAAGCGGCTCCCCAGATTTCCCTGTGGCGATGTTGATCGTGACTTTTCCGATTCTGATGTTCAGCATCTGATTCGTTTTGGTTGGAGTCTCAGTTGCTTGCATGCCGATCACTTCTCCAAGGTGACGAGCGGTGATTCAGTTCCGACCGGTATGACGTAGTCTGCCGGGGTTTCGAAGCCTTCTGCTCCGGTCTCGATTCTCACGATCTTCCGGCGCGCGTACGTCCCTGGGGTAATGGATGTGATCTTTCCGTAGTATCCTTGGTTTCTTCCGTCGATGACGAGTCCGAGGGCTCCAACCTGGAACGGAACATACTTGACAATCTTCTGTACAGGGAAGCTCAACTGGATTGCGCCTCCGACTGCGAGTTCCTCGCTGCCTGGCCTCGTGTCCTTGGTTCCGGTTAGCAGGGTTCTTCCATCATGGAGGCTGTACTGTAACTTTCCGCCTGGCACGTTCTGTTTTCCAACGATCTTGCAGATCTTGTAGCCGGCTTCCTTGGCCTGCGCTGGGGCGAGGACGAGTCCTCTGTTCGGCTTCGGTAGGGCCCGGTAGACTTGTGGTATGCCTTCGATCTGGACTATGTCCATCAGTCCGACGGGGAATCGGCGGTCACGTCGGATAACCCCGTCAACCTTAACTTTCCCTTGGCTTATGATCCGGATTGCTTCTTTGGCGATGTTGGCGAGCCCGAGGGATTCGCGGACGATCACTAGGAGTGGTAGGCTTTTTTCGCGTGCGTGTGGCCCTGGATGCGTCCTAGGGGCCCACGTGTGTTCTTTCCGGTGAATTGGCCAGAAGCCAGGTGAGGGTTCCCGTTTTAGCTGTCTGGGACCGAACTTTCTTGCCATGTCCTATTCCTCTCGGGATTTTCCTCTCTCGGCCAATAGTCCGCTGCGCCACTTGTCTGAAAGATTGAGGTTGGTTATCCGAACCTTCGTAACATGGATGGGCAACTGGGATGCCACGCCGGCAGCTTTTTCTCGCGACATTCCTTCAACGAAGATTCTGCCGTTGGAGTAGTCTACCCGCTGGACCTTTCCCTCGAGTCCCGCGAAGTCTCCTCTCATTACGCGGACACTGTCACCAGTTCTCACAGGGAGGCGTCGGACTTTGTGGTTCTTCGTAAGATCATCAGATAGTCGAGCGGCGAGCATTCGGCGTCGTCTATGTGCTGGAGCGTTGAAGAACATCTTCCTTTGCTTAGATGGCTTGGAAGTAACCATTCTAGATCACTGTGCTCGCTAGGTTCGCGACTCTCGGCCATCTCTCAGCAGCCTCCTTCGCCACTGGTCCACGGATCTCGGTGCCTTTGAGCTCGCCCTCGGGAGTCATGATGACCGCTGCGTTGTCTTCGAAACTGAGACGGGTGCCATCGGGTCGACGAATTGCTCTTGCCTGTCGTACCACGACGGCTGGGAAGACTTGTTTTCTAAGGGTGGGTGAGCCTTTCATGACTGTGATCATTACCATGTCTCCCACGCAGGCTGCTGGAACACGTCGCAGCCGGCCATGGTAGCCGCGGACGTTGATTAGTTTCAATTCCTTCGCGCCGGTGTTGTCGGCACAAGTCATCCGGGACCCGACGGGTAGACCGCGTGCCACCTTAGGGCGGTATTCGATCATTCCCCGGGCGCTGACGGCTCGGGTCTTCGGCGCGGGCACTATGCTACGCCTCCAGTCTTCTCAACGACGACGAAGGTGACCTCCTTGCTTAGAGGTCTGCACTCTGCTATTGTGACCTTATCGCCCTCCGCCGCCGATATGCAGGGCGGGTTGTGCGCGAGCGTCTTGCTCCGACGCCTCTCGTACCTGCTATATTTCGTGTAATAGTGAAGGTATGCTCGTTCGACCGAGACGGTTTTGGGGGAACGTGAGCCTGCAACTGTTCCTTCGAACACTCTCCCTCTAACCGAGAGGTGTCCATGGAATGGACAGAGAGGATCATTGCATCCTGTTTTCGGGGCTTTGACGTCCAGCCCGGTGTTTCTAACTACCATTTCCGCAACCCCTTCTTCACTCTGTCTTCAGGCCGGAACTGCAAAAGAGAGCCATCGACCTCGACGGTCTCTGCTGGAAGCTCAGCTGAGAAGATTGTTTTCTGTTTCTGGACTTGTCGAAGTTTTCCGTTTGTTTCTATGGTGAACGTGTTCATTGTCTCGTCGCGGACCACTCCTTCCAGTCCTTGGAGGGTTGGGTCCGTGGATTTTGCTATCTTGACTTTGAGCCCGATCCATTCGTGAGCGGTGATGTTCTGTGAAGTTATCATGGTCTAAGCAGCCTCTGGTGATGGTTTCGTGGGGGAGTTTTCAAGTGTCAAGAGCCGGGCGATTGTCTTGCGAAGCTCGCGTATTCGAGCCGGGTTGTCTACGGTTCCCCCTGACTTCACTGATGTTCGGATACTGGTTAGTTCGGCGCGCAGTTCTGTTACCTTCTTCCGGCGTTCCTCGGGAAGCATCTGGTTGAGCTCACGCTTTCTCAGAATCGCCAGTTTCCTCTTCCTCCTTGTCCTCGACAACAACCGGAACATCACCGACCACGGTCTCCACCTCGACTTCTACTGCGGGCATGGCAATTTGTTCCGGTTCCTTCGCCGGAGCAATTGGTTGGGGCGTGGTTTCTGCGGGTGGCGTTAGCATGATCGGCTTGTCAATGTAGTCGACTTGCGGTGGTAGGATCCGAACGTTGATTCCGAAGAGGCCCTGTTTCAATTGCACATCTGCGACTGCGGTTTTTACGCTCTTCAAAACGGGGTCTCCGACTCTCGGGAGGTAGCCGGCCTTGAACTTCTCGAAACGCGATCGTTCTGTTGTAAGTTTTCCTCGGATGGTGATCTCGACGCCGAGAGCTTGTGATTCCATTACTCTCTGGATGGCCCAGTATGCTGCGCGTCGGAAGTGCACTCCACGTTGGAGAGCGGAGGCGACCTGGGACGCTACGACTTTGGGGTCCTGCTCAGGGACTTCAATATTCGCAACGGAGAGTTGCGGATTCTCGATATGGAACTTCTCCTCCAGAACCTTCGTCAGATCTCGAATACTCTGGCCTCTTCGGCCAATTACCATTCCGGGTTTCGCGGCATATATTACGACTCTCGTGCCGACGGGGCTCTTTGTCAGCTCGACATGACTGTACCCGGCGCGTTTCAACTCTAGCGCAAGGTGCTCGTCGATTTCGAGACGTCGAGAAACATCTTTAACAAAATACTTGGTAACAGACAAGGATTATTCCAGCTCGTAGCCGACAAGTTCGACATGCGTCATCGTTCCCTGCAAAAGATCGGATCTACCGAACGCTCGCGGGTTTCTCTTAGGAACCTTGGTCCCGCGCTGAGCAGCGGCATGGATGATTTTCAACCGTTCCGTGTCGAGATTTCGGTATTCTGCGCTCGCCTCTAACTCCTCCAAGAGCTTGAAGATCTTTCCAGCAGCTTTTTGTGGAAAACGGCCTGCATAGAAATGCTCGTTCAACTGTCGCCTGTGCGGGACTTCCTTGTGAAACCGGCGGTAGGCGATTGCCTGCTTCATCTCGACAACGCGTTCGAGAAGTCGCTTCGCGTCAGGGAGCTTCATTCCCCTGATCGTGCGACATATCTCCACAGAAGCTTTGGGGGATATGCGGAGTTGGCGGCCAGAACACTTCACAGTACGGTCTGGATCTAAACCCGTAATGGAGTATCCTCGTTCTGGCACCGCTTTTTCGCCTGAAGCTTCCGGGAGCCCCAGTCCTCAAGCTAAAAACCCTTTGGGGAACAGAGAGGAAGAATACTCGTTTCCGGGCGGGAGAAGAAAGGGCCAAGAAATCATTAGGATCACGGTTGTCATGATTGTCGTGGTTCAAAACTGGCTATCAGGCTTGGGCCTGGAGGTTCTAGTTTCGGAGAGCCGCGAACTCGCGTTCTCTTGCTGGTTGACGGCATTCGCTGTATGGCGGGATAATGGGTGGCGGTGGCCGATTTCACGAAGGAAGAGCGGTCCGGCAGTGACTGTTGAACGTGGGTTCCTGCGTTTTCACGAAGGACCGGGCGCGGGAAAATCCACCACCCGGGGGGGTCCATAATAGTTAGGCAGAAAGGATAGTTAGCGAAGAAATAGCTACGAGAAAAGCATGCTTATTTTTGAAAGCAAGCCAGGGAGGTCGGGAGCTTAGTGCTGGGGTTCGAACGGGGGCGCCTTTCTGCGCGGGGGAGCCCTTTGGGCCAAAGCCCTTTGTGATATGCAGAAACGGTTGCGTATCAAACGCCCGGCCATCTTGGAAGGCTCTGTTTGTGAAATGATCGGTGGTGTAACTTGTGGATTGGCCACAGGGTTACTGTAGCCTTATGCTGGCTTCCAGCCGCCCTAGCCTTGGTCCATTATGGAAACCGCGATCGAAAGAGTCCATACTGGGATCCCAGGCTTGGACCACGTTCTCGAAGGCGGCTTCCCCAAAGGCGCCCGAGTCCTCCTAGCAGGAGGAGCCGGATGCGGGAAGACAATATGCTGCGGACAATACCTCTACAAAGGAGCCACAAAGTTCGGCGAACCAGGAGTCTACGTCAGCACTGAAGAGCCGCCGTCCGAGTTCAAGGCGAACATGCTGCGCTTCGGATGGGACTTCAAGAAGCTGGAACAGGAAAAGAAAATCGGCATGGTCGATGCGGTCTACCAACGCGTCGAATCAGAGGTCACAGAACAAGAGAGTCTCCAATCAATCCTCTACAACCTACGATCAAAACTATCAGAGGTCAAAATACTGGTTGAACAGCTTGGAGCAACAAGACTCGTCGTCGACTCGCTACCGGGATTCGGCTTCCGAGTAACCGACCTCAACACCTTGCGAGAGATATTCCTCGAGGTCGGCCTTCTGTTGAAGGATGTCGGATGCACGACACTGATGACCACGGAGATCGTTGAAGGCTCAGGACTGATCAGCCGATATGGTATCGAAGAATTCCTTGCAACCGGTGTCATGGTTTTGTCTCTTGTCCGGCAGAGCTCGCCGATACGGAAGCTGTTCGTCCGGAAGATGCGTGGTACAAGCCACAGCCTGAACGACTATGCGTTCGCCATCGGACCCGACGGCATCGTCATCAAAGGCCCAGTCGGCGTTCGAAGTGTCAGCCATGGCAGGCGCCTCCACAGCAGCAGCGGGAGAAAGCGCCGAAGCCGGCGGTAACACGGGCATCGAAGAAGTCGCGAGAGGTAACATCCCAGTATCCCAAGGGGCAGAGGTAGTAGAACAAGGGGTTCAAGTGGAACAGTCAGCCCCCGACGAAGCAGGATACCAGCAAGGGTAGCCGGACCAGCACCCGAACAGGCAGGACCGAAAGCAACAGGCGTAGAGAAAACAAGATGGCGAATATTAGAAGCGGAATTGGAGCATTTGACGAGTCGATCGGCGGCCTACCTTCTGGCAGCATTATTACCTTTCTCGGTGAAGCAGATACAGGTATGACCACGTGTGCAGAACAGATTCTCTACCAAGGCCTAACGGAAGGAAGACCCGCGGTCTATTTCACGACGGGACGGTCATGGGAGGATGTTGTCGGGGAGATGACGGTGTTCGGCTGGAACCTTGACACTTATTTTGAGAAGAGGAAGATGTGGTTCATCGACAGCTTCAGCATGAAAAAGGAAAAGATCTCAGGCGAGGTCTCCTGGGACATCGGCCCAGCCAACCTTCTAGCCAAAGAATTCCCACGGGTCATCACGCCTCTAGGAACCACGACAATTGTGATCGATAGTCTGAGCGATATTATCCGCTCGGCACCTTTTCCAGCGGTTGAGCAGACTTTGAAGATCTTGCAGAATCATGTTAGATCTACTGGGGGGCTGGCATTGTTGCTAGCGTCGAAGGGGATTCATACTGAGCATATCGAGAATACTGTTCAGCACTTGAGTGATGGGGTAGTTGATCTGTCAACAGAACCGTTCGGGAGTGAGGATTATGCGAGGAAGATGCGAGTATTGAAAATGCCAGGAGCACTTGGAGACATGAAAGTCTACGCCTACCGCGTAGGCCCCGCAGGGATAGAAATGGCAGCACTGCACCGAGTGAGATAGAGCAATGATAATGACATTACAATTCGAGGATATCGTAGGTCTTCTAGGGAACCCTACGTTTCTATGGTCACTGCTTGCGGCGACGTGGGGGGCAATAGGCTATAGGATCCTCCGCCGACGAAGACGCGGGCCGAAGACTGGCCCTTCACAAGCTTCAGGAGCCGTCAGCTTCAGCCTGACGAAACCACGCCTCTCAGAAGAAGAAATATTCCGGATACTCACGACAACGGAAGTGAACATTCAGATCGTAAGGATTTGCGAGACCCCAAAGAGCGCAAAAGAGGTCGCGAAGGCGCTCGGTGACGTTTATCCGGGACACAAGGAGAAAGGATTTCCGGCTGAGAAACTTGGAGAGCATCTGGCGAATCTTGAAAGACTGGGAGCCGTCAAGTTCAACGGTGAAAAATGGGCGGCAAGCGATGTGGGCGTTAAGATGGTCCGCAAATACTTCGGCTAGACGCTTGAGCTACCTAACGCCTGGTTTGCCCAATCTCAACAACGCTGCTCGCTAGGGTAACGAGGGGCCCAGTCTTTCGAATCGAAAAATCTCTGGCCTTTCTTGGCGGGCGTGAGAACCCGATTACAGTAGGGTCGAAGCCCTAGAGTTAGGAAGTAGCTTCGACTTTCGCAACCCACGAACGAGTGTCTATTTCCTCAATCCTACGGACTGGCCCATGAGCAGCTTGTCCGCTTTCGCTAGAACCGCCTCGAGCTCAAGCTTCTCGTCAGAGCTCAGCCTATCAGCGGCTAGCTTGAGCAGAATCCGTGCTGTCAATATAGAGAGAGGAATCGTTACCTCTCGCTCCTTCCCCGGAACTATCTTGTAGACGTAGGGGTTGGCTTCGGTCGAAACTGAAGCGTCCGCGGCGAATGCGGCAGTCCGGCGCATGTGCAAAAGGCCGATTACGACGCTGATCGGGGAGGAAATGATGATTGCCACGATGGCAAACTCTGTCAAGTGCGGAAAAAGCGATACCAATGACGTGTCGGCTATCGCGAGCTTGTAGATTACAGTGATGCTGCTCAAAAAGCCAATGAAGAAGGCTATGTAGGTGGCGTAGCCAACTCTCAGATAGAACCAGCTCCTGAAGATTATACGTTCAAAGTTCATAGAATCAACGTCCGATTATCCTCCTATAATTCTTTAAGATGACCCCCGACCGAGAGACCCAGATGCATCTAGAAAAAGTCAAAAACCATCTGTTTGGCACGAACAGGACACAAATGGAACCCAGACGACCGTTTGACCCTTTACATCCAGCACCCGCTGAACCATTCCCTTCACCCCTGAGGCCCCCGAGTCAGTATGTCCCGAGAAACGATGAGAATCTCCGAATCTTCAAGGAAATACTAGACCGGCTCACAGCGATTGAAAATAGACTCAAGGCCATAGAAGAGCATCTGAAAGCTCGGCGATAGCCTACGGAGCCTCAACAAGTCCGGACTCTCGGTATTTGAGTTCGGACTTCGCAGCCACTATGAAGTCATTTTCGCTCAACCCTTTGACAGAGTGAGTGGACAATGTTAGCTTTACCCGTCTCCATTTGATCAGAATATCGGGATGATGATCTTGCTCCTCGGCGATTTTCCCCACCGAATAGGCAAAAGCCAAGCCGTCTAGGTAGGATTTGAAATGAAACTCTTTCTCGATCGAGCCGTCTATCAGAGTCCATCCGGTGAGGACTCCCATCAGCTGTCCAGCCTCGCGCTTAGTCATCGGTGGTACTCCCTTGCGCTCAACGGATTTCTTTGATGCGAGCTCTTCTATACTTGACATATTGCCCGTGGGGTTGTCTCATAGAAGATAATAATCTTGCAGTCATGTCCTTGTCCTGGACCCCTCGGTACACCAACCCACTTCTATCAAACCCCAAGGTTTCGTTGGCATGGGCCATGTACCAACAATAGATTCCAGAAATTTCTCGCTTGTATCCAGTAGTTTATAGACGACATTTGAAATGTAAGGTATTCTATTGCGCGCTTCGTTCCAAACAGAGACCGGAGAACCTTCGGGCCTGACTGCTGTCCCCATAACGAAATGCAGGTTATGCCATTCAGAGAAATTCATACGTTTGATTTCGCTAGGTAACCAGCATGTCTCTGATTTTGTGACCTCCAAAGGAGACAGCCCTCGATCCCCCCTCGAACTGGTCCGATGCGCCAATTGCAGCCTAGTCCAGTTGAAGCACACATTTCCAAGAGATTCACTATATCGTCACTACTGGTACCGTTCGGGAATTAGTTCGACGATGAGGGGAGCACTGGAAGACATAGTCGAAAAAGTCGGCAAGATCGCGAACCCCATGCGAGGTGACGTGGTAATAGATATTGGATGTAACGATGGCACACTTCTTCGGGCTTACAAGTCATTGGATGTGCGTCGAGTTGGGTTTGAACCCGCGAAGAATCTTGTCGAGGATGCGATGAGGGGAACGGATTACATCTTTAATGACTATTTTAGGTTCGACTTATTCAGAAAGAAGTTCCCTGAATCAAAGGCGAAGATCGTAACCAGCATTGCTATGTTCTACGACCTCGACGATCCTACAAGGTTTGTGATCGATGTCTCAAAGCTTCTTGATCCTGACGGGGTTTGGGTTATCCAACAAAACTATCTACCAACGATGTTGGTGCAAAACGGGTTCGACAACATCGGGCACGAGCACCTTACTTACTATTCTCTCGAGACGTTGAGCCGACTATTGGCTAAGCAGGATCTCGAGATTTTCGACGTAGAGACGAATGATGTAAACGGGGGCAGTTTCCGCACCTACGTCTCACATAGAGGCAGATTTCCTCTGAATGAGAGCGTCCTGAGATTGAAGGACTATGAAAAGAAACTGTTCTCGAGGCGACCTTCGATCTACACTGAATTTGCCAAGAATGTCCGAACGTTAGGTTTGCAATTGAGAGGGTTCGTCGCGAAAGAGGTCAACGATGGCAAGAGCATCTACGTTTATGGTGCCTCGACCCGAGGGAACACCATTCTGCAGTATTGCAAACTTGACCATAATCTTATCGAAAAGGCGACGGATGCGAACCCCGAGAAGTGGGGACGTAAGACACCAGGAACCGGAATCCCAATTGTATCGAAAGAGGAAGCACGAAAGGACAAACCAGACTATTTTCTCGTGCTACCTCACCACTTCCTCAGTGAGATCCAAAGACAGGAGAGTGATTATCTGCGCTCCGGAGGCAAGTTCATCCTCCCGTTGCCGAAATTCAGAATAGTGAACTATGCTACCAAGGAGGCACAAAATAACGCAGAGAAATTCGACTCTAGTTCCCGGAACGAAATCAATTAGGTGCACTACGGTGCCCAAAATTCGCGACAATTCATGTGAGTCAGAAGCCGATGGAATGAGAGCGAGATCTCTCTAAACGACCGATGACATCGCAGTTCTCTAGGGTGGAACGTGGATGAAGGAGAACATCGTTGCAGTTTGCATTAGTGGAAAGCAGGAAGCATGGGGTATTCCTGAGATTCCATTCTACTGCCGTGCTGAAGGATTCAAGGAATTTCCTCGTTACCCTCCCGTGAAGACTAGAGAGAGGATTCAATATTTGGCTATGCGCCGAAATATGGCCCATAAGCAAGCTTTGGAACTGAACCCAAACGCAGAACACTTTCTAAGTATCGACAGCTACTATCTAACCGGCATAAACGAAATCTGGCATTTACTCAAAGAGTACGTCGATTACAATGGGGAGTGTATTCTAGGAGCGACAAATTGGTTCGCGGATTACTCGCGAGTCCCTTTGAAGTTAAGGTATTGGGACACCTGGGCCACACCTGAAATGAAAGACAAGAAGTATGATTACTATCCAAGGCACGAAGGCCTACCTCAAGGTTGGGAGAAGGTTCGTGGCTGTGGTGGTTTCACCGTATATCCCAGATGGGTCTGGGAACGCCAAGGATACGGTGTACCGGAACCCTTTCCTGAAGCTGGAAACGAGGTCAACTATCTCTGCCTGTGTCCAGGGATTCCCAGCTACGTGACGCTCAACGTGAAAGCGCTCCGAGAGACCCCGAAGGAAATTGTAAACAGATCTATGATCAATCGAGTTCGAACAACCGTTAAGTTGAGGACTAGACTTCGGATGAAATGGAACCCTCTGCTCGCAGGAACAATGATTACGCATGATGTCCGAAACGAAACAGAATCCACAGAGACGAAGATCACTCTTTCCCCTGCAGTGTCGCCTCTGACTTCCCTGGTTTAGGATCGATAAGAGATCTTGATTCCTCTTCTCTACATAGGTCGCGCTATGGAACTCTTGAGATTGCTCTTTCGAGCACTTCGCCGAAGGATTCATCAAATTTTTCTCTGCTGAAGCTTCTTGCACGTTCAATGGAAAGCTTGGACACGACTTCGTAGGAGGCCTCGGCGACTGAGAGAAGGTTCGGAATCTCGTCTACCTGTCGCCAAAGAAGGCCAACACTGCCTACGATTTCCCTGGGCCCACCACTATCGTGAACCACTGGAACGCAGCCAGCAGACATAGACTCTACAATCGTTATCCCGAAGTGTTCACCGCGCATGAGATGAAGGTAGATCAGAGACTTAGCCAGCGTCTCTTGATACATTTCCTTGCTAGGATTGACAATCACATGACCATTCACTGGGGCGGTACTCTGAAGGGCTCGAGAATATTCCAAGAAACGCGGGTCCAGGGTCAAGAGAAGAAAAAACTCATAATTTGGACACCGTCTTGCAACCTCCCAGAATAGTTCAAGATTCTTCTCAGGCACTCCTCTTGCGGCCGTAACCACTACGTTATCTCTAGAGCGACTTGGTTGAATCATGTTGCACGCAGGATATACTAACGTGGTTGGAACCTCCCACTCTCGATCAAAATGCGACTTGGAATATTCACTTATGGCAAGAACGAGGCCGATCCGCATGATTTTCCGCGAATAGTGCACTCGCAAAGGCCATCCATAGAGTCCTCTCGGAAAAATATTTGGAAAGTATCCCCATTGCAATACCGGCCTTGAAATGTCTGGAATGTAGCCAGCGTCCTGCGTGGAGATGACGAGGTCAAAATCGGAGTCAGCCGAGACGAGTTTCCTCTGCGCCCTTACATGGTGAAGAAGATGCTTGTAAGTACCGAATCCGTCGCGGGGATCGGCCGGGTATGTCTTGAGCGATATGCGTCCGAAGAGGCCCTCATATCCAAAGAACCGCTCAAGACGATCAGCCGCGAAGTCCCCCGAGACGAGCACCACCTCGTCCCCTCGGTTGATTAGCGCTCTCATAGTTTCGCAACAAAGTCTTTCCCCACCACCCATCGCTGACATAAGAGGATGTACGATCAAAACCCTCAAGGGAGGTCCCTCTCCTGAGGCAGCAATGCCAGGTTATTCTTGAGGAAGTTCATAGTTCTCCTATCTCCGATACATCTTTGGGTCCGACAGAGACCTCTGCAATCGGGCTCCCACGGTTTGCGATGGGGAGGAACTGGACGCAAGTGTCGAGGTCGAAAGGACCGGCCTTCTCATGGGCGGAGTCCTACAATCCCAACCTATCGAGAATTGTGATTCTTATCTTGTGAGCTATTCCGATCTTGAGATTATGAACAGAAAACCATCTCTTTTCCAGCCTCCACAATCTCACGTCAGGACCTAACCGCCGAACAGACTTGAACCTGACCGGAAAATGGGTTTCGAAAACCATACCATCTTCACCCCCCTCTACGTCAATTTTGATCGAATTTACCAGAAAGGGAAGAATCGTGACCCTTGAGTCACCGCCGAAATTCTTTCTCAGATGAACCACAGCCTCGGGATCAGACTCGACGCAAATCACATGATCAGCACCGTGATTCAAATAGAAGAACGCCGTTTCCCCGCACCCAGCTCCCACGTCCAAGACGGTTTTCCCTATTGGGAGATAGGCTTCGTGCCACATCTTCAACTCAGTTTCAACGTAAGAACGATGCAGAGGTCCCATTGAGAGTGAATCAAAATCTGACAGCTTGCACATGAAAATCCGACCATCCCGTCCCAGTCGGACTTCATACCATATTTGAAAATTGCCGATATGGGCTCTGTTGACTTATCGTTGGATGCCTCTCTGACTTATGCCTATGATCATGGTGCTTCTCGTTTGTTGTGTTGGCTGTCAAGTCTGTCTGGCAGTACTATGTTCCGGTAGCTGATGTTCTCGGGTTGCTGGACCTGTTCAGACGGATGGTTAACGATTGTCTACGTATCGGTCTGTTGAACGATGCGTCATCGCTGAGAAAGCTTTCACTCCT
>VBBR01000050.1 GCA_005881615.1 Candidatus Bathyarchaeota archaeon
CTTGGGTGATGTAGAAGTTACTGCTGGTTGTGAAAGTGCTGAGGAGATCCGGGGTGAGTTGCCAGTCGGTCAAGTCTATGCTTGGACTGGTTGATTGTATGTCGGTGAACTCGGCCGTCTCGTCGGTAAAGATCGTGTTGAGAAGCGTGTCCATTGCTGGGCCGGCTGGAATCCAGTTCTCAGAACATTTTCCTGCTGAGCCCGTCGTGGGACAGGGCGCAGTTACACCATGAGCTAATTGTACCGTGGGAAGATGGTAGTTGCTTGATATGGCGCCAGTTATGGTCGCCATCGAGAAAACGGTTGCAAAGATGAGCAGTAGTCGTATGTTAGAGATTGTTCTCAAGTTTTTCCGAGAGGGGCTTTCGGGTCTCTGCCCTTAAAAGATTATCCTCGCGCCGGAGTCAGGGTCAACCTGGAGCAAGACTGGGATATTTCTGGAATACCCCAACATTCTCCGTGTGCATCTTTCTATTCTCCTATAGAGGCTCATTGAGGACGCTCTGCTTCTTTCTCAGACGAATCAAGGCAAAGCCCACTGCAGCAATGACGACTATGCCGAGACCCGTTGTCTCCGCCAGGCTGAGTGACAAGGAGCCCCTCAGGAGCGGGTCGATTAGTTGTATGTGCGCTGATTTGATATTGTTACGAGTGATATTCTCACCGCTCAAAGGTGGCACGACTGCGTCAATTCTGTACACCCTCGGAGTGAGGCCCGCAGTGTCCAGAGTAACGGTCAACGTCGCCACTTGCTTGTAGGCTCCCAGTTGGAAGAGTTTGATGGGCGCTCCTTGGATTGTCTTACCCTCTAGATTTATGGTCAAACTACCATTCTCGGGAACTGTGCTGTTGTTAATGACTGCGGCGGTAATCTGAACAGGAGTCCCCGGGTACACATTAAAGGCTGGACTAACGGAGATGTCACCAATTGCTAGATCGACGAAGAAAACGTGGACGGACACAACAACTGTTTTCGACCAGTAGATGCCGTAGCTGTCGGTTAGTGTTAGAGTGACCGAACAATTGCAGACAAGTGTGAACGTGTGGGTTGGTAAGCTTAGGTCTGTGCCGTCGATTGAATTGCCATCCCCCCAGGTCCATAGGTAAGATCTGATCGTCGCTTTGTAGTTTGTCACACTGCTAGAAGTGGCGTTGAAAGTGACTCTGCGGCCAACCGATGGTGACAAGGGAGAAACGGAAATGTCTACAGAAGGAGGAGTGCAGAGAACTTTGCTGACGCTCGGACCCGGGCAGTAAGTATCGTTGAAGTAGCCATCAACTGTCGTCAAACCGTTCGACAGATCATATTTCAGAGCTCCATTATCAAGCTCGACACCGAAAAGATGTAGCACGGAATACAAGTTGGGGTGGTGGATTAACAATAACATCCCCCAAGATGTAAAGTCCGACGTCTATGACTCCCTTCTGGTCCCCCTTACTACCACTGTCACAGTTCTGGAATGGTACTCCGTCGATGCAATTACGGAGAGACTGGGCATCAGGGCCAAGAACGCTATTGGAATAGTCAATCTTAGCCGTCTTCAGAACGGTGTAGTTGTACTGAACCTCCGCCAACCACTGATTTATGGGAGGAGAGTTGACAAGAATCACTGAAACCGAAAAGGTCCCGTTTACTCTGGAAGGATCGACAGACACGTTCGCAGGGCTCAGCCGGATGACCGGGGACGCCGTAGGGGCTGCTTGTACGCTAGCCGGAGATGCATTAGAATGAATAGTATGGGAAGCAAATGGTAGGACCAGCATGATAAAAAGAAAAGCAGTGAAATTCAAAATCGGTCGTGTCCGTCTGGAGAGCATGCTCGACTGATCCACCTTACGTTGAAGATTTATTCTGATCGGGCGAAACCTCATCGCATTTTAAAAGCTTATCCAGAGCGCGAGCCAAAAGACGACTGACTCAACAAAAATATCTGATTCAAAACCAGCCGACTTTTCTTCCCGATCTGGATCTGACAGCTACTGGGAGTCACTCCCCCGATTCCATTGCGATAGGTCCATGCTACGACCGCCCGATTTTGTGATTACCATTCCTCGAACATTACAACTCGAGATGACCGAAGCAATAGCAAACAACCGAAAAGTTGATAGTGTCTTCAAGAAAAAGCGCGATGAGAATCATAGATGCCGAGTGCACCTCATTCTGTCAACAGTCGTACGCACCTATAGGGTATGGCGATGCACATCCCACGGTGCTAGCCGGAGCAAGCTTTTGTGCAGCGCCGGGTGTGAAGCCTGGGTATCCTGTCGGTAGTGGGTTGGGAGCATTGCCTGCGTAAAGGATGGGATTGAGAGGTATGATGCCCTGAGGAGGAGTAGCGTTCCAAGTCAGAGCGTTCCCATTAACCGCCCCTAGCCAGTCTATTGGAACACTGTAAAGCCTAATGATGCTCAGTTGGTTGGTTCCCACGGATATTCCGCAGGGAGTTGTACCTGATGGACATCCGCCTAC
This sequence comes from Candidatus Bathyarchaeota archaeon, assembly GCA_005881615.1. Classification (GTDB taxonomy): domain Archaea; phylum Thermoproteota; class Bathyarchaeia; order 40CM-2-53-6; family 40CM-2-53-6; genus 40CM-2-53-6. The sequence goes on from VBBR01000050.1 coordinate 2,471, forward strand.
ACCGGGGGCTGTTGTTGCTCCACTGGTTCCGATACCCTGCTGCCAGTGAGCACAACTACTCACTGTAGGAGTACTGCCCAGTGTGACTGGAGCAGCACCGAAACAGCTCTTGGCGATGCTGAACCAGTTCGAGCTGAGGTTTGGACCACCCGCCCAGAGCCATAGAGCGAGATTACCGCTACTACGGAAATAGTCACCCGGGAAGGAAGGAGCAATCCCCTTACCATTACGCTGAAGCGAATAGCTCTGACCAACACCGGGATTCTGAACGTTTCCTGGAGAACAAGCCTGGCCCAGGCCTGAACCCGACCCGCAAGTCCAAGGTCCTGAACCTATCAGAATGTGGTTGGCTATCGGGTCGAACTGAGCCGTGAGCTTGGATGGGTCGGCGCTCATGCAACTGTCAGGAACGCGGCCTATGGACACGTCGGTCAGCCATATGGAGCCTGCGCAAGTTGACCAGTAGCGTCCAGGGATGATTGTGGGAGAGGTTAGGGATTGTTTGGTGAAGGGTCCGAAGGCGTTGACGTTGATGTCGAACTGGGAGGGAGTGAGGACTGTTACACCAGTGACTGGGGCTAGTCCGCCGCACTGGAAGGCTCCTGCAGCCTTGCATGATAGATAGGTGAACCTGACATCCCAGGACGTGACTTTCGTACCGTCCTGCCAAACCAGGTTGGGCTGAAGGGTAAAACGGTATGTGAGGACAGTGCCTTGAGGTGGCGTGTACGTTAGAGCAGAATTCACCAAGACTATGCTGCCAGTGCTCATCCAATCCAGGAGCTGTCCGTTTGACAGCGGGTTGATAACATCAAGGCTGTCGTAGATGCTACCGACGACGTCAAAATCCCAGAGAGTCGTGGCCAGGTACGGATTGGTTGTGCGAGTGGACTGTTTGAAGGCCTGGCGTACAGTCCCGGTTTGAGCAGGGTTCGGATTCCACGCGTTGAGCCATGTGAAATAGCTAGCGATCCCGCTTCCCTCATTATTAATAACCCTCTGCCAGGTCGCAGCAGAATTACCCGGGGTATGCTGCAGATACCCGAACTGGTCGCTCGTTGTGAAGACAGGTATTGTGTACGCCCCTTTCCCGAAGAGATCTTCTGCCTGAATCCCCGCACTTATCGCGGAAAGACTGTTGCTCGCGGGACAGATTCCCATTCCCGGCGACGTGGGCAGATTGGACGTTGCGCCTATGACCGGATCACCTGACGCACTGAGACAGGGAGCAAACTCCATCTTGTTGGAGAGATTGTCATATGAAGGAACACACATGTACTCGTAGTCACCTGCACTTGGAGTTGGGACAGAACTGGACGAGCAAGGGGCGGTCGGCGTTCCTCCCTTGATGCTAGATATTCCAGAGACGAATCGGCTATTGTAGCCGAGGTAGAGGCTCTGATCAAAAGGAAAGACAACGCCAAAGCCTGCCGTATACATCCCCCAGCTCATCGCCACGTTGGTTGTTGAGGTAGTAAATCCTGGAAAGCCGGTGCTCGGCCCCTCGCTAGCCGAGGAGGACTATCACTTCTAACGAAGAATGGCACTGTGTTAGAGGTCACAGTGGTCGAGATACCTGTGAGCACACAGTTAGCATCTTTTCCAGTAGCTAGGCCCGCATTTATGAAATGCTGGGCAGCAGCACAGAAATCCGCATCGCCATAGTAGGGTTGCCATGCCGTTAGGCCATGCGCTCCACCTGTGGCACTAGCACGGTGGTAGGCTGTGCCACCTGGGGCACCCACCTTACATGTTGAGTCAGTTTGCGGGAAAGATTTGTCCCAGAGGCATGGGTTTGGCGAAGGAAGACCACCGTTACTGGTCGATACGGGATTGTCGATCGCTATAGCAGAGCCTGCAATGTCAGGCTCATTGTTGACGAACTGGACCTTGTCGATCAAATGAGCTATTCCTTGGCGTAGCTGAACGCCTAGTCCACTAGTGTCATTGCCAAATCTCATATCAATACCCCTTAGGATTCGTCGTGAATGTCGAGAGCAGACTAGACGATAACGGCCAGTCTGTCAAGTCAATGCTTGGAGAAGCGGACTGTATGTTGACGAACTCGGCCGTCTCATCAGTGAAGATCGTACCTAGAAGAGTGTCCATTTCCGGTCCGGCAGGAATCCAGTAATTCGAACAGGAGCCCGCAGAGCCAACAGTTGGACACGGAGCTGAGATGGCATGGGCGAGGGTTACCGTTGGAACATGGAATCCGGTGGAAGATGCACCGGCAAGGGACGCCATGGAGAAGGCCACTGTGAATATGATAACGAGCCTAACCCTGAAGCTGGCTCTCAAGATGATTCGTGAGGCTGTCTGTATCGTCCACGTAAAAAGCTATCTGAAAACCCCTCCCACGAAATGAATCCAGCGCACGAATGAGACATTTAGAGAAAGCTGGGACATTCTT
>VBBR01000001.1 GCA_005881615.1 Candidatus Bathyarchaeota archaeon
ACCGAGTTCACAACGACAAAAGCAACCCTACTATTACTATACGACGAAGGCTACAGCCAGTGCACCAACACTGGTGGAACCGGAGAGTGCCTCTACGCATCCTTCAGCGGACCCACAGCGAACAAAGGCGTGCAGATCAGCCCAGCAGGCGCATCTCACTACTCCTACCTATCAACGATCGAAGTGGCATGGGGGCTACCATCGATCAATTCCAACGACGCAGGAGCACCAAACATGCTCGCTGCCTTTGCTACCTCTTGTACCACCAACTGTCCCCCACCACCCCTCTCAACAAGCTTCACAGCATCTCCGTCTACACCGCTCGTGAACGTCCAAGTAATTTTCACGGCAACTACAACAGGAGGAACAGCGCCCTATGCATACTCATGGAGTTTTGGAGATGGTGCCACGTCCACCGGACAGAACCCAAGCCACAACTATTCCTCGCTTGGGACATACACTGTAACTCTGACAGTAACCGACGCTAGCAGCCCGCAACAAAAGGCGACCGTGAGTAAGACACTAACGATAACGGTCCGTGCGCTGAATGTCTCGTTTACCTTCACACCCTCATCGCCTCAAGTAAACAGCTTGGTCACTTTCACGGGGTCCGGCTCTGGAGGAGTAACACCATACGTGTACTCTTGGACGTTTGGAGATGGGCAGACCGCATCAGGTGCAAACGCGACTCACACCTATACGACCGCAGGTACGTTCACTGTCACGCTTACATTAACCGACGCCGCTAATACTCAAGTTATTTCGACTCAGAGCCTTACTATTGCTTCACTCCCTATAGCTCCAAGTTTCACTGTGAGCACTAACCCAACGGAAGTCAACCTACCTGTATCCTTTAGCGCTACAGCTAGCGGTGGTACTCTACCCTACGTCAGCTTCAGCTGGAACTTTGGAGACGGTTCTGCGCCAGGCTCAGGTAGCACTGTCACGCATGCATACGCTTCTGCCGGAACCTTCAGCGTCACCGTCACAGTAACGGACTCAGCAGGCAAGACGGGAACATCGGCCGCTCAATCATTGGTTGTCAACGCCAATCTCGCCGTGTCCGCCATTACTGCTAGTCCAAACCCAGCCAACACCGGACAAACGATCACCTTTATCGCGACAACTTCCGGAGGCGTTGCGCCACTGATTTGCAATTGGAACTTCGGTGACGGTGCCACCGGTACCGGATGCTCGACCAACCAAATTTACGGGACCGCAGGAAATTTCACGGCCACTGTAACAGTGACGGATAGTCTGGGCGTTGCAATATCAGAAAGTATCGCGGTGAAAATCACCGCTGCTCCCCAATGCACGGTCAGTCTAGTCTTCGGCCCGGCCACACCCGAGGCGACTTCCCCAGTGACTTTCACTGCCTCGACGACCAACTGCATAGCGCCAGTTTCTTTTGCGTGGTCCTTTGGAGACGGGAGCACAGGGTTTGGAGACGGGAGCACAGGGTCCGGTGTTACTGCGGTTCACATCTATAGCACGAGCGAGACATTCAGCGTCAGTGTGACTGCCACGGACTCGTCTTCGCCTTCCCAGATCGCGACGAGCTCGAAATCCATCACTGTTCTGGCAGCTTTGGCCGTGCCATCTATTACCGCCAGTCCAAACCCGAACGATGCAGGTGCTCCTAGCAGCTTCTCGGCTAGTATCTATGGTGGTGTCGGAGCGGTCTCTTGCAACTGGACCTTTGGCGATGGCACATCAATTACTGGATGCTCCACGACACACGCCTACTCTAATCCAGGAACCTTCATGGTCGTCGTGACCGCTCAAGATAGTCTCGGAGTCGCCGCATCAAAAACCGTTTCAGAAGTTATCGACGCGCAGCCAAACGCTAGCTTCACGATCGTGCCCACGTCCCCAGTGGTTAACGAGTCAGTGACTCTCACAGCAACTACTGCCGGCGGAACGAATCCGTTCACTTTCAGTTGGAATTTCGGCGATAGTACCTCCGCGAGTGGAAACATCGTTAGCCACACCTACTCCTCCGCAGGGTCCTACACCGTCACCCTTACGGCCAAGGACGCTAACGTCCAAACAGTGACATCAACTCAGACCCTTCTTGTTGCGCCATCGCCTCTGACCACTATCTTCGTGGTGGCATCCTCATCGGGCCTAACAGTCGGACAGCCCGCCAGCTTCACAGCCTCCGTCTCAGGCGGAACCTCTCCTTACACGTTCAACTGGAACTTTGGTGATGGGACCACAGCTTCAGGAAATCCAGTAAATCACAGCTTCAACATGCCCGGGACTTACACGGTCACAGTAACGGTCGCGGATGCCAACGCCAAGACTGCTACAGCAACCGCCAGCATCCTGGTCAATCCGCCTACACTTGCAGTGACGATCAGCGGACCAACGACTGGAACCGCGGGCTCTGCGGTAACGTTCACTGCGACTGGAACAGGAGGGACCACACCCTACGCATTTGCATGGACCTCAACAGCCGGCAGTCCAGCTTCAGCCACCGGCGCAAGTTTCTCCACGACTTACAGTACAATAGGAACTTTCATCGTTTCAGCCACGATCACTGATGCAAACGCGAACGTGTCCATTGCTTCGCAGAATGTGACAATAGTAGCCCTTCCAATCTCTGCAAACTTCACTGTCTCGACCAGCCCGACAATCGGCGTTCCGGTTACCTTCGTTGCCTCCACTTCAGGAGGAACTGGTGGATACTCATACAGCTGGAATTTTGGAGACAGCAGTACCGCAACAGGAAACCCAGCCTCGCACACTTACACAACAGCTGGGTCCCTCACAGTCACGCTGACCGTTACAGATTCAAGCATGACCCAGACAACCATCACGCAGATCATCACAGTCTCTCCATCTACCCCCATGCCCTTCTCGACCAGCTTTACGATGAGTTCAACATCCGCACAAGCAGGACAACCAGTCATCTTCTCAGCAACTGCAAGTGGGGGGACCTCTCCCTACGTCTACTTGTGGAACTTCGGTGACTCGTCAGTCTTGACCGGAAACCCGGTCTCCCACAGTTTCGCGGCGGGGAACTACACCGTTTCTCTGACAGTTAACGACAGTTCCGTTCCCAGCGAGACGGCTGTTGCCTCCCAAACCTTCACAATCACCACGGTACCACTTACAGTGCTTATCCCCAGTTCTCAGACTGTCAACGAGGGCTCTCCACTCACTTTCAACGTCTCAGCGACTGGCGATCCCTCACGGACAATCAGTATTGCCTGTGACAATTGCCTCGCCCTCGGAGCAGCTTTCACAACGAATAGCGGCCTCGGTTTCTCGTCTGGGAACTTTACTTGGACACCGTCTGCAGGTCAAGGTTCAAGCACTTACCTAGTGAGAATGTCTGCATCAGACGGGGCGCTGGTTGTCTCGGCCAACGTAAGCATTTTCGTAAATGAAGTAATCGAGCAACCAGTGCTGATCGTCCTGGGAACCATCCACGTTAGCCAAGGAGAGATCATACATTTCATGATAAATCAGACTGACCCCGATAACGCAGCGGACAACGTGACCTTGGCGGCCAGCGGACTTCCCAACGGCGCGAGCTTCGACCCTTCGACAGGAATTTTCAACTGGAACGTCAGCTCTGTACAGCCAGGCCCATATGTAATCACATTCACAGCGACCAGTGACGGCTTACCAGCTCTCCAGGATTCGAAGACTGTAACCATTCACGTGGACAATGGAAACGGCAACTGCCACTTCTGCAACTTCTTCTTGACTGCCCGAAGCGTCTTACACGCTTCAACTTTACCGACCAATCCCTGGCTGCTCCTCGTAGGTGGCATAATTGGATTGACAGCCACACTTGCTGCAATGACTAGGCGGGCCAGTGCACAGCTTCGGGCGTCCCGGCGAAAAGTCCGCTACCATAAGGAAGAGTAAACAATTTCTCTGTTCAGAGTCGTGCGATAATCGAGAAAGCCCTTCATCATCCCGAAACGGCTAAGATTGCTCTCTCCTCTTTGAGTTTCCCATAGGACCGCCTCAGAACAAGAATTGCGATCAGGTAGCATACTGCCGTAGCCAGCCCGAACCAGAAGAGATATCCGTAGACATCGGAAACATTTACGCCGCTAGTTTCTAGGACTCCGATCCAACCGAGAGCATTCAGAAACTTGCCGCCTAGATGGTATGCGAGATAGGTTGAGACGAACACGCCCGTCAGTGGGTATTGCCACTTCCAACCTCTTCGAGAGGTAGCAGCCCCGGCAAGCCCGACCACCAGAACTGCTAGGACTCCTTGGAAGATGAGACCCGATCTGAGAAAATCCAAAACTAGGCCGGTGCCCGATCCGTATTGAGCGATCAAACTCGCCGTCGTTCCTTTGGGAATTACAGCTAGCTCGAGGGCGGTGTTGACTGCGACATATTGCGGGACTGAAAGAAGAAAATTCGCTAGCGTCGCGAGGGAGTATGTTGCGAGATGTTCGCGGCCATTTGATCTCAATAGCTCCTGAATTGACAACATATTCTGGGGACGATGACTTCCCGCCGACTCCTAAAAGATGACGCTGGATGGGGACGCTTTATGACAACTTTCCCACTTGTAAACGTAAAAACGAGCTTATGTAACTCAGAAACAACCCGGCTCGGGTCTGGACGATAAGCCACGTTACAGTAGTTCATTAATGACCGATCTTCTAATCTTACATCTAGTCCTGGCGTTCACCGTTGGCGGTGCGTGGATTAGTTTCGCGACGCTAATCGCGGAGCGTTATGGTAGCGCCCTCGGAGGTCTAGTAGGCGGGCTTCCTGCAATATCAATAGTCTCATTTCTCTTCATCGGTCTCAACCAAGGACCTGCGACAGCATCGCAGGCAACTGCAGTCTTCCCCCTAGCCCTTAGCTTCACAATGTCATTCCTGCTCGTCTACGCGATTCTTTCAGAAAAGGGGTTCCCGTCCGCGTTCCTCGCCGCGCTACTCGTTTGGGTCGGACTCTCAACGACAACAGCTTTTCTTGATTTGAGAAATCTGCTCTTCTCGGTTGGAGTTTTTCTCCCTATCGCCAGCCTCTACTTCTATCTGTTCAAAGTGAAAATGAAACTTCCCGGTGTGGGTAGCGTGCAGATGGTCTACTCGCTTGCGCAAATAGCATTCAGGGCGCTAGTAGGAGGAAGCATCGTCGCTCTGGCTGTTTTGTCAAGCCAGCTCGGAGGCCCCGAACTGGGAGGCATAGCTTCATCGTTCCCTGCAATATTCAGCCTAACCCTGTTTTTCACCTACAGAACTCGCGGAATGGCGCTGTCGCGGGCATTGACGAAACCGTTGTTGATATCCGCGGGATTAACCGCTTTTCCCTACAGCCTTCTCGTAGGGTACCTCTATCCTATTCTGGGCGTAGGGCTTGGAACTGTGGTCGCATTGCTATGCTCTGCCCCCTTGGTTGCATTAGCCCACTTCCTGATCAATATCAGGAAGATTTGAGACTAGTTAAAAGCGTTCTCGCCCGAGACGGTATGTCAAGGGTTTGCGTTCGGCTTGCACTTGGGCGGAGGCTTCTGCAGTTCAATATTATTCTCCCTATCGCTTGATAGTTCCATTTTGCTGCAACATATACCGGATGCTATCTCTAGTATATCCTAAGAACACCTGTTTCCTTCTTATACTCGTGCGTTTTTTGTTCCTAGGGGCTTCCCGGGGTCTTAACCTGATGACCACCCAAGAGACCTTCGGGTCCTCTTGGTTTCGGGTTTTGCCGGGGAGCCCGTCTCGCTCGTAGCAGTCTTTCACCAGCAGTGAATTCTCGAAACTTTTGTCGTAGTTTCTGCAGAAGAGAATTCTTCAGGTGCCTCCCAGTTTCCTAGGCGGCAGATTTGGCGCGGAGCTTTCCTTTGACAAAAGCTGGGACGCTTTAGCCGGACCTGACCAGCGGTCTACGAATTCAAGAGTCTCGAGTAGCCTCCCGGGAAGGAAGGAGGACGGAAATAATTTCTGATATGAACAAATCGGTTGGATTCGACCGTGAAAGTTTGGCTATCTGACAACGCCGAGTCGCCGCAGTAGGAGAGAATGAGAGCGAAGAAGATTGTTCGTTGCACGCTTGACTCGGAACGCGAAGTAGGACGGGACGTCTCCAATGTTCAGATCTGTAGCTCTTGCAATTTTCGATATTAAGACTTGTGGTGCAACAATGCCTCACGACAGGCTACGGATAGAAGTTGTCAGCCGGTGATACCTCTGGCGATTACGAACTTAGCCTCTGATTGGCCGTACAACCCTCTTGATCACTTTGCGATGGACGAGTTGCTCTTGCAAAATCAGGGAGTCCTGATTCGGTCTGATTGCAAGCGAAGAGATAGGAGATACGAAGAACAGGCAGCCACGATGGATTACAGAAGCACGAGGGATGTGATCGACGATGCTCTCCCCTTGGAGACTAGTCCTCGCTTAACGTAATAAGCAACCCGAACTGTTTCGATTATCTCTTGCCCTCCCGTCTTATTGCGTTGGAAGGAATTGACCAAGCAGGGAAGAAGACTCAGACCAGACTCCTGTCGGCGAGATTGCGCCGGGAAGGATTCAAGATTGGTATTCTGAGCTTTCCAGTTTATTCTACTAGTTCGGGACGGCTGATCCGATCCTTCCTAGCTGGAAGGTCTGACACCTCGCCGCATGCCCTGCACATGCTCTATTCCCTCAACCGCTGGGAAAACATGGGCACGATCACTGGGGCACTGAAAAAGAACGATTTCGTCATCTGTAACAGGTACACTCCTTCCAACTTGGCCTACGGTGAAGCAAGGGGTTTGAGTGTCCAATGGCTCGCGGGTCTTGACGCGGGTCTCCCAGAATCTCGCGCGGTCTTCGTCCTAGACGTTCCTATTCCCAAGTCGTTCTCGCGAAAGACCCGGCGCCGAGACGTAAACGAGAGGGACCGTGCCTTTCTAGAGAAGGTGCGAAGAAACTACCGGTCACTTGCCACGATATTTGGATGGCATCTCGTGGACGGCACGAAGCCTCCAGGCGAGGTTCACCAGCGAATACTTCTAGGTCTTCGAAGCGCTTTCCTCTAAGTTAACCCGATCTGGATAAGCGAGAACTCTACGCGGGTTAGTCTCTTGGGTTTCTGGAGAATTCTCCAAATTTCGTGATCTTTTCTGCCATTTCCGCCAGTCGTTTGTTGACCTTGAAATGAACCGTGTCCGGTTCATAGGATCCATCGTTCTTGAGTTCTCCCGCCCTTACGCCCGTCAAGATTTCAATACCTTCATCTATCGTGCTTACAGGATAGATATGGAACCGTCCTTGTTTGACGGCTTCCACCACTTCTTCGCTGAGCATTAAGTGCTGGACGTTGCTTTTGGGTATGAGAACTCCTTCGTCACCTTTCAGTACTTTGGCCTTGCATGTATGATAGAATCCCTCGATTTTCTCGTTGACTCCACCTATTGCCTGAACCTCGCCCTTCTGGTTTACTGATCCTGTAACCGCGAAGTTCTGCTTGATGGGAAGGTTAGAGAGGGCGGATAGAATCGCGTAGAGTTCTGTGCTGGACGCGCTGTCACCGTCGACACCACCATAACTTTGTTCGAAGACGAGTCTACAAGAGACGCTCAAGGGTTTGTCACGAGCATACTTGTCCTCTAGATAACCGGAAATTATCAGGACTCCTTTCGTGTGTGTTTGTCCGCCTAGTTTGGCTTGGCGTTCAATGTCGATGACTCCTTCTCTTCCCAGACCGATGCTCACGGTTATCCTTGAGGGCTGGCCGAAGTCGAAGTCGCCGAGGCTGATGACGGACAGCCCGTTTACCTGCCCTGTTTTCTTCCCGGAGGTGTCGATAAGTATGACTCCTCGCTCGATCATCTCCTTGGTTTTTTCATCAAGCAGGTTGGACCGGTAGATCTTCTCATCTAACGCCTTCACGATGTGGGTGTCCTTGATGTATTTGGACCCGTCCTGAGATGCGTACAAGTTGGCTTCTCGAACAAGGTCGGCTATCTCAGGGAATTTCGTGGAGAGCTTGGTCTGGTCCTCCGCCAATCTTGAACCGTATTCCACAATCTTCGCTATCGCCGCCGCCTCGAGATGATTCAGTTTCTCATTCTCGCAGAGAGTGTGAACAAATCTTCCGTAAGTTTCCATGTTCTCGTCGCTCCGGTCGATCGCGTCGTCAAATTGGGCTTTGACCTTGAAGAGCAGGCCGAAGTCGGGGTCAGCGACGTAGAGGGCTTGGTAGATCTGATGATCACCGGCCAAAACGATTTTCACGTTCAACGGTATACGTTGTGGAGTGAGACTCTTCGTGCTTGCAATGCCGAGCCTCTGGCCAGTTTCCTCAATCGATATGCTTCCGCTCTGAAGAGCTCTCTTGAGACTCTCGTACGACAGCTGGCTCGTTAGAAGCTCCCTAGCTCCGAGTATAATGTAGCCGCCGTTAGCTTTGTGGATCGATCCTCCCTTGATCAGGGTGAAGTCTGTTGAGAGAGTTCCAAACTTGGCCTCGTTCTCGATTCTGCCAAGCAGATTCGTTACTGTCGGGTTGTCTTCCACGATGACCGGTGCTCCTTTGAGTTCGGAATTATCGACGATGACATTGACTTGGTATCTTCTGTACAGAAGGTCAGGCAAGCCAGTCTCAGCAGGACCAGGTGGTGAATCAGAATCTTTCTTCTGCTGTTCCGCCCCACTCAGAGTGAACAGTTCGGTATTTTCTAGAATGTCATCTTTCAGATCGTCGAGATACTGTATCACATCTGGCTGGTCTTGGTAGCGAGAGGTTAGCGTGCTGATCAGGCCCCCCATTGCATAGTGGACCGTGTCATCTCTGAGTTTTTTCAGCTCGTCCAATGTCTTTGCTTCGAGATCGTTGACCTGTTTCCCGGCTTTGTCCAGCGCGTTCCGTACGGTCTCTCTACTCTGTTCGAACTTCTTCTTCACGCTCGGTGGTAGAGAGTCAAACTCCTCTTGGCTGACAGGCTTTCCTGCACGCATTGGGACTATTCCGATGCCCAGCTGGTTCATTCGGACAGCGTAGCTGGACTGTTTTGCCACATCGTTAAGCTCGTTGAGAATTAGGTCTCTCTCCTCAACCGACTTTTTGGTTATGCTGTTTGTTCGGGCTGCAAATTCTTCGCTTTGAAGAGCTGCGGGAACGGCTCTCTTGACTTGGTCTATGAGATTCTTCAGATCCTTCTGGAAGGTCTTAGCCTTGCCCGCCGGGAGTTTGAGGGCTTTCGGCTCGTAAGGATTCTGAAAGTTGTTCACATAACACCAGTCAGGCGGAGTAGGTTTCGTTTTCGCGATTTTTTCCAGGTAACTTCTAGTCGCAGGCCTCTTACCCGTAACTGGAGGACCGGCTGCAAAGACATTGAATCCTTTCCCTTTCATCTCCATGCCGAATGTGAGGGCTTTGAGGGCGCGATCTTGTCCAACGATGCCTTCGAGAGGGGCTAGTTCTTCGCTGGTCTTGCATTCGACCTTTCCAGGCGGACATTCTAACCGCAGTTTTTCCGGAGGAAGCTCACTAATCGCCAATTGGCTCAAAGGCTAATTGACTAGGAGCAGTATCTAAAGAAAACCCGCTACGAAAATACAAGATTCTCGACTGCTTTCATGATCGAACCTTATACAGCCCCATTGTCGGAATTTCATTTCAGAAGAGGCTTTGAGCGACATTCTGGAGAGACCTCCGCCGAACTTCGACAAACGCGTCAAGTACGGTCAGGATCCTCAGCACTTCGCTGAGCTGCGCTTCCCCGATGGCCGGGGACCATTCCCGTTCTTGTTCGTGATTCACGGCGGTTTCTGGCAATCCGCATATGACTTATCGCACATTGGCCACCTCTGCGCCGCATTCACCAGCAAGGGAATCATCACCTGCAACCTCGAATATCGACGACTCGGAAATCCTGGTGGTGGCTGGCCTGGAACTTTTCAGGACATTGGCCTCGCGACCGATCACATTCTGGAAATAATCTCTTCAGACCCACACGTCGACTTGCCGCGAACAGCCGTAATAGGCCACTCCGCTGGAGGGCACCTCGCACTATGGCTTGGAGGCAGACATCGAATACCCAACGCGTCACCGCTACACGGCGCTCCGAAATACTGTCTCGGCGGTGCAGTTTCACTGGCCGGTGTGTGCGATCTAAGGGCCGCGTGGAAGCAGCGGCTTGGAAACGGCGCTATTGCAAGACTCATGGGCGGAACGCCCGACCAGTATCCAGATCGATACGATGCCGGCGGTCCCATTGAGCTCCTCCCCATGGGAACGAGACAAGTCCTAATCCACGGATCAGTTGACGATGTCGTCCCGGCCTCTCAGTCAGAAAAGTTCATTGAAAGAGCTGAACTATTGGGCGAGCATCCCACCCTAATCAAACTCGATGGCATTGGCCATTTCGAGCTAATTGACCCAGAATCAGATGCGTGGTCCCGGGTTGTTGGAGCTATTCTGCCCCTACTCGGCCTGAGCTAGGCGATCAGAGGTTTCGGAAGAGAGACTGATTGGTGCCGAGGGGCAGTATCTAAGGAGGAGCCCATGGTTCCACGTCTCGGAGGTCATCCAATTCAGTGGACAAACTCTAGCTTGATTCTGTCAGGGTCCTCGAAATAGACCGCGTAGTAGCCCTTCCGATACTCAGGATATTCCTTCGGCCCACCATAGAGCACCTTGATGCTCCTCGGAACAAGAAACTCGCTGTGAAGCCTGTCCACATCTGCTCTCGATTTCGCGTGGAAGGCAATGTGGTTCAATCCCACATGTCCCCGATGGAATCCTGAATCCTTGTAGCGCTCCAAGTAGGTCACGAAAATCCCGGCTTCGCCATTGCCCCATCCAGCAAAATCCTTTCCGCCCACGATTTGCTTGTAGCCCAGCCATTCCAGAAAATCATGGTAGAAAGCCTTGGACCTATCGAAGTTTGAAACATTGATCTCTATGTGCTGGACGTTACCTCGTTTGGATACCAATGACGCCAGTGGTCATCCATTTCTTGAATCGGGCGCTAAAATGTTTTGGATACACTATGTCGAAAGCTGGTGCCGAGGGCAGAACTTGAACTCTGGGTTCATATCTCCGGCTGGAAAACGCCCAAACGATGGCTAGGTTCACTCATCTCGGGCTATCACCTCTCTATTCCAGAAGTAAAGCGTGAAGGATCCTGGGAAGCCTTGTTGGACTCATGATATCGTCGCTCGAACCTCCAGTCCTTGCTACAGTCAAAGCTGAGCGCCTGGCTTCTCTCTGACTAGCTTGAGGGGGGGATTTCAGCATCCGTTTGCCGCTACGGACAAGCAGACTTATTCATAGCCTGTAGTCGAGCCAGGAAGGATCCTGCCTGGCCTGTGAATATAGGTCGCCAGGTTCATCTGAGCCGGAGGTAAGCGGGACGATCCGGATTCAGCGAATTGCACCCGAAAAGGGTCCGACCGTCGGCTCTATGGTCTGGGTGGTCAAGAGCACTGTTCAAGTTCAAACGATC
>VBBR01000051.1 GCA_005881615.1 Candidatus Bathyarchaeota archaeon
TCCCAGTTGTAAATCATCAGAACGGCGGCGAGTGCAGTGTGTGCTTCTGCAAGGTTATCATTGAGTTCTAATGCTCTGTAAGCGTAGCCTCGTGCTTTCTCGAACGCCTCTCTGGACGGGAGGTAGAGATGGCGTCCCATCAGGGTATAACAGTCCGCCATTCCCGCGTGAGCCAGGGCGTAGTTGGGATCTATCTCTATGGCTTCCCCGAAATACGCTATTGCCTTCTCGAGGTCTTCCTTCGTCCTCTTGCTCCAATAGTATCGTCCTCTCAGATAGAGGACATAGGCTCCAATGTCCTCGGGAGCCTTCTCTTCGATGAATTTTCTGTTCTCTTTGAGAAGCTGAACCTTCAATGCCTCGGCCACTCGGTCCGCGATGTCGGTCTGTATCTTGAAAACGTCCTCAAGCTCTCTATCGTACTTCTGTGCCCAGATGGGTGCTTCGCTTCCGACATCGATCAGCTGGACGGTGATCCGCACTCTGCTTCCAGCTTTCCTTACGCTTCCCTCAAGAATAGTTCCAACCTTGAGTTCTCGTCCGATCTCGCCCACGCTCTTGTTTGCTTGTTTGTATTTCATCACGGATGTTCTTGCGATCACGTTCAGTCCAGGAATCGAGGAGAGCGTATTGATGATCTCTTCGGTAAGGCCGTCCGCGAAATACTCGTCCTGGTGATCGGAGCTAAGAATCGCCAGGGGTAGTGCGGCGACCCTTCGGGGTTCGAGAGTGTCGCTTCTGGTGATCATGGTCCGTTCAGCTGGGGGGAGAACCCTGTAAATCACCGTAGGCATCTGCACATTCTTCAACTGGCTCTGTCCAAGAGGCTCCGCACGGAATTCTTCGGCGTTCCGTACGTGATCGAAGACCTGCTGAGTTATGCAGATTCCTCCGGGGTCTGCAAGGCGCTGAATTCTGGACGCGATGTTCACAGCGTCTCCGTATACGTCTCCGTCCCGGTGTTCAACGTCTCCCAGGTGAACTGCGACTCTCAGGAGTATCTTCCTCTCGGAAGGAACGCTTTGATTCCGTTTGTACATGAGCTGCTGGATCTCCAGGGCACACCTTACTGCTTCAAGGGCACTTGGAAATTCGATAAGGAAGCCGTCGCCGATGGTCTTGATTTCTCGGCCTGCGTGTCGTGAGAAGATCTGACGAAGCAACTTCCTGTGTTCTTCGAGTAGGTTGAGCGCGAGCGCTTCATTTTTTTCCGACAGGCTGGTGTAGTCCACAATGTCAGTGAACATTATCGCAGCGAGTCTGCGCTCGCTCTTTGACAAGTTGGCCCTCCATATCACATCGTCTTAGGAATAATGAGGCTTAGTCTATCCCAATCCTCTTCAAGAGATTTTGGTATCTTGAATCGCCTCGGATGCCGTCGAACAATTCGTCCGTCCTGATGTACAGCAGGTCATCCTCCCTTCTTGAATACGATTTCTCCAGCCATTCGAATCCTTTTTCTCTCTCACCGAGATAGAAATGGAGACCGGCCGCCTGCAATGCGGAAATTGCTAGAGGCTCGCCAAAATTCGCTTCCAATTCAGGTAGCAGTTTTCTAACTTTCTCCTGGTCATCATCAAAGTATGCGACGAGCACGTCGAGAATTTTGACCGGTCGGTGATATGATGCTCGGCCGAGCCCAACCGCAATCTTGGCCTCGCGAGCTCCGCGCTCGATGGCAATCTTGGCCTCGCGCTTCATGTCCGCCGACCGCTTCATCATCCCGTAGATCACGGCCAAGTCAAAATGTGCCATGGCAAAGTTGGGGTCTAACTCAACCACCTTTTTGTATACTTCCAGTGCATTGTCATAGTCTCCCCTTCTTCTATGATAGTGGGCATGGTTGAGGTTGATGATTTGCGAGAACGGGTCAAGTGCGACCGCTCTTTCGATTTGCTTGAGTGCTTCGTCCCACCTCTCCTTACCTAGGAGTAGACGGAAGTACCAATGGTGCGCGGGAGCGTAGCTAGGCTTCAGTTCGATCGCCTTCCTGAACTCTTCCTCTGCCTCCCTGAGATTGAACTCATGGAAGAGTATGAGTCCTCGTGTAGCATGGGCTTCTGCAAGGTCTCCATCCAGCTCCAAGCCTTTTGCGACTTCAGTCTTGGCCTTCTGGTGGTTCGCGTCAGAGTCGATCCCTAGATTGGAAAGTACCGCATAGCAGTCAGCGAGACCAACATATCCCAGTGCGAATCTCTCGTCCTCTCTCACCGCTTGACCGAAATACTCTGAAGCCTTCACTATGTCCTCTACCCCTCTCCTATTGAAGTGATACCTGCCTCTCAGGTAGAGGGTGTAGGCTTTGGTGCTCTCGGTTGGCTTTCTGTCAATCGAGTCGATCTCTGCTTCCAGAATCTTGACTTTGAGTGTGTCTGAGACCTGCTTGGCAATATCGGTCTGAACTGCGAAGACATCGTCAAGGTTCCTATCGTAGCTTTGTGCCCAGACATGCTGATCGTCCCTCACGTCGATTAGCTGAGTAGTTACTCGTATCTTGTTACCCGCCTTCCGGAAGCTGCCCTCGACAATCGATCCAACTCCCAGCTCCGTGCCAATTTCTGAGATCCGTCTGTCCTTCTTCTTGTAGCTCATCACAGAAGTTCTGGCTATCACTCGCAAGCCCTTGACGAGCGAAAGCTTTGAGATCAGTTCCTCGGTCAGACCGTCCGCAAAGTACTGATCCGCTGGATCAGGACTCATGTTCGCAAACGGCAGAACCGCGACCCGCTTCTTGTCCAGCTCTGCCAGTTGAGTGGCTTTCTTTTCGTCCCACGGCATTTCCATCCTATACAGTTCTATAGGAATATTCACGTTCTTGAGGGATCTTGGGCCAAGACTCGTCAGAGGTAACTCGAACTTGTTTTGAACGTGATCGTAAACCTGACGAGTGAGACATACACCGCCATCATCTGCAAGATAATTAATCCTCGAGGCCACATTTACTGCATCACCTGAGATGTCGCCCTGAGTGTCTAGCACATCGCCTAAGTGAACCCCTACTCGCAAGTGGACTCTCCTCTCCTCGGGTAGGGAGATGTTGTATTCTCTTGCAGTTCGCTGGATGTCATAAGCGCACTTTACTGCGTTCAACGCGCTCGAAAATTCGACGAGGAAAGAGTCTCCCATGGTCTTGACTTCCCTTCCGTCATGTCTGTTGAGAATCGGTCTGATCACTTTTCTCTGTTCGTCGACTAGGGCTAGCGAGAGTGATTCGTTTTTTTGTCCGAGGCTCGTGTAACCTACCATGTCAGTGAACATTATTGCAGCGAGTCTGCGCGTGCCCTCTGTCAAGAAATCCTGCAAGATCTCAGCCGTCTTGAAGATAAAACCGTTTATGGTGAGATGGAGCGGGTCCCCTTGGACCCTATTCTAGAGTCTTATCCCAAGCCGATTCTCTTGGATATCTCTCTGAATCGGGGGTTATCATCAAGAAATCTGAATGCTGGAAACACGCGGGTGTATGGAATCCCGCCCGACTTCTCGCTCACGGCCTTCTCCAGCCACTGTAGAGCGTTGTCTTTGTCCCGTAAAGAGGCGTAGATCATGGCTATTCTTGCCGGATCTATGTAACGGGTATCGCTTTCCTTAAGCAGCCGATTGAGTATAGCAACCGCTTCTTCTTTTAGTCCCGCTTCGGCATAGGAGCCCGCTGCGATCGCAGCGTAACTGGCTTCCGTGCTAAGGCTCAATATCTTCTCGGCTTCTTTCGCGGCGTCCGGGTACATTCCAAGAAGAACGTAGGCGTAGGCGAGGTTCCCGTGACCCGCAGCAAATCCATCGTTGATCTCTATCACCGATTGGAGCATCTGCAAACCTTCTTCCTTATGACCTATCCATACGAGAAAATAGCCGAAAGCTGCACCAATTATGAGTGACAGTGGATCTAGTTCTTTCGCCTTCCTCCATTCCTGGATAGCATTCTCGTTTCTCCTGAAGGAAAGGTCGAGAGCGTACCAGTGGTGTGCTGTTGCATTGTTCGGGTTTAGTTTGATGGCGAGCTTGTACTCGTTTTCGGCATCAGCCCATCGGAAACTGCTTTCATGAATTGTAGCGAGGGCGGCATGCGGTTGGGAGAGACTGGGGTCTATTTCTAGAGCCCTCGTGGCATATTCTCGAACCTTGGCCTGAGCTTCGGGCGTCGGCATGATGCCAGTGTCGGCCATGACAGCGTATGCGTCCGCCAGATCAGAGTATGCAAGGGCTAGGTTCGGGTCTGCTCGTAGCGCCTTTCGCAGATATGCGATGCCTTTCTCGATTGAAGGCTTAGTCCGTTCATTCCAGTAGTACCGGCCCTTCAGGTAGAGCATGTATGCCTCAGTATTTTCTGTCGGTCTTTTCTCCAACCGACGCTTTGTAGAGTCAATCAGCCTTACTTTCAAAGCGGTAGCGACCTTCTCTGCTATCTCGCTCTGTATCGCGAATATGTCATCCATTTGCCGATCATAGTTTTGGGCCCAGAGGTGTCCCTCGGTTGTTGCGTCTATCATCTGAACGGTTATCCGGACCTTGTTCGCGGCCTTTCTGACGCTTCCCTCGATTACCGTTCCTGTCTTGAGTTCTCTTCCCACATCTAGAACCCTCTTGGGAGAATTCTTGTATTGCATGACGGAGGTTCTTGCGATGACGGTCAGGTCACGGACGCCTGAGAGAGTGGTAATCAGTTCCTCTGTCATTCCATCAGCGAAATACTCGTCATTCGGGTCCGGGCTCATGTTCTTGAGCGGTAATACCGCGACCCTTCGACTGTCAAGCTCAACCGTCTCTTCCATCATAGCTTCCTCCCAAGGCATTACCATCTTGAACACTTCGATGGGGGCTCTTAGGTTCTTCAGCGACTTGGCCCCTAAGCTTCTCAGGGGTAGTTGGAACTTGTTCTGAACCTGATCGTAAACTTGACGCGTGAGACAAACACCTCCACGATCTGCTATGGATTCTATTCTGGATGCAACGTTGACCGCGTCACCCGAAATGTCGCCTTGCGATTCCACTATGTCGCCTAGGTGAACACCTATTCTCAGCAGAACCCTTCGTTCTTCAGGTAAAGAATTGTTCAGCTCTCGGGTGCTCTTCTGGATCTCATAGGCGCATTTTACCGCGTTGAGCGCGCTGGGAAAGTCGACCAAAAATGCGTCACCTATTGTCTTGACCTCTCTGCCTCCATGGTTGTTGAACATAGGGCGGAGTAGCTCTCTCTGTTCATCCAACACCGAGAGTGCTAGTGATTCGTACCTTTGGCTCAGGGCTGTGAAATCGACTAGGTCGGTGAACATGATTGCGGCCAGTCTACGTGCGCCCTCCGGCAATTAGAACCCCTAAACCTTCAAGTTCCCGCAACGATAAAACCGTTAGTCCTGAACCCAAGCTCCGGTCCACAATAAAATCGGCCACCTAGCTGCGCTCCAAGGGTTAGATTTTTCGAAGAAAATTTTTGCTCCCTTACATATTCTTATACGCGCGAGAGTATTGCGAACCTGTGAGGGCAAGTCGATGGACTTTGATAGGTTCACCATCGGACTATTGATCCTACGTGCCGACGCGCCGAAACTAAGTGAAGAGGAGGAGAATGCTCTCCAGGACGCTCACATGGCACACCTCGCTAAGCTGCATGATGAAGGGCTTTTGCTGGCAGCGGGTCCGCTCCTCGGCTCGTCCGATCGTGATCTTCGAGGGCTAGAAATCTATAGAGGCTCACCAGAGCAGGCAAAGGCACTCGCCGATCAGGACCCTGGAGTCCGAGCCGGGCGATATACTCATCGGTTTCTTCCATGGATGGTTCCAGGAGGAGCCATGAGCTTCGCCCGCACTCGATTCCCGCGCTCCATGACGGAAGTGTAGACGCAGCTCAGACTACGAGACGCGCGATCTATGATTCGTAGAGTCTCTGGACTATTTCCTGCGCTTCTGGTTTTGTGAATATCTCGTTGAGGGTCCTGGGGACCTTGTCTTCGAAGACTTCCTTGGCGTACCATTTCGATCCGAACGCCATTAACCGTGTGAGGATCGGCAGAGTATCTTCTCCCTTCTCTGTCAGTGTCCATCTTACAATCAAATCCTGGTCTTCCGTCTTCTGAATGATACCGTCCCTCTCCAGCTCTTTCAGGCGCATAGAGAGGACCCGTGGTGTTAGGCCTGGGATAGATTCTAAGAGGTGGTTGAAGCGGTCTATCTTTCTGAATCCGATGTCTCTAAGGAGCAGTGTAGTCCATTTTCTTCCAAGAACCCCCATGCTTGCTTTGATCGGGCATTGACTGAAATGGACATCAGGTCGGAGAACTCCCTTCGCAATCGTCGGTAGCTGTTTCTTCTGAGCGAGTTGCGTTTTTTGCAAGCTCTTGTCCGCTATACTTTTCTTCCCATACTCGCTTATAAGATGTCCTATACTAAGTATATTGAGAGACTATACCATGTA
>VBBR01000052.1:0-2100 GCA_005881615.1 Candidatus Bathyarchaeota archaeon
AGAGGCGCGACTGGCGGGCGTGGCGAGCATCTTGGTGAGGAAACCGGACTTGATATCATCCACGACGGCCGTGCCAGATTGGAACGCGCTTGAGAAGGCGTTCTGAAGAACAATGCCCGCGGTGGCGAATATAGTGTAGTTTATTCCGCCAAGGAGTAGACCGAACGAGCTGAACAGTTGTGTGAACAGGACGAGGAAAATTATCGGTTGAAAGAGCGAGAAGAAGAGCAGGATCGGGTTTCGCACGAGTTTTTTCATCCAGCGCAGGAACATGTAGTAAGAGTCGGAGGCGAGAGTCATCTTGTCGGTCTACCTCCTTCTCCGGCCGAACATACCGGACGCCCTTGACTTGTCAATCTCCTCTGGCCTGATTCTCCTTCCCGTGTGTTTGAGAAACACGTCGTCAAGGGTCGGACTAGACACACCGATCGAGGAAAGCTTGACCTCAGCGTTGTCAAACGCCCGTACGATGTCAGGGACCAAAAACCCACCGTTCTTCGCGTAGACCACGATCCCTTCGTCAGAATCGACAATTTCCGTGATTCCTCCTAAGCCGCCGAGGACTTGTTTGGCCTTGTCCTTGAGCGACCCGGTTCCAGGACTGCCATTCTCGAAAGCCAAGGTGACACGATCAGCACCGATCTCCGACTTCAGCTCCGCGGGCGACCCTTGTGCAACAATCTCACCATGGTCTAAGATAGCAAGTCGGCGACACAGTCGGTCCACCTCTTCCAAATACTGTGTTGTGATGAATATCGTCATTCCAGTCTGGTTTAACCCCTTAAGATACGACCATACTTGCGCACGCGACTGCGGGTCCAAACCGGTTGTAGGCTCATCAAGAAAGAGTATCTTCGGTCTATGAACAAGAGTAGAGGCGAGGTCCAGTCTCTTTTTCATTCCACCCGAGTAGTAGGCTGACCGTTTGTCCGCCGCATCCCCCAGATCAACAACCTTCAGCAGCTCGTTTACCCGCTCCTTCAACTCTCCTCCGTGCATCTGTTGTAAGTGCCCTTGAAGCTCCAGGTTCTCTCGACCAGTCAGATCCTCATCAATAACCGTGTCCTGCATCTGAACGCCGATCAGCTTGCGAACTTTCTGAGCGTCATGCTCGATATCAAGCCCAGCAACGCTGGCTACACCCGACGTCTTCCGCAGAAGAGTCGTAAGGATCTTGATCGTGGTACTCTTTCCGGCACCATTCGGTCCAAGAAATCCGAAGAACTCGCCATCATCAACCTTGAAGGATATTCCCTTGACAGCCTGAGTGCCATCTCCGTAAGTCTTTACAAGATTCTCGACTTGAACAGCTGGCAACTCTCTAATCCTCTATCGTATTAGATATATCGCATCAGATACGGGTTTATATAAAGAGTTCTTCCACCCCGCCTTCACGAAGCGAGTTTATTAGCAAAAAGCATCCTACACTATCGTGGCGTGTATGACTGGTTCTAGGAAAACATTGATCCCACGCCCACCGATTCACAGCGCTCTTGCACGCCCACAAGGAATTCCTAGAGGCTTTCTACGACACTATGTTCTGCACCGGATTGCAGAGAAACCAGCTCACGGATACGATCTACTGCAGGAGATCGAGAGCAAAACAGAGGGCGTCTGGAGGCCAGGAGCAGGTTCCATCTATCCAATTCTAAAAGAGCTGGTGAATGGGGGTTACATCAAAGCAGAATCCCACAAGAAGACCGGAAAGCAGCAACACATCTACAATATCACTCCCGAAGGACGCGCACTTCTAAAGCGATCAAGCGAGATGTTCATGAAGACTGGGCAAAATTGGGGGGCGATGAGATCTATACTCATGGAACTAGTCGATCCGAAAAACATTCCAACAATGTTCACACACATGACAACTGGACAATTCGCGTTTCTCCGCGGAATCCTCGAATCGAAGATGGATAAGGTCCCGCGCAAGGAAATCCAGTTCATGCTGAAGGAATACGCCCTTAATCTCGAAAGGCAACTCGACTGGACCAAGCGGGCTCTCAAGAAGCCATGAAGATCCGAGAATTCAGGATTGAAGACTACCGAATAGTACGCGACCTCTGGCAAACCGCAGGCCTGACCCTTCGTCCGGGAGACGAA
>VBBR01000052.1:2211-2592 GCA_005881615.1 Candidatus Bathyarchaeota archaeon
GATCTATCACCTGGCAGTAAAGCCGCAGTACCAGCGGAAGAGGATCGGAGCGGACCTCGTTCACGAGGTCGAAAAACGTCTCCTGGCCAAGGGGGCGAAGAAGGTGAACGCTCAAGTCTACAAGTGGAACGAGCGATCATCTGAGTTCTTCATGGCTATCGGGTATGAAGCACAGCCCGACCTGATAATGATCGGAAAACAGCTAAGAAATAGGGAAGAGGCCAGTCCAAGCTCTGCCCAAAGCGATCACGTCTGAAACAGCATACGGTTTGCTATTCCAGTCTCGCTCCAAAAGCTCCCGTCCTCTACAAAGTCCCAGAACGAAACGAACTGATCTCCGAACACTTGCTGTGCTTCGGTTTCTATGACAACAGGTCCAAC
>VBBR01000053.1 GCA_005881615.1 Candidatus Bathyarchaeota archaeon
CGTCACTCTCATCACGGGAGCGCGGACCGCCAACGAGCTCCTCTTCAAAGACTGGCTGATAGCCGACAGTAAAGAACACCAGTTCAAACTCATTTTCGCAACCGACGACGGAACATACGGAGAAAAGAACCAGGTCCCTAAGGTCGCCGAGACCGTTCTCAAGAACGGACATTTCGACGCCATCTACACTTGTGGCCCCGAGCCGATGATGAAGAAGATCTACGACCTCGCAATGGAAACCCGCTGCCACATCCAGGTAAGCTTGGAAAGAGTGTTCAAGTGTGGCGTCGGAATATGTGCTGCCTGCGTCATAGGACCCTACCTTGTCTGCCATGACGGACCTGTATTCTCGGAGGCGGAACTTAGCGGCATGCCAGAGTTCGGACACACGAGACGCGACCTCTCCGGAAAGAAGGTTCCATTGAACGCGGCCCATTGAGGGTCCATTGAATGTCTGCGCATGCAACTCAATGTCTTAGAAGCAGATACAATCACTTTCGGTCTACTCTGCTTGCTTTGTTGTCTTGAAACTATCCCAAAAGCAGATTGCGAGCTTGGACTTCACACGAAGTATCTTTTCTAAAAGAAGCTTCAGCGAAGAAAACCGATCGGCAAATCGCTATTTCTCTCCGTAGACCTCTAGAATCCGTACGTTCTCAACGCCATAGATTATTGGGTCCTCGATGGGCTTCCCCAATGGCACGTTGGGATGGAAGCGCGGGCCCTGCTCTTGAACGCAAGCTAGTAGACGAGTATCGAGCTGGAGCTAGCCAAGAATCGCTCGTAGTAAAGTACCATGTCGAATGGAGTAAACTCGGGCAAGTGCTTCGATCTCATGCAATCCCGATCCGCAACAAGTCTCAACAAGCATTCGTCGGGAAATATGGAAGGCTTCCGAGAATAGTCAGCAGACTCAGCGATTCCAAGCTATACATAATTTTCGCAATGTTCGGAGATGGGCTTCGACCCAGCACCCAAACGAGATGGGCAACGCATATCATCGGCATCGCCGCTGGCAAAGATCGAGACTTTGCTGACAAGTGGATATCTAGTTTCGAGCAAGAATATTCGGTTCGACCCAGTCTCAAGGTCTATGGAAAGAATAACATCCAAGCATCGATTTCTTCAACAGACATCTGGAACGATCTTCATCGATACGCGATCTTTGGAACTAGATCTTGGAAGTTCCACGATTCAACTTTCCAACACCTAATGTCCAACAAGGTATCATCTTCCACAATAGGACAGGGTCTGAAAGGATTCTTCGATGCAGACGGTTCCGTAAAGTATCAAGTCAAGAGGGCTTCGAGACAGGTCAACGTCAGCTCTGTGAATCCCATTGGTCTTAATCAGGTCTCCTTGCTTCTCAGAAAAATGAGATTACCTCACAGCGTCTACAAGAACTCCATAGCTATTTTCGGACGCAGAAATCTAGTCGACTATCAGAGAAAGATTGGATTCAGCATTGGGAGAAAGAACGAAGCGTTAATTAACATGATTTCCACTTTTTCACACCAAAGAGGACAAAGGAGGTTCGTAAAACACGCCAACTCACGGCTCGCTGACCAAACGAAGTCGACGCAACGTCACTTCGGGCCTAAGCGGGGAAAGTTAGGCAACAGACTCCGAAGATCGTGGCTCTAGACAAGCCTGGGCTCTCGCCGCGTGAGCGGGTCCGTAGGAATGCGCAGAAGAGATTTGTTCTGGGCAGAAAACCAGGCCAGAACTACATCAGGGTCTAAGCGTCAAACGATCCGATTTTTTCCATTCAGACGCAAGCATGCTATAGCGGACAGTATCGACAAAGTGGTCGTAGATGCGCTCTCTCTGCCGAGACACTCCCTCATGCTTGAACCCCAATCTCTCTGGCACCATCCGACACCTCGTGTTCTCGTATGCGCAAGATATCTCAACACGGTTTAGGCCAAGCTCATCAAATGCAAGATCGACAAGTGCGCTACACGTTCTTGTCATGATCCCCCTTCCCTCGAAGGATTTGCCCAGCCAGAAACCGATCAAAGCAGCTCGGTTGTCCCAGTCGATATAGTCGTAGGTTACGACGCCCGCTAGCGATTCTCCCAACCAGATCCCCATCAGGAGACGGGTTTTTCCGGCATGGTTTTCTCGATTTCTCCGGATGAATTGGTTTGCAGCACTGACGGATCGATAGTCGTCAACGAACGGGAGCCATGGTCGAAGGTGAGCCCTGTTGGAGTCGACAAGTTTGAACAGTTTGGGCGCTTGTGTCCGTTCCAACAACTTGAGTTCCAGATCATGGTCAATCGTTAGCGGAAACAGATCTTCAAGCGCCTCGACTGAGTGAAAGCTTCGTCGCTCTTTGGCACGCTTGAGAGACTGATCGAGTTTGGGCAACGAGCATATAGTCAGACTCTGGCCAACTTAATAGCCTAGATTTGAGGCGACGTCCGACTGACTATTACTCGCTGGTTGGTCTAGGTATCCTTGTCCTTGACGATCGATGTTTTGCTCGGCATCCAATCACTCCTCATCTTCCTGTTTGCTGGCTACGAGTATCGTACCTTGATGCACTTCCCGACGCTTCCTGCTC
>VBBR01000054.1 GCA_005881615.1 Candidatus Bathyarchaeota archaeon
TTCGCTTGTTTCATCACGTAGTCTGGGCTATCCATGCGTACTAACCTAATGCCTGGGTTTCAACTGGCTGTAGACTACTGGTTCGACCGCGTCCTGCAAGGAATGGGCGGACCCATCCGGGATTGGATCTATGATTTCCTGAGCAAGAAGGGGATTAGTCGAGAGGATATCCCTAGCAGATTCGAAGATGTTGTAAAGATACTCATGGAGAGGCTAGGGACGAGTGCGCGTGTCATCGCCTACAGGACAATAGTTGAGCTGTACAAGGAGTTCTCCTTGCCCCCGAACTTCGAGTACGACGATTCATTGCCGGATAGATTTGTCTATCTCAAAGAGAGAGTGGTCACGGACCGGTTGCATCCGACAACCCCCAGTCTAAGATTCCCAACCTAGCTGACAGGTAGATCGCTTATTTACGCTGCCCGGTTTGCAGCAACGTAGTATTGTTCTTTGGGGACTTCTTGGATTACTACTATTGTCTGGTCCCGTGGCGCTTTTGCAATCTTCTCCACGGCGTCCGTGATAGCCTTGGCTAGATCGTCTTTCTGCTGTTGCGTTCTTCCGGGATACATTAAAACTCTAACAATCGGCATAAGAAATTAGCCAAGCGTTTCTTATTCAAGAAAGTTTGCATGGTGATGGGGATAGGTTCGGCCTCAACGTGAGGGCCCATGGTTTCCACTCCTCCATGTGGAAGAGCCATGTATTTCTCCCTGTAGAACGTCGTAGGCTAGTGGTCCGTCTCTGTCGTCGACGACCATTATGATGTCTCCGTAGCCTAGAAACGCATCGAGGATGTTGATGCCGTTTCTGAACAGTAGCTCGGTGATGTAGGATGCTATTCCAGGGGTCATCTCGGCGCGAGGCAAGAGGTTGAGTGTCAACTTGGCCACGTTCGCCTGTGTCGTGGCCTCTCGAAGATTCTCTAGTTTTCCTCGGACTAGTGCGTAGTCCTCTCCAGGCAGGATAAGTTTGATCGAGTTTGAGAGTGGGAAGATATGTGGGAACTCTGAGAGATCGCTCCAAACTTCTGATAATTCTTTGATTATTGTTGAGAACTGGGTCTTTGGGGCTCTTATCGTCACGTCCACTATGCCGCTTGAGAGCGAGATTCTTGCGTCCTTGAGAACTCTTGAGGCGTCGGGGCTTTTGTCATTGGATAGAGTGTCGGAGAATCTCTTGATCGCTACAACTAGCGTGTTGATGGTCGCATCCTTTCCACTAAGCTGTTTGACTTGTGGTTGGATGAGTTGTGCGAGGGAGTGGAAGTTCATGAGCTTCATTTTGAGGCATTGGTAGATGGGGTAGTTTCTTGTCAGAATTTCGCGTACCGCTTCTGGGACGCTGACGCTGTTCTTTTGAGCTGTCAAGTCTTTGTGACCTCTGCTTCCTTGTGTAATATACCGTCGTATCTGGAATAAAAGTCTTATAAGCAAGTAACGCTTGTTACTACTTTGCAATAAAATGCAGTAGAAAAAACAACAATGCAAACCAATATGAATTTCCCGACCTACGTGTTCGCGACCGTCAATCCGGGCCGCAGCACCAACGTGGTTGAGGAGCTAAAGCGAAACAGCCAGATTGACATGATAGCACCGGTCACAGGCCGATACGACCTAGTTCTACGCCTGAAACCAAACACACCACACAACGTATACCAGACAGTCAAAGAAATCCGCAACATCAGCGACGTAGTCACTACCGACACTCACACCGGCTTCGACGGTATTCAGCCGACCAAGAAATTCGAGAACCAAATGGCTCTCGGCGTTTCTTTGTTAACATGTGAGCACACTACCAGCGAGAACGTCATCAAGCAGCTTAGCAGCATCCCAGGCTTCGTAGAAGCATCTACGGTACCCGGACAGTTCGACATAGTCGCCCTCTGGCAAGCAAGAACCTCTGAAGACATTGTGAAGACTTCCGTTGAGAGAGTTAGTAACCTCCCAGGCATCTTCAAGAGCGAGACACTTCTCGCTTATGCACCGTTCTTCAAAGCGTAATCATCCAATAATAGCTCCGTCAACCTCCCCCCTTTTTAGACCCCCGAATAGATCCCGATCGCAACGATCAGTCTGACGAATACCTGAGAGAGATCTCAAGTTTACCACAAGATTCGAGAAGAGCGCGGTTCCCCAAGGAGCTTTTTTCCGGACACCTGGGCGGGACCCCGCAAGGACGAGGACCGATGGACTCATGACTGTATCCTACTCTTTGTGCTTCTTCGATTCAAACCGTCTATGCCTACGACTACGCCTGCTCTAGCTGTTGCGGGCAGGTTAACGATGTTTCCCAGCATTCTCTGCCATGATGAATCGATCACTCCGCTTCCGGGAGATATAGTGAGAAAGCGGTATGATGGAAGATAAGTTTTCCCAGACTCTCTCAGTTTGATATTATCTAGCAGCCAGGGAAAAAGGGTATACAGACGTCCTGACAATCTCGACCGGGAGAGCTAGAATGGCCGGTCATCATCCCGTCGGACATGGAAAATCTGCACCCCCTACACACGCGGGTTGGGTCGATTATTGGACAGACTACTACAACAAGAGCGCTCAACTGAAACGGGCAAGCCAGGAGAGCTGGAACGCCACCCGAGAGATATGGAAGAGAAAGCTTGTCCAGGCCAAGAGAATCCGTTGTCAAAAGTGCATCGAAATCGTGAAGCTTTGGCTCAGAACCTACGGGTACGGACCCGAAAGACGGGTCCTGAAAGAGAGCCTCTCCCAGCGCGGCAAGACTAGAAGAACAACTGTCTAGACTCACCTTTTCGCTCGTTTTTCGTTTTCAGCGATTCGTTCCTTGACATGTTTCGTCACGAGCGCGGCCGAGAGCGGCTTATCAGGTGTGAAGTGGATCGTGGCACCGCTGACATCGTACCCTTTGAGTTCTGCGGCTCGCATGCGCGCCAGTTTGGGAATCATGCTGGAGCTCATCGTGAAGAACGAGCAATGGTTCTTGGCCGCGCCGAAGCCGACCAGAGGGCGCCCTTGGTACTTGAAAACTGGAATCCTGTAACTGATCACTTCGGTCGTGCCGGGTGCCGCGGCCTTGATGATCTTTCGAAGCTTTTCGAGAGCCAAGCTCACTTCCTCTGGTAGCAGTTCAAGATAACCCTCAACCGTCTCTGCTGAGGGGCTCTTCCTCATGGTTCAACTGTTCTCTTCCATCGTCCAACGATCGAGTTCTGATAGGCGAGGCTAATAGGGGCCTAAGTACGGGTGCTTTTTCGGGTTCCTGATCGGATTATTTCCGGCAGACTTAAATCAGTTCCAGCGTGTAAATACATCAAACATCTAAAATATCTCCTCAGGGTCCGTTTTTCAGGACCCCGTGTAAGCGGGAAAATAGGTGTAAAACCAAAAACATGTCTTCGATAAAAGTGATGGTAGCGTTCGGACAGCAGACTTTCGACTTGATAGATGCGGAGGCCAAGGAGCGTGGAGTCACAGTTCAAGAGCTACTGCGAGCCGTCATCATACCTGACTGGTTCAGAACACACGGCGAGCTATTGACCAAGATCACCATGCCTGAGTCCCGGAAGAGAATACAGCCCTTGACAAAGACAGATCCAAGTCTTGATCAGGATCAGGGCTCCAAATTCCATTCCAACCGACTATACTTAGTCTGATACAACTCCTCCGCCAAACCCAACTCCTCTTTTGTCAGAACCCCGGACTCCACCCCAACCCCATAACAACTCTGAATCCCATCCACAATAGCATCCCGAACCTCCCTGGTGGAAACATCCCGTCCCAGTTCGTCGCGGACAGTCGTCACCCGCTTCTGCACACTCGCAACATGCCTATCCTCCAATTTCGCCTTCGGAACATTCAACACCTTCTCAAGAATACTGAGATCGGAATTAACAAGAATACAGCCGTGATGGAATACTGTGTTCCACCGGATACTACCCGCAGCTCCGGACACTTTCTTCCCGTCAATCTGGATATCGTTGACAGGCTGAAACTCGGCCTTCACTCCGAGCTTGCGTAAGCCCTGGACCGAGCCTTCTGAGAGTTTTTCAAATACAGACTGTAGATTCTGACCGGGAACCAGTGGATGATCCTTCCGCAACGATATCCCATAGTTCAAGTTCCCACTGTCATGGTAGACTGCGCCCCCGCCGGTAAACCTCCTGACAATCTCGGTCCCAGTCTCCTTGCACGCGTCCATATTCACCTCTAGCTTTGCGGACTGGAAACAACCGAGAACGATCGTGTTGGAATTGTGCCAGAACCGGATGGTGCTGGGGGATTTTCCCTCACCGACCGCTCGGGGTATCGCTTCCTCCACAGCCATGTTCATAAACGGATTATCACGATACTCGAGATCGATCAAACGCCAGGTTTCCGTCAACTAGACCTCCTGGGCCGAGAGTATTGCTTTCACAAAGTCATCAGAGGAAACACCTAGCCCTTGGGCGCCGGTTCCACGGAAAAACCGGTTGACAAGAAGGCGCAGCTCCTCTTCCCTCAATGGAGCGTCCTCAAGCATTTTCTCAAGCTTCCCCAGACTCTCCTCAGGAACAAGGAAAAAGTCGCCAGTAATCCTGATAGAACGGATCTGGCCCTGCTCCTCTCTCAACCGGACTCTGACAAGTTTTCCGCCTAAAGCCTTGTAGTCTGCCCATCTTTCCATTTTTCGTATTGGAAGTTGGAGATATTGGCCCTGTCTTAAATCCAGGCCCGACCTGCCCCGGAGGGGTTTTATCAAAAGATGGGTATGTGAGCCTGTCGCGCTCAGGACGTGGATTCGATCGCTGCGACTGAGCGTCGTATCAACGCGGGGTTTTTGTAACGAGCTTCAGCGGTGGAAGGAGAGTGGATGAAGGAAGCGCATCAACGTATGCTGTAACCTGGTCTTCATTCTCCTCCATTCTGCAATCAAGCCCGAGCATTCCGAAAACAGCTTTCACGGATTCTGAATAGTACGCGGACGCATTTTTTCCACTTTCATGCCGCATAATCAGAACGTGTACCTTGCCGTCGAAAGAGGAGTCGAAGCTAAAGTTTCTCCCGTATTCGGACGTGACTTTTCCTATTGCTTTGATCGTGTTTTCTAGATCGAACTTCTTGTACCAGAACGTTACTAGTCCTGGGCCGGCTTCACGACCTGACTTTCGGCCCAATTCTCTAGCCTGTTCTTCTGTCATTAGAGCAAAGAGAGTCTTCAGCAAGGCTTTGGATATGGTTATGAGCCCGAATTTCTCGGCTAGAACGTCGTACTCGACGTATCTTCTGAGCGCTTTGTTAGCTAGAACGTTAACGTTGACTCTTTCCTTCTCAGAAAGATCCTGTAGCTTTTCAATTGTATCCTGGTCTAGTCTGAACGAATGGTTTTGTGAAGATCGTCCTTTTTGAGATGATATGCCAAGAATGAGAGTGTTACGCGACTTCTCTCTGTCATCTGCTACTATTAGCTACCTTCTCCTGTTGTGAGAATGAGTTTAGCATGGTTAGCCTATAGGCGTTGCTTAAGAATCTGGCATGCTGGTTCTCGCTGGTTTGTGATGAGGAGTCTTTGTACTAGATCCAGCCGCTTCTCTTGAACGAGTAGACCAGGCCTAGGGATATGGTGAACATTGCTAGGATCAGGATGTAGAAACCGAGAGGGTCACTGGACCCTGGCTGGAAGAAACCTGCGGTAAAATTCATCCCGTAAATTCCGGCAAGAAGTGTGAGAGGGAGAAATATTGTCGCAACGAGAGTCAGGACCTTGATCGTGTTGTCTGTTGAGGCAGAGTGTAGGCTGATGTAGAGGTCGCGGACATCACTCGTCCGGTCTCGGTCATTATCGATCGTCTCCAACAACTGGAACGAATGATCATACACGTCCCTGAAACTTCTCAGACTCGCGTCAGCGACGAAGGGCACGGCGCCTCGCATTACCATCCCCAGCATATCCCTTGTCGGCGTGAGAGAACGCCGGAGCGTCATTAACCGTTTACGCACACCTTCTATCGTTGTTATGATCGCTACGATATTCTCCATCCTCTTCACACGTGTCTTGAACGTTGTTGTGGCTTTCTGGTCGATCTCCTCAAGTCGCTCCTCCACCTCATCCAGGATCGGATAATAAGCGTCCACGGCAAAATCTAGAAAGATATAGAACAGCAGGTCCGGCGATGGGCTTGTTGCGAGAGGAGAAAGGCCTCTCGCCCTGATTCTCGCGTCCACTGAGTGGATAAGCTCGGAATCGACAGAATGAATGGTTATGATCCAGTTTTTCTGGAAGAATACAAACAGCTCAACTATTTCGCTACTGTGCCCTTTTACCACGGGCACGTGGATTACGGCGAACACGTTTTTCCCATAATCCTCCATCTTCGGCCGCTGATTCCGATGCACAACGTCCTCGACCGCATATTCGTCCAAGCTGAACCTCTGCTTCAGATCAGCCAGCTCATCACCTGTCGGGCTCTCCGCATCAACCCACAACATCTCACTCGAACCGATTTGGTCAGGAAACGTCTCCACGGTTTCCGCTGCGGCCCCTCCATCGGACTTGAGAAGAGTGAGAGTAATCAAACCCACAGACTCAACCGGATATGATCAGATAAAAAGAAGCTGACGCGAGCCTGCGGACGAGGCTTGCCAGACAGAGATTCGAAAGATCCTCAGAGAAGTTGTGCGGAGAATGCTCTAGCCGGTCTTCCAACGAAATAATGACTCGTCAAAAAAATACTCCTTCTTGTCGGTCAAACCGAGGCCCCGGAAACCCTGCCATCTATCCGTCTTCCTATCAAACGATGCTTCAACCTGACTTAGCGGCTCGACCATTGTCTCGGGACGCATCATCTGCCCGACAACACCAGTTAGATGTGCTATCTGGTCCATAGCTGACCCCAGCTCCTCATCTCCCAGGACACCGGAAGAGAAGACTATCCGGATCTTCTCATCTGTAAAAGTAAGAGTGAAGGCTGCTCCCAGCCTACCCCTCCTGTACCTGATCTGCTTCAACAGGTCCTTGAGACCACGCCAGTCGCCCTGGAGGACTCCCATGAAGAACCTACGATCGTAGGGATGATGAAAGGTAATGTTGACACGGGTCCCAATAGTCTCGTCCAGGAGTTCAGAGTAACCAGGCTGCTCTAATCGGAAATGTTTCTTGAGAAGCTTGTAGAGAGCCTCATGCTCAAACGGAGACAACTCACCTTCTACTAGAATCTCGGCGACGGGTCTACCTGTTTCCAAGACGTCGATCCTCGAAGAAATGTCAGATCCAAGGATCTTGTGAACTCTATTCACGGCGTCTTTGTTTCGGTCAAGCCCATCGCCGCGACTACGACTCCAGCAATCATGCAAACCAGGCCCTCGACTAACATGAACCACCCGAATGCCGAGTAACCCGGCAAAGAAAAGCCCAACGAATTTGACAGGAGGAATATCGTATTTCCGTACAACACTAGAACCAGGCTCACTACTGCGTTGAGTGTCTT
>VBBR01000055.1 GCA_005881615.1 Candidatus Bathyarchaeota archaeon
GTCGGAATGTTTACGGAGTCGAGTAGTGCCAAACAGCGATCTTCTTCTCCGCTCAGGCCTGGAAGGAATGGTGTCGTGGTTGACGCGATCGCCCTGTGAATGGGCCTCGTTTGTCGTCCGAAAAGGACCAGGTCCTGTGTAACCTCAATTAGTTTTGCTTGGACCGCATCCGCTAGAATTCCTGAGTTGAGTCCGATTAGAGATCTCTTGGGACCCTTATCCTGTTGGTCCCCGAGACATCCAACTATGGCCAACGGAGATAGATCCACGTTCTTCGGATCTATCGCCTTTGCTAGAAGATAGGATGTTCCCGCACCGCTAATCTCCTCTGAGCCATTGAAACCCATTAGGTGAGTGTTAAAGTGATGGAGATTTGGCGGAGGCTTGCCTAGTGCTTGATGATGATCGGCAATGACAATCTCTCTGTTCTTTAGACTCTTGGATACTATGTCGAGATAGCCGCTGCCGATGTCTGTGAATATGATAAAATCGGAATCTATAGCGTTAATCTCTTCGAGAGTCTTCTCGCTGAGATTCTCCACGATTCGCAGATGAACCTTGGTGTTGAGACGTTTTACCGCTTCGAAAGCTATTGCGCCGGCGGTTAGACCATCGGCGTCGAAATGTGTTACGGTCAGAATTGTTGATTCTTTTGAAGCTGCTTCTCTAATTATCGACGCGGTCTCGTCGGCGGTTCGCTGCAGCTCTTGTCGAGGATCGTTGAGGCTAGTCGAGTGAGGCTGCAACTGGCTTGTACGTCCAATCCTTAGGAATCCTCCCGATGTCTCGATAATAGCTTACAAGCCGATGAATCTTCGACTCGATCAGCGCCAAGTCTCTCTTGTTAGGGTAATCTTTCCGGTTCTTCTCAAGGTGTCTCGTTGCACTGGTCGCCTTCCTCAGCAAATTCTCAAGATCCTCAGGAAGCTTCGTACGACTCTCTTCTGGAATAATGTGTTCAAGACGTCTCCCTACAACTTGCGAGACAAGAGGAATCCCATACTTGTCCCGGAGGATCTGCCCGATAAGACTCGGCGAGTTTCCCTCCTTCGACAGTTTCAGAACAAGCGCTTCTACCTCTTCAGGCTCATACTTGAACCAGGCAGGGGGACGCCTGCTCACAGGTCTTGTCGATCCTGAACTTCCCCGCTTGCCCGAGTAGAGTCTTGCCAAGTCGTTGGTCCCTTGATTACACCGCGGTCCCCCGGTTGGGCGTTATTTAAGTCGAACTGGGAGGAACCGCTGACGACATCATCAATCCTCTAGACCGCCGTGGATAGATTGCTTGTATTCCCAACCTAGACAACGCGAACCTCAGCTTGCGGTCGATTGTTGCGACAGCCAAGGGATCATTACTAGCTAATGAGAAAGAAAGTATCGCAGCGTCAGTATCAGAGGTTTCTATCCCTGAAGCAAAGATAGGATATTTTCTCGCTTTCAAGAGTTCGAGAGCTGCATTCGCAAATGTACCGACTTTCGAGGATCTGGTTCTACCAAGACGTTGCAGTTCGCGTTCGACCATGTCCAAGGTGGCGATCCGGGCCGGACCCATGATTAGGTCTCGCAATTCTTCGTCGATATCTCTCCTCTGCTCAAGCATTACTAGAATAAAGCTGGTGTCGAGAAGAACAGCAAGAGGCTGCCTTGTTTTCACGGAGCCTTTTCGAGACAAATCTACTTTTTCATAGGATTGATCTCTACTAGTCGCCAATTGTCTCAATACCTCTCAGCTCTTATATCACTTGAGTCATGAAAAGAGTGAAAAGCTGTTGGTCCTTCCTGACTGGAGAACAGTTTCTCTCCGAGCCCTATGTCTCGGGATGTTTTTAGTTAGAATGAACGTTGAGGAGGGTTTGAAACGAAAGGCGGTGACGTCTGACAAGGCCCCTCAAGGACTAGCCGAGTCACTGGATCGCTACCTGAAAAATCATGGAGTCTTGGCAAGCCTTTCACCAAACGAGAAGACGCTTGTTGGAAAACCTGTCGGCTCGTGGGCGATGCAAGATATAGTCAACACAAGTTGGCGAGCGGAAGCGCTTGGGTCCATTCTATGGGCCTTAACTCAGTTCGAAAGCCTACCACCATACGACACTCCGTTCGTTCTTCCAGAGATCCTGGGCAAGTTGGGTAATCCCGATGATTTTCCGAATCGGACAACTCTCCGGACGCCAATAGAGCTCTCCAAGGCCCGTAACGCTGCTGAGCTATGGCATTGGAGAGCACGAACCGCTGTGGTGCAAAGGAGGGGAGTTGCGCCGCCTCCAGGTTTGACTTTTCCAGGGATAATTGCTCAATCTGCTAAGATGGCCTTTCAAGAACGACTAATCCCACAGCCGATTGACAACGACTTTCCATTTTCGGGAAAACCTTACTCAAAGCTCTCCGATGCTGAATATCAGAACGCAGGCTCAATCGCTCAAGAGCGTCATTTTGCATTCAACTGGCTCTGCGGTTATTCCGCGAACTGGGACGAAACCTCGACCAGCACCTAGGCACTACACCCTTCGACAATAACCCGTCAACTAAGGACTTCTTGTTAGAGTATCGTCGGTGAGTTGACTAATCTCGGCCCGAGTCTTCGCTGATGCAAAGTACTGTTCCGAGATAACTCCCAGCTCTATCAGTAAGGAATTTGGTTTAGTCTTACCTTATCGTTCCGAACCCGATCAAGCGCCAACTCTCCCCAATTCTGCGACTCAGAGCTACCTTTGATCCGGGGTCGGCACAGATAGGTTTCTTCAGCTGAACGTCTGCTATGTCTTCCCTTGCTGATACGACCAATCCTGATGTGACAGCGGTGCCCGCGTTGAGCACTAGCGGTTCGTTCATCTTGATCTTTTGCACCGGGACCAATTGTTCTGTCCCGACAGCCTTCTCGAATAGGTCAACGTCGAGGCTGACCTTTTCCAGTATATCGGGC
>VBBR01000056.1:0-433 GCA_005881615.1 Candidatus Bathyarchaeota archaeon
GGAGAACTTCTATCCCGCTATCACTCGATATGCAATAATCGATATCCTTCGTAATCACATGCTTATCGACTAGATAGTTGACACCAGTATACCCGCCCACTTCTTCATCGGTTGTAAAAGTCGGAATAATCGACCCAGCAAACTTTGCACCAGTCTCCACCAACGCTTTCAGAGAGAAAATCGTACAAGCGTCCGATCCTTTCATGTCGGCCGCTCCCCGCCCATAGATCTGGTTATTCCTGATAGTCGGCTCGAACGGGTCGTTGGTCCATCCTGACGGGTCCGCTGGGACAACATCCACATGCCCGTTGAGCAGAATCTTCGGACCGTCACCCTCGCCCTTGAGAATCGCATAGGTATTCGGCCGGGGACCCTTCAGCCCGACCTCAGGGCTAACCTTTCTTTTGATCGTGGCCTCGGGAATATGGCTCAC
>VBBR01000056.1:463-24776 GCA_005881615.1 Candidatus Bathyarchaeota archaeon
AGGCGGCAGGTAAGATCAACTAGATCCTTCTTGTGAGCATCAATCCAGCGATCAACCTGTCTCAGGACAGTTTGAGAGGCCAACGGATATCGTTTGGAACTGGGCCCTACTCGTTAATTGTTCTTTCGGAGCCTTGCGGAGGTACGCTTAATTCTTGGGGCCTCCGATCTCTGTGGTCGTAGGAGGCGAAAGCGTGGACCTCTTGGGACTCGTTCTCGACGGTGTGCCTCTTCCAATCTTGGTTGCTTGCATCACATGGTTCGTGAGACTCAATATTTCCCAGCAGAAAGGCGAAAGATCGACTCTCAAATGGCGAGATATGGACCCGGTCAAAAAGACCCTGGCAGGACTTGTTGTTGTCTGGATCTGTCTCAACCTTTACTTATCGGTCGGAGACATGCTCGCCTTTCTCAACGTCCTTGTCTTACCGCTTGGTTCGCTCTACTCTATCTATAGACCCATTCCGATATGGGCTACGACCTCAAGCATCGCGGGGTTGGCTCTCCTGCTCTCAATCAGGTTCCCCAGACGCCCGGTTATTGCCTGACATTTATTTCTCTATTGTCAACTTGGTCGTTAAGTATCGCCCACTTGCTCTAGGTCATCTATTCTCCAGAGCGGGCTGGCGCCATGGTCGAGATATCGGTCGAGAATCTAACAAAGCATTACGGAACGCTCGTGGCTCTGGATAATGTTAGTCTCAAGATAGGGTCAGGCGAGGTCTTCGGGCTTCTAGGTCCCAACGGAGCAGGCAAGAGCACTCTTCTCAAGATCCTGGTCGGGATACTCAGACCAACCACCGGGACAATACGACTAGGCGAGTATGATATTGTCGGGGACCCAGAGAAGGCGAAGAAGTTGATCGGGTATTTGCCGGAGAATCCTAGCCTCTACACGGGTCTAACGACCTTGGAGTTTCTCCAGTTTGTCGGCAAGATTCGCGGAGTTGCGGATGATCTTCTCGACCTGGAGATTTCCGACTCTCTCAAGAGCTTCGGATTGGAAGAGAAGCGTAACAGTCTGGTCGGCAGCTTGTCGAAAGGCATGAAGCAGAAAGTAGCATTGATCGCTACAAGCCTCCACAACCCCCAGGTTCTTGTCTTGGATGAGCCGTTGACCGCGTTGGATCCGAAGACGCGGGTCTCGGTGAAAGACTGGATTGGCAGCCAGACAAACCGGGGTGTGACGACGATCCTGTCGACCCACGACTTGGACGTGGCCCAGGCACACGCGGGAAGGATAGCGATCATCGACCATGGGAAGATTGTTGCCGTGGGAGACATTGAGAGTCTCCGGCGGATGGCGAATACAAAGAGCGATGCAGGTTTGGAGGACGTGTTTCTACGGTTGACCGAGGAGAAGGGTGAGGAGCCAGCCCGACACTGAGCGTCACTGGCCCACTCGGGACAATAGGCACTCTCATCCGCTATTGGATTAAGGGACGCTTCACACGAGGGGCGATTCTCGGTCTCGTTATCGGGGAAGCCTTCTCGATAGTCTTCATCCTGTTCGGCAGCTCCACCTATCTCTCCTTCTCAAACAGGGTCGGGTTATCGACCGGTCTCTCGGAAGTCGCTCTGAGCCTTCTCCTCGCATTGTTTCTTGTCGGTTTGATACAGAGCGGGTTCAACGGGAGCGGGCTGGCGGTGAGTGGGAGCGATGTGGATTACGTGTTCACTTCCCCGGTGCCGCCGCGAGAGGTGTTCGCGGCCAAGGTCCTGATGAATTCACTTACTACCGTCCTGTTCGGGTTTCCCCCGATCATCGTACTCTACCTGAGATTCTCCGCCTACTACCACACCTCCTGGTCTGCCGCGCTTTTGGCCGGGCTGGTGACTCTGGTCTTTCTTGTAATCGGATTGCTGCTGAGCGCGGACATTACGCTCTCACTTGGTCATGGGTTGGGAGAGAGGAAGAAGCTGTGGAGGAATCTCTTCATCATTCTCGTCATGGTGGTCAGTTTGCTCCCCATCACTCTACTGATACCTGGAATTCCAGCCGAGATAGCTGACGTCGCTCGGGTCCTGCCGAACGGTTTGGCAGCAGCAGTAAGCGTTGGCCTCGTCAGTGGGGCCCCGGTGGGGCTCGCGTATCTTGCAGACCTTTTGCTATTGCTCGCATGGCTAGGAGGGGTCCTGGTTCTAGGTGTGAGAATGTCGCGCCAGCACTTCTACGACCTCCTCGAGGTTTCAACGCCTGGCGGGGAAAAATTCGATCAACCGAATCAAATCTCTCGGTTGGACCCGAGGGGAAAGTCGATCTGGTCGATTGTGAGGCTTAAGGAGAAGATTCTGATAAGCCGGACACGCGAGGCGAGGGCGCAGTTCATCAGCGCCGTTTTTCTCTCGGGCTTCATGATCATCTACGCTCTTTCAGGCTCCTTCCAGTCCTCGCCGACCTCGTTTCTCTTCATCCTCTTCATAATCGGCTCTTTCGGGTCCGGGACCGCGTCTAGGTGGATAGAGAAGGAACGGCTCTGGATTCTGAAATCGTCACCTCTCAGCATGCGGAGGTACGTGAAAGAAGTGTATCGAGCTCGTGGCACACCCTTGCTGTTCTATCTCGTCCCCGTAATCGTTGCCGTGGGCGTTCCATTGATTCTGGGAGGATTATCCCAGCCCTCGCTCTTACTAGGCGTGATCCTAGCACTTCCAGGCGCGCTAGAGATCGCGAGCATTACCATGGCCGGAGGAATGTTCTTCGCATCAAAGTACGGACAAAGCTCCACAGACGACATCCTATCGTCTCAGCAGCAGGAACTGGCGGACATTCGAAGGTTCCTTTTCCAGACAATCATCAACCTCGTAATGGTCTCACCGGTAATCCTGCTCGTCTTTGTCTCCGAGACACTAGTCACCATGCTTGGTCCAGGCTATCTTCCAATACTTGCCATTGGACTCGTATCAGTTTCAACCGTCTTCACCGCTCTCTCAATCAACTTTCTCCTGAACAAAGCCGGAGACGCGGTCATCAGGAGAGAAGACCTGTAGCCCGTCCCGCTCGATTCGTTCAAATATTTGATAGGCAGATTGAGAACGGTCAAATTGCCAAATGCACCGATAGGATCGGAGGAAGCGAAACTCAGACGGCTAGTTCGAGAACTTGTAGAAACGTGGAGTTCAACTTGGACTTCCAAGAACACAACAGCGGCCTCCAAGTTCTATTCGAAAGCTCCCGATCACGTCTTCTTCGATATCGGTCCCATTCATGTCGGCTGGGATCAGTATCGAAAGAATATCCAGAAGTCTTTCGGTGAAACTGAAAGTCTCAGTCTCACGCTAAACGACGATCTACGAGTCACGGTTCTTGGCAGCATGGCTCTGACCACGGCAACTGGACACCTTTCTTCAAAGAACAAGGATGGCAAGAGTTTTGACTCGAATATCAGGTTCTCCGGTGTCTGGGAGAAGAAAGGCAAGCTCTGGCTCGTGATTCACGACCACTGGTCTCGCTCCCGCGTGTAAACCACCCGTTTATTTGAGTAAGTCCCTCGGGCGACAACAATTCCGCACAGTCGTGCGATAAAGCGATAAGCGCCCAAATCCCCCACCCATGCACCATGAACTCTCAGAGGTCGCGCCGAACTCGTCCTAAGCGAATGTCCAATGCTGATCAGGCGGTCGATTTCTCTTGGGGTGTCAAGATTCCTATGCGTGACGGCGCTCACCTCAACGCTACGCTATACAAGCCGAAAGGAGAGGCCAAGACCCCAGTTGTGTTCACGCTCACGCCATACGTCGCGGACACTTACCATGAGCGTTCAGTCTTCTTCGCCCGTAACGGCTACGCCTTCGCGCTAGTCGACTGTCGCGGCCGTGGAAACTCTTCTGGAGAGTTCGAGCCCTTTGTCAACGAAGGCCGGGACGGCTACGACGTAGTGGAATGGCTCTCTCGCCAGCCATGGTCGAACGGA
Source organism: Candidatus Bathyarchaeota archaeon (assembly GCA_005881615.1). Taxonomy (GTDB): domain Archaea; phylum Thermoproteota; class Bathyarchaeia; order 40CM-2-53-6; family 40CM-2-53-6; genus 40CM-2-53-6. The sequence goes on from VBBR01000056.1 coordinate 4,377, forward strand.
TCCGTGACCATGTGGGGCGGCTCCTACGCGGGGTTTGACCAGTGGTCGACACTGAAGGAGTTCCCACCACACCTCAAGACGATAGTTCCCGTCGCATCAGCCTATCCAGGCTTCGATTTCCCATTCATCCGAAACATATGGTATCCCTACATGATCCAATGGCTGACCCTAACCAGCGGCAAGCCCGCCAACAACGCCCTGTTCAACGACACTGCTTTCTGGATCGAAAAATACCGGGAGCACTACATTGCCAAGCGGCCTTTCCGAGAACTAGACAAGACAGTGGGAAATAGCTCCACGATCTTTCAAGAGTGGTTCAAGCATCTGGTGCCCGACGCCTACTGGAACAGCATGGTTCCCAGTCCCGAGCAATACCCAAAGATCAAAGTTCCGATTCTAACGATCACAGGTCAGTACGATGGGGACCAGCAGGGAGCACTGGAACATTACAATCGTCACATGCGCTACGGGTCCTCTTGGGCCAAAGAGCATCACTACATGATAATCGGGCCTTGGGACCATCCTGGGACCCGAACCCCGAAACGCGAGGTTGGCGGTCTCACCTTCGGCGAAGCAAGCCTCATCGATCTGAACCAGCTACACAAAGAATGGTACGACTGGACAATGAAGAGTGGTAAGAAGCCAGCATTCCTCAAGAAACGCGTCGCTTACTACGTGACGGGCGCAGAGAAGTGGAAATACGCCGACAGCCTCGAGGGAATCTCTAGCAAGAATCAGACATTGTATTTGTCAGTGGCAGCGAAGCCTCTCGGCGCCTTCTCTACCGGAATAGTACAGCCACAAAAACCGGGCAAGTTACCCCCTGACGAATATGTCTACGACCCGCTCGACACGAGTCAGGCGGACGTGGAAAGGGACGAGGTCAAGAATTTCATCACCGACCAGAGGTACGCGATAAATTTGTCCGGTGACAGCCTCGTCTATCACAGCAAACCCTTCGGTGAAGAAACCGAGATAAGCGGCTTTGTCCGTCTCGTAGCTTGGATATCCATGGACGTTCCGGATACCGACTTCTGGGTTCGCCTCTACGAGATCAAACATGATGGGACAAGTATTTTCCTCACGGAAGACTGGATGAGAGCTCGTTATCGAGAGTCAGCGACTACAGCTAGGTTCGTTAAGCCAGGCAAGATAGAACGCTACGAATTCGACAAATTCTACTTCTTCTCCCGAGCCATTGCTAAGAGAAGCATTCTACGTCTGGTGATAAGACCCCCGAACTCAATCTACTGGCAGAAGAACTACAACAGTGGAAGAGATGTATCGGAGGAGTCGGCGACCGATGCTCGAACCGCGCATGTGAAGGTCTTCCACGACCCAGAACATGCAGGCTTTCTTGCAGTCCCAACGGCGAAACCGATCAAATTCGCATAGCTATGGGGTCTGCTGCTAACAAGCGTCCTGTCCATATCGAAAATGATCGCTCGCAGGGAATGACCCGAAATCAATCCGGTGGTCTCCCTAGTTTCCTTTGCTATTGTCAATCTCAGGCGAATATTGTTTTCACGCTTGAACAGTCGAGGAATCGGCCAAGGTCCGACGCTTCTTCCTTGGCTCTCTCAGTTACTTGGTTAGAGAGCTTCGAGAAGGGTGTGATCTTCACCTCTAGATCATTCTTCTTCTGAACATGGGACCAGACACCTTGGGCCCGACCGTCAACCAGTAAAACTGGGGAGACCCATCCTTGTGATCGATATACCTTCTTTCGATTCTTCTCATCGACGATGTTCAGATGAGACTTGTGGCCTAGCAGGAAAGAATCAAAGTATGGCACGAGTCGTACAACAGGTTCGTTAATTTTCGCGCTCTCTAGTTCGGGCAGATCCGACTCTAAAGTACCTGCCTTCGATCCTTCAATGTCGACCTCGACAATGTTCTCAGCTTCTTTTGACCAGATGTCCTTCGCGTCCTTCATATAGAGGCCCTCCCATATCGCGAAGTCGTTGATTGTCGCAGGACCGTGCGCTTTCAGGTACTTCACAAGTAGCTCTCGTTCGGCCGTTTCCTGCGAGACATCTTTCCAGTTCTTAATCCATTTGTCAGCGCGCACATAGCTGGCTTCAGTTCCCTGGTTGGATCCCGAGCATATGACATCCCGTGCACGTATTATGTGAAGCAGGAAACCCATGGACAATGATATAGTCCCCACCTTGACGTGAGGCACCTTCCTCTTGTCGCCCCAGCCTCCAGCAGCCTTCGACTTTGTCTTGTATCCGTGCGATTCGGTCAGCATCTGTGCGAGATCCGTTCGGGTACGAGGCTCTTCCAAGATCTCACTAACGCGATCTAGAAGCTTGTCAACATCTTGCTTAGAACCGGCATGACGGATCGCCCAATTGAGATTGTACGCAGCCCGTCGTGCACTGCCTCTAACAAAGACTGATAGTTCATCCGAGGGCAGAAGAAACATAGTTCCTCTCATCCCCCATGCCCTCACCAGAGTACGTTCTATCCATAGCGCCGACTCCACATCCTGGAGTCTCGCACCCTTGACCCGTGGCCAGATTGACATCTGACCCGCCAAGAGAACCTGGGCCTGCGCCCCCGCCATGTCTCCTGGGACAGAGGATAATGCGGCAAGAGACGTCTTCTTGGAGAGACGGTGCCGGCTAAGCCTGAACGCGGCCACCTGTTTCCAGGAAACTCGAACCGGCTTACTTTCGGGCATGGTGAACTCTTCTCAAGCCGAAGAAAATGATCATATTTTCAACTTGTCTTTTGTCTCGAAGATCTGGTTGATGTTGGCAGTAGCCCCTTCAACAGCTTTCTCAGTTCCTTCTGCAGCTCCAGCCACTCCTGGAATTGTTTGTCCGTCAGGGATATCATTGTGGCGACGCTTGCCAGTTCTTGTTTGCCGAGAAAATCGACGCCATCCAGCTTCGACACTCTCTCCTCTAGGTCTTGCCTCCCGCCGAAGGTCTCAATCTTTCCTTGAGTCTTGATTATCTGTGCAACGGTGCCTTCCTCGATCCGGACCTTGATTCCTAGTTTGTCAAGTGACAGTAGAGTGTCTCTCAGCCGCTGCTCGGCCTGTGCCTGGTTTTTGCCGCTTGTTCCCCATGAGAACGAGAAGACTTCTGCGGTTGCTCGGTAGTATGTTTCGATGAAATTGTCAACTCTCTCTTCCCTCGTAACTTCAACCATCTCCACAGGCAATAATTTCTTGATGTGATGGTAGATGGCTTGGGGTGTCATCCTGAGCTCCTCGGCAATTTGGCTGATAGTGAGCTCTCGTGCTCGGAGCAGGTAGATGATCCGTCGCCTCGTATCATCTCCCAGAAGCTCCATGGCGACTGGGTCCGTGATCATCTTGACGGGTTTCATTCTTGCTACACGACCGTTTCCAGGGTGTTGAAATCCCTATTCTCGCCCAATGGAGGATAGTGTTATTAGTAAGCTATTGCTTTCACGCTAAAGCGAAGATTTGAACGATAAATGACAATGACACAACAACTCTCCAAACCCCAATCAACCAAACAGATAGCCACGCGCCTCGTCAACGAATGCCTACGAGTCCAACCAAATGAGCAAGTAGTCATCGCTTCATGGGACCACACCCTCGAATATGCCAACGCTCTGGCTCTGGAAGTCGAACATGCGGGCGGTATCTCGACCTCGACCCTCATGGGCAACGATTTCTACTGGGCATACCTGAAAGAGGTCCCAGAGGAACAATACACCCGTCGACAGAAGGGCTTCCTCTCCCTACTTGACCAGACAGACGCAATGATCCAGCTCGGAGGACCCAAAGACCCGTCAATCTACCCGACAGTAGCAGGCGAAAGAACGGGCAAGATGTTCGAAGGACAAAAAGCCATAGGCGACAAGTTCCTCGAACGAAAAATCCGCGTCCTCAACCTACCAGTCGGACTGGTAACACCCGAACGAGCAAGAACATACGGGTTCGACTATGAAAACTGGCAACGCGTAACCACAAACAGCCTCGACGTTGACCACGAGAAAATCTCGGCCCAAGCCGCAAAGATCGAGTCAAAACTACGAAACGCCACCAACCTCAGAATCACCGCGGCAAACGGTACCGACCTCCAACTCAAACTCAAGAACCGGCCAGTACACGTCCATGATGGTATCATAGACAGGACTGATCTTGACAAGGGAACACTCTTCGAAGCACTACCCGCCGGAGCAGTCGAACTGGCACCGGACGAGACGAGTGCTCAGGGAAAAGTGCTCTTCGACCAGCCAACAGCCCTCGCTGGAAAGGTCCTGTCAGGTCTACAACTGGAATTCCAGAACGGACAATTGACAAAGTACACAGCACAGTCGAATCTTGACTCTTTCAAGTGGCTCTACGAGAACGCATCCGGTGACAGGGACCGCGTCGGTGACATCGCGATCGGTCTCAATCCGAGAGCAGAACTGATCGGATTCTTCACCGACCGCGTCGTCCAAGCCACGGTCAGCATCGGTATCGGCGGCAACAAGGGCATCGGCGGAACCAACGAGACACAATTCGGCCACGAAGAGACCCTTAGAAAGCCAACGCTAACAGTAGACGGCTACACGCTGATCAATAACGGCAGGATCCAGCTCTAAACCACGATTCTCAAACATAAATCTCCCATATTTTTTCTCTCAGGATTCTTTGGATAGGGCCGGGGCCCCGAGTTCGAGTAGTGACTTCGAAACCATTTATTCCGAGCACCGATTCCCAGAGCAGTTTAGCCAGATGCGATGATTGCGTCGACCACTATTGCCATCGCGTCAGTGCCGTTGCAGTCGAACTCTACCGTCTGTGGCGTTGTGGTTATGGTGTAATCGACCTCGAACCGACCGTTCTGGTTTGTTATATTGGTGAATCCCGGTGAGCTGGGTCCGCAGGGTCCAGCATCGTTTATCGCGGTGGATGCCACCACGAAATCGATCCTAGATGTTTGAATAAAAGCGGAGCACGTGCCTTGGCGGAAGTTGGCGGTGCAGTCACCGCAGCCAGTACCAGGACAAGATACGGTTGCAGGTATCGAGGGGTTCGGGTCGAAAACATCCACAGTGTTCGCACCGCTAATAGCAAAGGTCTGCATTCCCGATACTGTGTAGCAGCATTTGCCTGCAACCACCGTGATATTGTCCGAGTTTAATGGTGAGGTAGCTATGGCATAGTATTCCCATAGGGTCTGGTTGCCCCCAAAGCCGCCGGAAACCTCTGTTTGCGAAGTGTACGAGATTCGCTCTGTAAAGGTTAGACCGTTATTATCGGTGACAGAAGTTACGTTGGTTCCGCAACACGTTTCGACAACCACGATTATCACATCGCGACTTTGGGTTGTCGTCAGAAGCTGCGATTGCTGACAAAACTGTTGCTGACAGCTGTTGACTCCTATTCCATCTAATCTCAGGGAGGGATTGTTTGGAGGTGGCACCGGTTGGTACTGGAGGAGGCTTCCCCATCCATCACTGGACAAGGCACCATACGTTGGCTCCGCAAGCGGAGTGTCTGTCCAGCTCCCCATGGGCCACCACAACCAGTTGATCCTCTGTGGTGTGTTAGAGTCGTAGAGATTGGTAAGTGCCTGGATAAAGTGGAAGGTTGTGTTACTGTATCCGGCGGAACCGACTTGGACTTGATCCGGAGCGCATTTGCTTGAGGGCAGAGAGACTCCGCCAGAACAGTTGACTTGCTGCGGGTCCGCGCCACCCTCCGTATTCAAAACTGGCCAGCCGGTTCTCTGGGACCCGGAGACGACCTCGTTATAGACCTGCTTGGCCAGAGAGTCTGCCGTCGCGTTGTTCCAGCTCGAACTGTAGTATTGATAGACCATGTAGGAGTGCAAGCTGATGAACACTCTTCCCTGCGTATCATTGACCGTCGGGTATCCATCGGCCAAGTTTTTGAACCCGCAGTTAGAGCTACACAAGTTCTGGACCACTATCCAGTGCGTATCGCCCATGCCTCTGGCCTGATTGATCCACTGCTGGTACGCGTTCGAGAGCGAAGCTACGTCAGTGTTGTTCGTCATGACTGGTTCGTTGATAGGTTCCCATACTATCTGGCTGTACGTATTCATGAACTGCTGAACGATAGGATTCCAATACCCCAACCAGCAGCTAACGCCTGTAGAGTTAGTTAGGTCGGTGTAGCCGTGGTAGTCGACTATGATCCAGAAACTGTACTGTTGGGTAATTGTTATTGCTCTATTTAGCCAGGCAGGGTCATACGCACCCATTCCTTGGGGACTAGAACAGGCCGACTGGAAGCTAACACGGATAGCATTGAATCCCCTCGACTGTAACCTCTGGACCTGGAGTTCCATGTTGCTCGCGGCCTCGCCTGGGAACACCTGGCTGGGGGGGTTTGCCGAATTGGCCTGGGACTCGTCGAGTCTCACTCCACCCCAGCCTACCACCGTTGGACTCACAATAAAGTTGTAGCTCACGGGTGTGGTACAATTAAGTGTGTGAGCATTAGCATCACTAAGTATTACCGTATTATTATTAGCAAGTAATTGTAAGTTCCTGACACCGTCATCATACGGACAGTCAGAATTGGCATGGGTGAAAACCAGATTATCCATACCCTGGATTATGAACGAGACCGGTATTGAAACCGTAAATGAGGTCCACATACCCCCGTTCTGTGGACTGAGAACTGATGGAATACTAGTGACAAAGTTCCCGTTGAGCGTAATTGTTTCCTCGTTAGCCCCATCAAAGTCATAGCCTTGGAAGGAAAGCACGTAATTTGTAGGGGGTGGTGTTGCATCAGTGGCAAGAGGCGTTGTTGCTGCCATTCGGTAGGGCGCAACCTCAGTTGCCGTTATGGTTGCGCCTAGCAAGAGAACCATAAGTAAGGCTGCGAGGGTTTTGCAAGCCAACTCTCGCGGAGCGAACAGGAACAACCTCACATTGCCGTCTAAAGACGTGAAGACTTGAATATTTCAACGGTGCGTGTACAAGCGTATACAAGCGACTACACTTGAGACCCCGCGAGACGTGCGCTATCGCCTCAACTTTATGTCCCAATCACAAGCTCGGTCATTCCGGCATTGTCAGACGTATCATACCGGAAAGCAAGAGTAGAAGATTTTCCGGAAATCTTTGGCCTCCTCCGCAACTCCGTTGACAGTCTCTTGCGAGAGCATGGCTTCTTCGATTCTTCCCCATTCGCCTCACCGAAGCAGCCCGCAATACCTCAGACATTTCCCTGGTTTGAGATGGGTCTCAAAGAGGACAGCGACGGCTTCTGGGTAGCAACCGTCGAGGGCAAGATTGCGGGAATAACATTGAGCTGGGTCAGAGCATCACTATGGTATCTCGCGCATCTCTTCGTCTCTCCCAAGTATCAAGGATTGGACATCGGTCGGAATCTCATGGAGAAAGCCATGCGACACCACAAAGAAGCACCGATCACAAACCGGGCCCTGGTGACCTTCGCCTACAATCCAGTCTCAATCTCCCTCTACGCCCGCCACGGAATGTATCCTCGTGAACCCATGTACTACATGGAATGCCCGAGCGGCCAAGTGAAGGCCGGACCCGCAAACACCAAGTTGAAGAGCGAGAGGGTCACCGACTTCGAAGAGAACAAAACAATTCTCTCCCGGATCGACCAGCGCACTCTCGGCTACCCCCGCGAGAAGAACCACGAATTTCTCTTCAGCCTACCCACAGTAAGATGCCACCTCTACTCCACCGGCAGCGAACCAGTCGGATACGCCTACGTCTGGCAGAACGGGAGAATAGGCCCACTGGCCACAACATCTCCGACAATCTTTCAGGATGTTCTGAGATCTGCTTTCAAACTGGCAGCAGCCGAAGGCGCCTCGAACGTGGCCCTGCTTGCGACAGGCTCGAACGACAAGCTGGTGGAGGTCGCTCTAGAACAGAAGATGAGAATACTGGACAATTGGCTCCTAATGTCCGCAAAACCATTCCCGAACTTCTCGAACTACGTGATCTACCCAACAGGCGCAATGCTGTAGAGTTGCGATTGGGATCTCGGCCTGGCTAAAGGGGCCAAAGAAAAAAATAGTTCTAGGATTGTTACTGCCTCAACTAGAAACGAGTAATAGCAGATTTTTCACCCTCGGGACGCATTCGATTCCATCCTTGTCAACTCTACCAGACATTGCCAAAAGGGTCAAGCTCATGACCATGGGACTGGGGGTCTTCTTGCTTATCTTCTCAGTCTCAATGCTCTTTTTCATTGGCGTTTATACGCTCTCAATTCTGCTCGCCGCGGTTCTTCTTTTTGATGGGAATATTTGGCGTTGCGGCAGGTTCTAGAATAAGGGCGAGACCATTTCCAGGTCGTCCAGTCGCTCAGAGCGTTCTCATCGAGGTAAAATGCAAATCCTGCAACGCGTTGAATCCTGAAACTAGTGAGTTCTGCGCGCACTGCGGGTCTCGTCTCTAGTCATTTCAGCAGTCAGAGCATCCAGTCTTTACCGGTTCGAACACTGTTTCGCCGCAGTGTTCGCAGACAAGAATTTTTCCGATGAACTCATTGTCGGAACGGTACATTGTTTCGTGGGTCGTAGGAGTACTGCAGGTCCTGCAGAATAGGACAGGCTCGAAACCACGTTCCATAGAAAGCAGTAATCACTGGGACGACAATAAACAAGAGAGTACGAGAAATCTAATCTTAGATGGCTGGGTCAGACTTTGACCGGGTTGGTCATGACTGGCACGATCTTTCGCCCAATCACGCCTGCTGCAATAGATTCTAGTCCGGTTATCAACAGACCGAGAGACAATAGAATGATGAGGACATCAACCCCGAGTGCAGGCATAGCTAGAAACACGAGGGCTAGAATGATGCTCAATACCCCAGCGCCTACCGAAAGTCCTCTCAGCATCGCAGAAAATTGTTTTCCCGCACCTCCCAAAGAAATCCCTGCAACTCCGCGCACGAACAAAACAACGTAGAGAAGCAGGACCAGTGTTCGAACTGCTAATCCAGGCTCGTTAATTACCACCACGGAAAGAATGAACGCTAGTACTCCGAGGACGATATTCGCCGCCCGCAGCCAACTGGGCAAGAACTTGCCCATTGCACCAAGGACAATATCTCTCGCGCCCAGAAAGATCAGGCCGACTGCGAGAAGAACGATTAGAGTAAAGACGGCCACGAGTGGATATGCCAGGACATAGATTCCGGCTAATAGTGAGGCTAATCCTAGGATAACTTCTGCTGTTCTTATCCAGCTAGGCATCTTTTCGATAGCAATCATGAAAAATCCTAGAGGAGCGGTCTTCCGGTTTGTACTTAACAGTATCCGACCGTTTTTCAGATAAAATCTCTCAATGCCTCTCGGTGATCATGAGCCAAGCGAGCGAAAGCTTGTGGTTCCTCTCCTTCGTTCAACGCCCCAGAGAAAAACCAGTATTCCTAGACCGATAAACACGAATCCTATCTGCCAGTTTCCGGAGGCGAAGAAGATCACGGAGAATGCAGCCAGGAAGACTCCTACCTGAGTGCCTCTCTCCTTCCAACTCACATTGATCACCTCCTTCTCAATGTGACTCCGGCCCTTCGACAGCAGTGTTGCAAGAATGATGAATGCGATTGCTGCGACGAAGAAGATCTCGGTGAGATTGGAGGTGTAATCGCCGAAGGTCAGAAGCAGGCCAACTTCATCTCCGATCAGCCCTGCTCCAAGACCGAATACTATCGCTAGGTTACGGCCTAGCCATACATTGCTGAGAGCGATTCCAATCCAGCCAGCAGCAATAACCATGATCAAGCCGTACCAGAAATGATGGAAGTGAATTCCATTCTGGACAACCACGACCTTAGGGTTGAGGGTCGCGAACAGCCTGGCACCAAGGAAGCCCGCGAGGAACGCCAGTGTTCCGTAGAAAGCCAGTCCATGCCTGAAGATGGTCTGCCGGACTTTTTGAACCATACGTGAAATACGAAAAACTCCTAAGATAAGGGTGGCGGAAAGGCGGACGAGTGTTTTCTATCGGCCCTGAAGTATTCCTCCCCGTTCTCTGAAATCTTGAGCACCGGGGCCTGCGAAGATGTAGATTCCCAAACGCCTGTATTTCTTCCGTATCCAGCCATCTATTGACTCAAACCATTTCCTAAACTCTACAGGCTTCGCGGCGAGGTCACCTCTGTCACTGTCAACGTAGTTCATGTCGGCCTGCATTCCTCCCGGCAACATGACTTGCGACGTAGTCCAGGAGCGCCAGAACTCGATAACAGGCGACTGAAACCCGTCAACAACGTAGTCATCCTTCTCCGGAACTTTTTCTGTAACAAGGGGTAACCCGGTCATGGTATTCTGCAACCAAAACCTTCGGGTCGACTCGTCTTGTGACGGTTCAGGAAGCCCGTAAAGGGGCGTAAAATCTGAGCTGGGTGAGGTAGCCGGCAGAATCTGCAGGTTTCCAAGAGACTGCAAATACTCCAAGAACTCCTCTTCGTCTTCCCGGGACATATAGAAGATCAGGAGCTTAGGCAAGGATCAGAATCACTCCACCATAACATTTTTCCACTTTAGGTCTCCCAGGCTTTCACGGTTGATCTATCTTTCTCATCGAGCCGCTAGGCTGATCCGTAGCAAGAGTAGACCCATTCCTCATGTTTTCAGATAAGCCGAAGTCGTTGATAGCCAAAGATGGAATGTTCTACCTGTGGACAGTCGCGTGGACTTCTTCTTTCCATCGTGGGAGCACGTGTGGTGGGCGTTCAAAAGTCTTGATTCATATTCCATGGTGGTGTTATGCTCGGTGGGAAAAAAGCATGAAGCCAGGAATCCTTGCTTTGTTAGCGATCGCATTGGTCGCTGCAGCATCTCCAGCAGTCATAGCAATGGCGGCAGGAGCAAGCCAAGCAGGCTCTCACGCCAACCACTCCGACCATACAACAGGCGTCGCGCAATGCACTTTTGCCCATCCAGGCCCACTCCCCAGCCAAGCATCACCCAACGCTGTAGACGCACTTGCTGACCGGTCATCTCACTGTCCCCCAACACATCCTACAGCATAACCGCCAAACAAACAATCGTCCATAGCCCGACTGCTCTCCTTTCCCACACTCTTTTTTCTTTGGACCGGACATGTACCCCGACAAAATCCTGATTCCAGGCTTTCAGCAGCCCAGTCCACAAGGCGCAGGCTCAAGCCTAACGACACCTTAACGCGTCTCGTTAATGAGCTGTCGAAAATCAGTCGTCACGGGCCTCATAGTCGTCCGTTATGTTCAGGTTAGAACAGATGGAAAAACTCGCCCAGAATAAGCCCTGTTCGGCGATCTGGGAGGTCACTTCAAGATCACCCCTAGATTCGTTCAGGTCAATCGCGTTTTTCGCCAAACCAACTAAGCCCATAATTGCGTTCAGAATCGCCTGACTCGCCCATTATCGCTACCAGACAGCGGATGTTCTAGAAAGTAGGGGGTCTTAGCGAGTGAGTCTCGCCTCGCATGTCCGGGAGTCCGACCAACACCGGCTGGTTTCTTAACCGGTTCATTCAGCAAAATGCCTCTAAGGGTTTGCGGATTTTAGCTGGTCCTTCTTGTCGAATCTGACTCTTCTCAGTCGGTTTGGACCCCACCATGCTCTCTGGCCTAGCACTGACATGATTGCTGGGACGAGATAGGTGCGCACAACCATCGCGTCTAGCACCACCGCCAAAGCGATCGCGAACCCGAAGCCTTCGAGAAGACGGTTAGACGACAACAACAGCGAGCCTAGTGCTCCTGCAAGGATCAATGCTAGAGCGGTTATGATCCCGCCTGTTCGGTCAACCGCGTCGACCACGGCCTGACGGGTTTCCTTGCCCTTCTGAGCTTCCTCCCGGATACGGGTTAGGATGAAGATGTTGTAGTCCATCCCGATCCCGTAGAGCAATAGAAACAGTACGAGCGGGATGATGAAGAGAACCCCTGACTGTAGGACGTTGTTGAAGAAGAGAAGTGTAGCCGCATAGGCCCAGGTTATGCTCAATCCGATCGAGAGGATGCCGGTTATCGCAAGAGGATACGACCCCAGCACCACCAACAACACCAGGAATATGGCTGAGACAGTCAGAATTCTCATCGTGTTAAACTGACCTACCGTCTCGCTGGAAAAGTCCAGAGTGGACGCTGAAGCGCCCCCGACAAGTATTGAGTCCTGGGCAAGCGATGGGACCAAGGCTCGAAGGGTTCCGACCAGGCTTCTGATCTGACTAACAGTATCGAGAGATCGTTGCGTGAAGGGCTCGTCAACGAATAAGACTGTCACCAACGCTGTTCTATTGTCCTTCCCGATATCCCCGAGGATTGCAAGCCTGTCCTGCGGCATCACTGCTCTCATGTTGGTCGCATTGACCAGAACCCCGTTGGGACGAGTTGGTCCAGTGACGACCTTCACATTGGACAAGTTCCCAATGCTCTGGCTCAGCGTTTCTAGGTTAGCCTGCGCAACATTCGTCAGATTCCCGTTAACGAGAATTGTTCCGGGAAACTGCACGAGCACTTGGGTCGGGCCTATCTGACCTGCGCCGAAGCTCTTCTCTAGAACAGCGAGACCATCGACGCTCTCAGCGTGCGTAAGACCCGCTGTAAAATCGTACGAGGTGGATCCGGTGAGTGATATGTAGATGGCAGGGATGGATATTAGAATCGTAAGTCCCAAGACCAGGGCTGGTCGTTTGACGCTGAAGCTTGCGGCCCGCCTGAAATATCCCGGTCTCTCAGATCTCTTCTTCCGCGCCTTGACCGCATAGCTCTCGAACCGCTTGCCTGATCTGGGCCAGAATATTCTATTCCCTGCAACAAGGATGAAGGATGGAATTAGTGTGAGACTTACGAGAAGGGCGATCAATACGCCGAAGCCGAGGCCGACGCCGATCGATTGCAGTAGAGTGAAGCTGCTTATCGTCATCGCTCCGAAGGCGATGATGACGGTGGTCGCGCTAGTAGCGATGCTTTCTCCCGACCAGGTCACAGATGTCTGGACGGCCGCGGCCTTGTCGTGGCCTTCGACCCGTTCTTCTCGATAACGGGCCATTAAGAAAATGGAATAATCGGTTCCTACTCCGAGCATTATCGTAAACAGGAATGTTGTAGTCGTGTCCTGAATGGGAATGATGTATTTGCCGATTAGGTAGAGACCTCCTTCCGTGATTAGCAGCGCAAGTCCGACGATGGTCAGAGGCACGAAAGGAGTGGCGATTGCAAAGAAGAACAGTCCAGCCAAGATGAGTATGGCGCCTATGGTGACGGGCTCGATGAGACCGAGATCTCTATCGCTTCCCAAGGAAGAATCAGCGGTTGTCGCTAGATCACCGGTAACGTATGTCTGCGAAGGCCCACCATCGCTAGATTTCAGTTGAGAGATGATGGTCCTCATGGTTACCACGTTCTTCAAGATTGGGTCGGTGTTCGCGCGGCCGAACGAGCCGGGAGATTTGGAGAAACTCACAATAACGATCATGACTTTGTTGTCGGGGCTGATGAAATTCTGAAGAATCGCAGGCGGTATTGGTGGGATCGGTGGGCTCGGTAATCTATACGTGGGGAGAGTATAGGCCCAAATTGTTTGATTGGCGAGTGATAGCGCAGTTGAATAGTTATCGCCTCGCTGCAAGAAGTATGTCGTGAAGGCTGCTCTTTCGAGACTGTAGACGGATGTGAAGTTCTCAACGCTATTCAGAACGCCAGATGCCAGAAGGTCTTTTTCTAGGTCAAGAGTGAATCGCTTTGTCGCGTTATCGGTGACGTCGTTGCCTTGGAAGAGAATTATTGCGCTGGTGTTGGCCTGTGGACGGGGAAACTCTTGAGCCATAAGGTTTGCAGCCCGCGCTGAATCAGAGGAGCTGGACTGCCCGCCACTTGTGCTTGAGCTAGTAACCTGGTCGAGTCGTAGAGATAGGGGAAGACTTACTGCAAAGAGTAGAATCCAAAAGACGATTATTAGCTTGTATCTTCTACCAACGAAGGAACCGATTCTCGCGAACACTGGAACATGAGGGCCCGGGCTCTTGGCCACTCCAACCTTCGAAACCAGGTATGCAACTCCAGCGGCAAATACGAGAAGGCCAACTGACGTTACGACCGTCGCACTGAGATTATCGGAGACGTATTGGCGGAGGTATAAGTTGTTCTGATAATTCAGAATCAGAGCCGTGAATTCACCAAGAGACACAGTGAGTAGGAATACAATGACTCCTATCCAGCGAGCTTGGGAAGAACCAGTCTTGCTCATCAGGCGCACTCATTGCAGTTGAGATGCCAAGGCTCGCTTTTGTAGACTATTTACGGGTAATCTACAAGATACGTTCTAGCGGCCATAGTGTTAGATGCTGGAATGTTGAAATGGTAAAGTCTCCAGCGGGACAGCTTACCGCCTTGCTCCTCACAAGAAAAACAGAAACTGTCACCGTCTCAACATCTCCCTCAACAGTCCGCGCCGAACATCAGAACTGGGCAGTTTACGTTGGACTTGTCTTTACAATGTTCATCTGGGGTTTAGCGTGGCCTGTTGGAAGGCTGCTCGCGAAAGATCTTCCGCCCGTTTCTATCGCTGCGATAAGATACGCTATCGTCATCCCTGTACTATTCGCCATACTCTGGTTCAGAGAAGGATCTTTCAAAATCGAACGGTCGTGGATACCGACCCTCGTTGTTATGGGGATTCTCAACACAACTCTCTACCAGATTTTCTTCCTCTACGGCGTCAAATATGCAGCAGCAAGCGACGACTCGCTTGTAATCGGAATTGGACCCGTACTCATAGCCATCATGGCCAGCTTCATCCTCAAGGAACGACTGACCGGGATCAAGGTTCTCGGCTTCGCATCCGGCCTCGCAGGGATCATCACAATCTCCATCCTCTCTCCCAACACTCAAGTTCTCAACAGACCGCTAGGCGTGACACTTGTCTTCGGCGGCGCAACAGCATATGCTCTCTACACAGTCATCCTGAGAAGATTCATCGCAAGGAACCGCGCAGACAATCACGGACCTCAACAATCCTCGCTTTCAATCCTTGCCTGGATTAGCCTCTTCGGCTGGTTCTTCCTAATTCCCCTCTCGCTCGTCGAAGCGCCTTGGACCTACACCTGGGACGGTGTCTCATGGCTCGGAATACTCTACCTTGCCATCCTATCCACTGTAGTTGCATACTTCCTCTACATTGAAGGCGTCTCGAAGATAGGAGCCGGCAGATCAGGAGTCTTCACAAACCTCGTCCCAGTCTTCGGCGTGCTAACCTCTTTTTTCCTACTCGGCGAAAGCCTGAGCCCTTGGACCGGCGTCAGTTTTCTCCTCATACTCGCTGGAGTGCTCTTGGTCAATCGGCGAGTCAAGAGCTCCGGTTCCTGAGCCCATTTCTAATACTCTTAACTTCAAGAGAGCACGAGGAGCGGTACCTCTTTTGGGCCTAGACCTTTCAGCGTCTTCGCGAAGTGCTGAGAAGCGTCTCTGGATTGCCCTCATCATATCCGCAGTAATTGCCATCATCGAGTTCACCGGAGGTTTTCTAGGCCAAAGCCTCGCCTTGGTCAGCGACTCCGGCCATGTGCTGACCGACGTTCTAGCGGTTGGAGTAGGAATCCTAACACTGAGACTAGGACGGAAACCCCACACTGCAAAACGTACGTTCGGCTATCACCGTGCCGAGATTTTCGCGGCCCTCATCAACGGTTCGGTTCTGATAGGCGCTGCCTTCCTGATAATTTTCGAAGCATACCTCAGACTTCGTCAACCTCCAACAGTCCAGGGACTCCTCGTCCTAGCGATAGCCTCAATCGGTCTTCTCGGAAACCTCTCTAGCGTAGGCTTGTTGTCCCGGTCGAGAGGGACCAACCTCAATGTCAAAGGGGTATTCCTCCACACGGTGGGAGATGTCCTCTCATCCCTGGCTGTGATCGTTAGCAGTCTTATCGTCATATTCACGGGCTACCTTGGAATCGACCCGCTCGCCGGAGCAATCATCGGTGTCTTGATCATGCGAAGTGCGTATGTCCTTGTCAGAGACTCGACAAACATCCTTCTCGAAGCAACCCCCCGACAGATGCAACTAGAGACCATAGCCAAGACCATTCGCGGCGTCGATGGGGTGAGGGGAGTGCACGACCTTCACGTCTGGACCATCACTTCAGGTCTCTACGCCCTCAGCGGACACATTACCGTAGACACCGATAGCATCGGTCAAGGTTCAACAATCGTGGAGAAGATAGAAGCCAAGCTACGAGAATCATTCGGAATAGAACACGTCACCCTTCAAGTCGAGAAAGAGACTCTAGAGAATATTCAGGAACACGAATCGTCTACGATTTGAGCGATCTTCATTGACCTTCTAGAGGTCAATTGAATGATGGTTTTCGAGGGACAGCCAGTGCGTTCAGCTCATCAAATGTTATTGCACCATCAACCAGATTCTCAAAGGTTCCTTTCTCAAGCACTTCCCTGGCTGCTCGTTTCAAGAGGCCCATCGCAGCATAAGACGGCGTAGGACCGAAGCTCACACGCGCGACTCCAAGTCTCTGTAGTTCGCTGACAGGCGGGAGACCCTTTCTGACCATGACATTGATCGGAAAATCCAATGCCTTAACGAATCTTGCGATCGAAGTCGCATCGATGAGACCCATCGGGTAGACGCAATCAGCCCCCGCATCCCTGTACGCCATGGCTCGACGAATCGCCTCTTTGATCCGCGCTTCCTCGTCACCGTCTGCAAATCTCAGCGCATCAGTCCGAGCATTAATTACAAGCGGAACTCCCGTGGTCTCGGATAGCTTTCTGAGCGCCTTGACATTCTCGATCTGTCTCTCGACCGGGTAGAGTTTCTTCGTTGCATGGATGAAATCCTCGATGTTTACTCCGATAGCTCCAGCTTTGAGAATCGCCTTGACTGTCGCCAATACTTCTTTGGAGGTTTTTCCAAAGCCAGCGACAATGTCGGCGGAGAGTGGAACGGACAAGACCCTTGCGATTCTTCCAACGGCTGAGACAAATTCCTGTCGGTTGATTACTTCACCGTCAGGATAGCCTAGGGATACTAGCATGCCCGCGCTGGAGGTCGCGACCGCAGGGAACCCCGCATCTTCAAACACGCGCGCGCTCGGAACATCCCACGCATTCGGAAGAACCAAGATGCGTTTCCCATGGTGAAGAGCACGAAAATCCTCCGCTCTCTCCTTCTGAGATTTCAATGGCATTCAGGCTTCAATCGTTTGTACTATGTTTACGTTGTTTCAATAACTCTCGTGCCTAGAACTAGTTCTTTGGGAACGATCTTTACCGCTTCCGGGTGCGGGTTCTCTGGAAACAGATCAGGATGTATTATGTGAGCTAGGATCTCAAGCCCGTCTACAACCCTGGGACCTGACCTGCTGAAATACGCGGACGCATTGACTGCAAAGATTCTTGAGGATTGAAATGCTGGAATCTTCTCCCATCCTTGGTACGATCCCAGCACATGAGCTTCTTCCATGACTTGGTTCGCATCGAACCCGCATGGAGAGAGGACGATTATCTCGGGTCGGTACTCAACAACTTCGTCCCACTCTATTCTGTGAGATGGCTCGCCAAGACGGCCGAGTCCTTCTATTCCTCCAGCGTAATCGACCATCTGGGGAATCCAGTGTCCGCCAGCCCACGGAGGCTGGAGCCATTCCATGAAGAAGACCCGTGGCCTGGCTTGTACCGTCTGCGCTTTCTCCCTAACCCTGTTTATTCTCTGCAGCATTTGCGGAGCCAGTTTCTCAGCTTCACCTAGCTTGCCCGTCATCCTGCCAACCAGCATGATGTTGTCCACGATCTCTTCCAGACTCGTGGGCTCCAGTGAGATGATCTTGGTATCTGCATCCAAAACCCGAGCCGCTTCCTTGACCTTCGTATAGGAAACTGCGCAAACATGGCAGAGTTCTTGGGTCAGAATAAGATCCGGTTTCAGCTTCTCCAGAAGCTTCTCATCGATCTCGTAAATATCGCCTCCACGCTGCTCAACCTCCCGATCAACATCAAGGCTCCTGTGGAGCTTTTGGTGGATCGCTGACTTCGTCAAAACCGGCCGACTAGAAGCCTCAGGAGGATAATCACACTCATGGGACACGGCGACAACTTGGTCTCCGAGCCCGAGGGCAAATGCAATCTCTGTTGCGCTGGGGAGTAGCGAACAAATTCGCATTCTTGTATCTTTCAGCTCTCTTAGTTGTTCCAGCGAAAGGATATATTTAACGGCGGGTAACTTTGCCCGCTTCTTCGACTATGACCAGCACTCACACCACGGCCTCCGTCCTCGACAGGCGATCTACTAAAGTCATGATTACGGCCGTTTTCACCGCTCTGGCACTAGCAACCAACTATGCGCTCATTGGCATCCCAAACGTCAAGATCATGGACACACTGGTCTTCATCGCCGCTTTCTTCTATGGCCTTCGACTGGGAATCGGAGTCGCAACTTCCATCTGGCTGGTTTATGGATTCGTAAACCCGAATGGCGTGGACAGTTTCCTCATGTTGTCATTCTTGATGGTAGGCGAGTGTTTCTACGCTCTCGCGGGAGTAGCCCTCAGAAAGAGTTTCGTGGCCAGGGATGTAGTGAGGGGAACTAAGGAGTATCAGCGGCTAAGCATCGTCTTCGGACTCGTCGGGCTTCTATCGACATTCGCTTATGATGCACTTACGAACTTCGGCAGCTGGATTTTCCGGACAGGTTCTCTCTATCAGGATTTCGTCTTCGGCAACATGATTGGCGCGCCTTTTTCAGTCACACATGAGGCTAGTAATGTCGTCTTCTTCGCTACAGTTGCTCCTGCTATCGTGGATGCAGCCGCGCGCCTCGGTCTTAGAACTTCGCAAGATGTGGCGTAGATTGGGACTCAACGTTATCAGCGAACACAAGATATTCTTCTCTATCCTGATACTGGTTGGATCAGGTATCGTTGCTTTCCAAGCCAGTGCTTACTATTACTATCAGAAATCAAGTAGCGACTGCCCAAGTTCCTGCAATGGAACGACCGTCTCTGTCGAGACCCTGATCAACTATGGAAACAATACAAGCCAATGGATCAATAAGACCGACGTATCTTCTGATTGGAATTTCTATCAGCTGACGGCATCCATCTCAAAAGTCCAGGCAACGTATTATGGGCCTCCTACGTCAGAACATTTGATCACTGGGATAAACGGGGTCCAGAGCAACCAGCAATACTTCTGGAGTCTATGGGCCATATGCGCGAAATCCAACGCGTGGATAGCGACGAACGTTGGTGCTGACGCGATACACTTTGCAACCTATCATACGCTCGCTTGGTACTACCAAGCTGCAAACTCGCAAGACTCGTCCGCTTGGAATCCGCCTGTACGGGGAGCCGCTAAGGTAACCATGTGTTAGGATTCAGGCTTTACCGTCAGCTCTATCCTGCTCTATCTTCTCCCTCATTCTGCGGCTTGGCGCTCCATAGCCACCACCACCGGGCGTTGTTACAGTTAGAACATCACCGGGACTTGCCGTAAGAGTTGTCTTTGAAGCCAAACTGGTGATCTGGTTTCCTCGCACAATTCCATACGCGCCCGGCGATCCCGACAATCCTCCAGATAAGCCCCAGGGTCCATGGCGTTGTCGGTCCCCCATCAACGAAATAGTAGACCTCTCCGCCAACACCTCTGTATCTCTCCTGACACCTAGTCCTCCACGGAAACCTCCTCGTCCACCGGAGCCTCGCACTAGTTCGTACTTCTTGATCCTAAGAGGGTACGCTGATTCCAGTGCTTCTACGGGCGTGTTCAATGTATTCGTCATGTGACTATGAATCCCGTCAACGCCATCCTTGCTGTACCGGGCGCCGAACCCGCCGGCGATGGTCTCGTAGTAAGTGAAATATTTCCCGGTCCGAGGATCAATCCCTCCAATGGTTACGTTGTTCATGGTCCCTTGGCAAGCGGCGCAAACTTTCTCTGGAATGATACTAGAGAAAGCCTTGAGGGTCACGTCAACAATTCGTGTCGACGTTTCCACATTTCCTCCAGCTACCGGAGCGGGTGGCTCCACGTTGACGATCGTTCCCGAGGGTGCTTTGACCTGTATGGGTTTGAAGCATCCTGCGTTTGCTGGAATCGAAGGATCCGTCACGCATCTTACCACATAGTAGACCGCTGATAGAGTTACGCTGTATACGGCGTTCAAGGGTCCCTGAACCTGTTTTGCAGACCCGGAGAAGTCGAACGCTACGGATTGTCGACCGATTGTGACTTTGACCCTGATTGGGATGTCGGTCGTACTGAAACCATCGTCGTCGAGATAGTCGATTGCTGATGACGATTTTCTAGGCAGCTCTCCAATCTTCTTGAGCATCAATTCTTCGGAGTAATTGATCAACTGATCCATCCCTGTCTCCGCCGTTGAAACGCTAGATTTCTTCAATAGCTCCCCCAAACGCTTCGCGCCAACAAAGTTAGCCGCTCGCTGGGCTCTGAGA
>VBBR01000056.1:24943-25539 GCA_005881615.1 Candidatus Bathyarchaeota archaeon
GATGAGCGCGATTAACGGTAAACCCAACCAGCTTTTGCTTGAAGAATATCGGTGAGACCATGGTAATGTCGGGAAGATGTGTCCCGCCGCGGTATGGATCGTTGAGGATGATGTCGTCGCCTTCAACCAGATCATCCTTGAATTCTTTCATGACGGCCTGCACCGAGTATGGCATTGCGCCAAGGTGGACGGGTACGTGCTCTGCTTGGGCTACTAGTTGTCCTGATGCGTTGAAGAGGGCGCAGGAATAATCTCTCCTCTCCTTGATGTTTGGAGAGAAGCTGGATTTTCGGAGGACGACTCCCATTTCTTCCGCGATTGAGATGAGTGAGTTCTTGAGAATCTCGAATGATATCGGGTCCAGATTCTTCATGGAACGATCCTATTGTCAGCGTCTTCTCGCTTAGCTTATATGGAGGTCCCACTCAGAGCGGGTAACTTTGCCCGCTTCAACGAATATCTCTAGGGCCCTTCTTATCCTCATTCTCATTGCCGGGACAATCTTCCTAGTCCCCGGCCATGCGGCAAATAGCTACGGGCTCTCTCAATTGTCTGCCGTCAAATCCTCCCTATCTTGGTTGGCTAGTAACGAGAAA
>VBBR01000057.1 GCA_005881615.1 Candidatus Bathyarchaeota archaeon
GGCGATTCCATAAAGCTCGTCCGCAGTAACAGAAAGTGCCCCAAACCCGTAACACGCGATTCCAAACAGTATCAACCATTTTGCTTCAGCCATCATGATTTCTTAACAACCGTCAGAAAGAGTACATCCGTGTTCTAGTCAAGATGACGCATTCGTCTCCTGGAGGATCGCTGGAAATCAACGGGGCATGCGAGGGATTGACATCTAGAGATTCAGGTTCCTTTCCAGCAAGCCTTCTTGTTCCTGTCATACCAGGAGTTTACGTACTCGCCGCCGCTGATCCTGTTGCAGACGAATCTCGCGTCGCAATAGTCGCAGAGCTCAAGGTTCCCTATCACCCACCCCGTTCCCGGGTTCATGTCCGTCTTCAATTCTACCATCTCCTCCGACAACCCCTGCGTTAGAGTATCCAGAGGATTGTTGGTGCACGGATTACAACCATTGCTACACGGATAGGGTTCAACTGTATAGAATGGACCGTTGGACCCGTTCACGGTATTGTGATAATCGCAGAAGAATGCACATGAAACCTCTACCGGTGAGAGGGATACGGTGACTCCTGGTGGCAAGAATATGTTGTAGGCTCCCTTGGTTCCAAGGTTGGGAACGGTGCCTGACGCTATCCAGCTAGCAAGTGTCTGTCTGAGTTGTCCGTCAGATATTTTCGTTGCCGGAGTAGTCTTTATGATGATGAAGGAGTTGAGCTTACCGATTCCCACGTTGTACTGGGATAATCCCGCGGAATATGTCTTGTCTGATTCTATGTCCGCGACCGCCTTTTCGATACTCTGTACCCAGGTGGACGAAGAGGAGCTTGCGAAGTATGGGCCCCAGTATATGTTCTGCCAAGTGTAGCCGTTCTTCCAGAGTGGGCCGCCACCATACTTTACACTTGCAGATCTAGCGCGGATCTGGTTCCGATGGCGGCAAGGAGTCGCGTAGTGCCAGATTCCCGATTCTTGACCGGTCGCCGCTCTTACGCCGATATGTTCGAACCCGGAAATTGGCTTTCCACACACGTTGCAGGTTGTAATATTGCTGCACGATTCGCATCTATCCTTCAGACTCGTGTTCGAAAGATCGCCTAAGAGATCTGTCTTTCCTTGGACCCTTGACATGTCGCGTTCCGTGACCGATACGCCGAACTCCATCTAAATTGTGATGTTCCTCATTGTCCAGTTCTATGGTATAGCAGTGACATGCTGCCGTTGGGACCGCCTTCAGCGATTGTTTTCTTTCATAATCTTTTCGAGATCCTTTGAGGGGCCGAACTCGCCCGTCGGGCTCTTCGTGAGCTAAGCTAGTTCTAACATGCGCTGGATGGCCAGTCGTGCCTTTCCAGCTGTTTCGTCTGGGACCCTTACTTCGTGGACCAGGTTTCTCAGCGAATTTGCCACTTTCTCCAAAGTTATGGTTTTCATGTACTGGCAGACAGCATCCTCCTTTACCGGGAGGAACGTCTTGTCAGGGTTCTCCTTGCGCATACGATGAAGAATACCCGTCTCCGTCGCAACCAAAAACTTGTCCGCGCTCGACTCCCTTGCACGACGAACCATGCCCTCCGTGGAAGCAACGTTAATCATGGGCATATCCAGATCGCCCTTCTCGGCAAAATACAGAAACTGGGTAACACAACCACACTCGGGATGAATCAGGAACTCCGCGTCAGAATTCTCCGCGAGCTTCCGATTCACAACATCTGGCGTAATCCCCGCATGAACATGGCACTCCCCCGGCCATATCTCCATCTCACGTCCTGTCCTCTCCTTCACAAATGCCCCCAGGAATAAATCTGGGAGAAAGAGAATCTCTCGGTCTCGCGGAATACTGTTCACAACCTTCACCGCATTGCCGGAAGTACAGACGTAGTCGCTCTCAGCCTTGACCTCGGCAGTCGTGTTGATGTAGGATACAACGACAGCGTTTGGATGCTCGTTCTTCCAAGACCGCAACTTCTCCCCATCAATCGTCGCCGCCAACGAGCAACCAGCGCCGAGGTCAGGCAATAGGACCGTTTTCTTCGGCGAGATTATCGAGGCCGTCTCCGCCATGAAATGAACCCCACAGAACACGATCACGTCCGCAGCCGTTCTAGCCGCAGCTTGCGAGAGACCTAACGAGTCTCCTACAAAGTCTGCGATATCCTGGACCTCCGGAACCTGGTAATTGTGCGCCAGAATGACCGCGTTTCTCTCCTCTTTCAGACGCAGAATCTCCGCTGCCAGCTCCCCGTGTCCGTTGAACTGGAGCGTCTGGGCCATAGGAGAACATATCATGTTCTGCAAATTCCCGTGTTAAACGTTGCTGTTTAGATGCAGAGGATTCCTACATCATTGGGGACTGGAGTCTTGCGATTGTGGATGAGACCTTGTCGACATATTCTTTCAGTCTGGAGAGCATGATTGCTGCTGTAATGACGCCGATTACTTTGTGGTCCTTCAAGACTAGAACTCTTCTGATCCCTTTGTGGGCCATCAGCTCCGCGACCTGATCTAGTCCGACGTTCGCGTCTACGGAGACGAGATCACTTGTCATAATGTCTCCGAGCGTCACGTGTGAGGGGTCCCTTCCCTCGGCCACAATCTTGGAAAGATAATCCCACTCGGTAACTATCCCTTCAGGACTGCCAGTAGAGGACGCAATGATCGCGTATCCATGTCTTTTCGCTTTCATCTGTCGAGCCCCTTCCAGTGCGGTTGTGTCTCGTGAAAGAGAGAGAAACTCCTTCTCCACAATGTCTTTCGCGACGAGAACCATGGTTAGATCCTCATAAGTCGCGAATAATTAATTGTTGACAAACTAAGCCACCGGTTCCGCGGTTGCGCCTTTCGATTCAGGAAATCCCGCGAATTTCTGACCCCGCAATGCCGACGGGACAACTGCAACAAGGCTCATGATCCCCATGATTAGGAATATCGCGTGCATAGGACCAATGAAGAGAGGAATGTTGTTTGACGCGTTTGAGCCCGTGGGGGTTTCGCCTGCAAAGACTGTTTGTAGAAGACTATATGGAATGCTTGTCGCTAACACGACGAACGCAATTGAAAGGCTGAGAAGAGCGCCTGTTGTTACAAGCGTAGCCGAGATCCCCGAAGCGACTCCCCTTCTGGTCACTGGTGTCGCGTTCATGATCGAACTGATGTTAGGAGCGACGAACATCCCACCGCCGATCCCATTGACGACCATGAGAAGCGCAAGAATCGGGTAAGATGCATCTCCTGGGACTATGGCGAACCCGAATAGAGCCGCGGCCGATATCAGCAGACCCCCCGTGGTGAAACCTCGGGCCCCATATTTGTCAGATAGATAACCGCTCAAAGGCCCTACAGTAACGAAGGCTACGGCGAATGGTATGAGATTAAGGCCGGCAGTCAACGCGTCCTCGATCAGGGCTCCTTGAAAGAAGATGGTCAGCACTAGCGAGATCCCACTCCTTGAGATAGAGGCGAGAAAGTTGCTTAGGATTCCGGCAGTGAACGGCCTGATCTTGAACAGCTTCAAGTCCATCAGTGGAGTCGTAGTCTTCAGCTCCACATAACCAAACCCAGCTAGTGAGATCAAGCCCACGATCATCAGTCCTACGTCAAGGAAAGTGTATCCCGACAGGGCTCCGAGGGTCAGCCCAATAAGAAAGACGGACAATCCTCCTGCGAACAGCAAGTTCCCCGGCAGATCGATTCTCTCATGCTTGACAGTTCCGAGTTCCCGGAGTTTCTTGAAGGCCCAGAACGTCGCGAATGCTCCTATTGGCAGGTTTATCCAGAATATGGACTGCCAGCCCAGCGCCACAGTCAGGACCCCGCCTAGAATAAGGCCAATTACAGATCCACTGATACCTGCGACTAGATTGACCCCAATCGCCCGTCCCCGCTCGTTAGGAGGAAACGCGTCCGTCAGAATGGCCGCGTTGTTGGCCCAGATGAGCGCGGCACCTACTCCCTGGACGAGACGGAAGAAAACCAGAATCGTCCCTGTGGTAGCGAGACTGCAAAGCCCTGAGCCGATTGTGAAGATTAGGAATCCGAGGTTGTAGAGACGCACCTTTCCATACATGTCGGCCAGTCGGCCGAACAAGAGTAGCAGAACAGCAGTCATGAGAATGTAGCCCATAAGGACCCAGAGGGCTTCGAAGGCGGAGGCATGCAATGTTCGAGTAATCGTTGGCAGCGCGATGAGAACAATGTTCCCATCAAGCTGGGACATGAACGCGCCGATAGTCGTGTTCGTCAGTACAGTGTACTTGTATTGCATCCCACAGCCTCGCTTCGTTTTTCCTGTTAGGTGAAACGGTGGGCTGTTGGAAATCCCGTATAAGGTCTATTTCCAGAGTTCGCGCTGGTGTTCAAAGACAGTAGGAAATCGAGTTCCCCTAACCGAAACGATTTATCTCCGAGCTAGTTCGCGTTGCTTGTTACCCATGGGGCTCAGAGAACTTCTCATACCCAGAGAGAAAATCTTTTTCCAGCTTCTCGAAGAAGAGTCAAAAAATGTGTTGGCAGGCGCCGTGGCCTTCAATGAGCTGATCCAGAACTTCGACCATTTGGCGGACAAGAGGAACAAATTGAAGGACATAGAACATCACGGTGACGAAATTGTTCATTCAATCTACGACCGTCTCGTAAAGACCTTCATCACTCCCATCGATAGAGAGGACATTAGCAAGTTGGCTTCTCTCTACGACGATGTCTTAGACTACATTTACGCCACCGTCAACCGTCTGTTCCTATATGAGGTCGATTCGCCAACGGAACCGATGAGACGGTTCGCGGACTTGGTCTTGAAATCTGTTCGGGAGATCGACTTCGCCTTCGCTAGCATTCAAAAAATCAAGGCATCTGAGATCGAGACTCGATGCAACGAGGTCGACACCTTAGAGAATGAGGCGGATGTCGTTCTGAACGAGTCGGTCGCCGCCCTTTTCAAGACGACCGATGCTATCGCCCTTATCAAGTTCAAGGAGATCTACGAACTGATGGAGACAATTACTGACAAGTGCGAGGATGTTGTCCAGGTGATCCGGGACATTATCTTGGAGTATTCCTAGCCTAAGAAAGGGTTTCATAGTGTCCACAGCAGTACCGTTTGAGATAGTTGTCCTAGTGGTTGCTGTTGCCCTAGGGTTTGACTTCATGAACGGGTTTCATGATGCGGCGAACTCCGTTGCTACCGTGGTTTCTACAAGGGTTCTGACTCCTCGCGTCGCTGTACTCTGGGCGGCGTTCTTCAACTTCGTCGCGGCATTCGTCTTCGGAGTCAATGTCGCCTCGACCATCGGTAAAGGAACGATAGACCCCAAGATAGTCACTGCCTGGCTCTTGCTTGCCGTTCTCACCGGGGCTATCGCTTGGGACGTCATAACGTGGTGGTTTGGACTACCCACGAGTTCGTCTCACGCCTTGGTGGGTGGTCTCATTGGCGCTGGGGTCGTGAAGGGAGGATGGGGCGTAGTCCAGGTCGCTGGCGTCAGCAAGATAGCATACTTCATAGCCTTGTCTCCTGTGATCGGCTTCTTCCTCGCCATCGGCTTAGTACTGCTAACGGTGAGAATTGCCATGCGGTATTCCCGTTCCACATCCGACCACGCCTTCCGACGGCTACAACTTGTATCCGCAGCGCTTTACAGTCTAGGGCACGGGACGAACGATGCGCAAAAGACGATGGGAATTATTGCGGCCCTTCTCTTCGCGCAGGGATTGCTAGGCTCGACGTTCTATGTCCCGTTCTACGTCATACTGTTGGCGGGAACCGCGATGGGTTTTGGAACCTACTTCGGAGGATGGAGGATCGTTCGGACCATGGGGATGAAGATTACAAAATTGCATCCCTTCGGCGGGTTCAGCGCTGAAACCGCAGCTGCCTCAACACTTTTCGCCACCGCGTCCCTTGGTATCCCCGTCAGCACAACTCACACCATAGCCGGGGCGATCATGGGTGTCGGCTCGACGCGCAGACTCTCAGCGGTGAGATGGGGAGTAGCTCGTAGAATAGTCTACGCGTGGGTCCTCACGATTCCCGCGGCAGCCGCGATAGCCGGCCTATCATACTATGTTCTGAAACTTGCAGGCCTCAGCTAAACAAAATAGCGGCGGGTTCGACAATTGCTAACGGCGTCGAATTTCCAAGCGTCGCTTTGTCCGCTCAAGACTCATTCGAGCTCTGATCGTAAAAACCACAAGCGTACTGACCAGTCCAAGAAATCCCCCGACAAGGAGGAGACCAGTGTTGGTCGAGATCCTCGGGAATATCCCGCATAGTGTACAGCTTCCGTTCGAGTTTCCACCTGAACCTCCACTCCCTCCGTTAGACCCCCCTGGAGCTGCTTGGTTTACCTGAATCTCCATTGGTTTGCTCGTTGGTGTAGAGGGATAGCTGCTATCCATGGCCGTGAAGACGACCGTGTGGGACCCTATCTGGCTCGAGCTCGAGCTTGGTTTCCAGGAGAAAACCCCGGTTGCCTGATTGAATGATGCGCCCGCCGGTAGCCCTGTTGCCGAGAGACTGACAGTGCCGCCCGTGTTCAAGGAAACGGCTGTGACAGTGAAGTTGATCCATGTCCCTGCAACGATGGTCTGGTTTCCTGGAAGAGACAACGCGGGTGGAACCAGCGCCTGCACGTTGACGATCTTGCTTGCTGCGATGCTTGTTTTCGGCGAAGCCGAATCGGTAACTGTCACTTTGGCAGTGTATGATCCGGCGATGGAATAAGCGTGGGTTGTAGTGCTTCCGGTACCAGTCGTACCATCGCCGAAAGCTATGGTGTAAGTGTACGGAGCGGTTCCGCCTGTCGCTGACGCGGTGAACGTTACGGTTTGGCCAACCTGGGGCGAGGATGAGGAGACCTGTAGGGTTGCGGAGAGAGGCGGGGTTGCGACGACAGTCAAAGATTGAGTGCTGGTGGCTGTCTGCGTTGGCGTAGATAGGTCGGTTGCCGTCTCTTTTACTGTAAATGATTTGGCGCTGGTAAAAGTATGTGTGACCGAGGTTCCTGTGCCAGATGATCCGTCACCGAAATTCCAGGTAACCGAGTATGGAGAGGTTCCTCCACTTGTCGTCGTCGTAAATGTCACAGGTGTATTTACGACTGGACTCGCGGGCAGGAATGTGAAGCTGGTTGAGAGCGGAGGTGGCGCCGAGACGGTTATTGTCTGGGAACCCGCGGCGTTCTGGGAGGGTGAAGAAGAGTCAGTCGCGGTCTCGGTCGCGGTGAATGACTGAGCGCTCGAGTAAGCATGTGTGACGGAAGTCCCTGTCCCTGTAGTCCCGTCGCCAAAGTTCCATTTTATCGTGTAGGGAGTCGTTCCGCCCGTTGTGATCGCCGTGAAGGTCAAGGGAGAGTTCACGACAGGGCTTGATGGGAGAAATGTGAAGCTGGTTGACAGTGGAGGTGGAGCTGTGACGGTTATTCCCTTGGAACTCGTTGCAGTCTGTGACGGGGATGATGAGTCCGTTGCTGTCTCGGATACGGTGAAGGATTGCGCTGTGGTATAAGTGTGGGCTGTTGTAGCTCCGGTGCCTGTCGCTCCATCACCGAAACTCCAGCTTATTGTGTACGGAGCGGTTCCCCCTGTTGTTGTGGCTGTGAACGTTACGGGCGAGTTGATGATCGGAGTTGAGGGGAGAAACGTGAAAATGGTTGATGGCGGAGGCGAGGGTGCGCCTACGCCAATCGTGAAATGGTAGGTTAGGGTGTAAGTGCAGTTGGTCGCCGTATTGATGTTCTCGGCTGTCGCGTTGCTGTAGATAGTGTTCGTCTGGTTGCTGACAACTAAATTGCGCACTTGGTCGTCGACTAGACAATCAGAGTTGGCGTGGGTGAACGATATCGTGTTCGCGCCTTGAACCACAAAGCTGGTTATGTCGAATGTGAACGCGATCCATGTTGCGCCGTTAGCCGTGGTCAAGACTGACGGGACGCTGGCGACAAGGTTTCCGTTCATCGTGATAGTCTCCTCATTAGCCCCGTCGAAATCGTAACCCTGGAAGGTCAGGGTATAGGTGGCCCCGGTGGAAACCGGGCCCGGCATAGGGATACTCTGTCCCCACACTGTCATGGCTCCGGTTGCCGTTCCGCTCCCGTCCCAGTCCCCGGCTTCCCAGAGCCCGTACGCGCCTTTGATATTGTCGAGACCTTGTACCACAGCCACAACGTAGGCTAACGATTCCGGGGAGTACTGGCAGCTGCAGTTCGTATCTATTGCGTCCGGGGGAGAAGGTCCGCCTCCGCTCGGGTCTGCTCCGAACTCTGAGACTATGGCGGGTGCGTTCTTGAAGGATTCAAGGGACAAGACTGCTAACGGTACGTTTGCAGCGTACGCCTGGGCATCGGAGACACTCCAGGCAGGGTTGTACTGGTAGAAGTAGTAGTCGTGGAAGTCGTAGGCTACCTGGTTTAGAGGGTCCGTTACGGTTGGAAAGGCTGAGAGAAAGGTGCTGTCGTTTGGGGCGCCGAACTGACCGTAGCTTATGCTGACGATAATCCAATGGTTGTCGCCTAGGTTGCGGTCCTGGGTGATCCAGTCCTGGTAGAAGGTTGAGAGTTGCGCTGCTGAGTTGCTGGGCTCGTTCCTCGGTTGCCAAATTATCATCGGCTCATTCTTGTAGGCGGTAATTATCGGAGACCAGAAGGACAGCCATGCGGCTTCGTTGGTTATACCGTACTCGTGGTCGTCCATGATGAGCCAAATATTGTGCTGTTTCGCTATGGCAAGCAAATTGTCGAAGGCGGCCTGGTT
Organism: Candidatus Bathyarchaeota archaeon; assembly: GCA_005881615.1. Classification (GTDB taxonomy): domain Archaea; phylum Thermoproteota; class Bathyarchaeia; order 40CM-2-53-6; family 40CM-2-53-6; genus 40CM-2-53-6. Next base: position 8,733 of record VBBR01000057.1, read on the forward strand.
GAAGGTGCTGACTCCGAGTACAGGGTCAACAAGACTGATTCGAGCGGCGTTGTAGCCTCTCTGCTGGAGAAGCGTGAAGGTGGCTTGCAGGTCCGCTGTTGACTCAGTTGGCAGAATTCCATCCCAAGCTCGAACGTACGGGAATGCGCCAGACTTGACCGATTGGATGACGGTGACTGACTTACTCGTCGTGAAAGTGGCGGCCTTAGCATCCGTCGCGATCAAACTTACAGTGAAAGCTCCTGGAACAGCATAGACATGCGTTGCAGGACTTGTCGTTCCTGAGACACCGTCGCCGAAGGACCAAGTGAAGGAGTACGGTGAAGTGCCTCCGGTTGCCGTGGCCGTGAACGTGGCGGCTGTCCCGTTTGTAGGCTGTGCCGGGGAGACTGTAAAAGTAGCGGAGAGAGGTTGAGGGGGTGTAACCGTGACTGAGAGTGTTGATGTTGCGGTGTGGGTTGTCGCATCGGATACGGTTTCGATAACCGAGTAAGTTCCAGCGGCCGCGTAGACGTGTGTGACCGTACTACCAGCGCCAGTCGTTCCGTCACCAAAGCTCCAACTGAAAGCGTACGGCGGAGTTCCACCTGTCGCGCCAGCCGTGAAGCTGACCGGCGCGTTGACAGCGGGACTTGAGGGATTGAACGAAAAACTGGTTGCCAGCGGGGGCGGGGCGCTTAAGCCGAAGAACTCTGTCATGACCGGGGCTCCTGCGTCGTGACTCGTAATGGTGGACAGCCCCCAATTCTGTTCGATAGTGTGAAGCCATGAGTAAAGGCTGTAGGCATTATTGGACTGGAATGCTTTCTTGACCACAGGTCCCGACCAGCTTGCGTAGACACAGCAGTTGCTGGAACTCCCGTAGCCGTTCGCTTCATCGTAAACGACGAATAGGGCGGCCCTCTTGGTCGTGAATGTGGCGCTTGACAGAATCTGCGGGACTAGAGTGGAGAGGTAGTTGTCTCCAGTGGTCGGGGAACTATCGTGAGCATTGTCTTGGTCGTTTGGTGTCAGCCAGATGAAATTGGAGGGATTCGGCTGGTTCAAGGCGGCTATGAACTCGGGGTCTCCTGTGGAGCTTGTGCTCTGGAAATTACTACAACGAGCGGCTGTCTGCATGTCGCTGAAGTCGATGAATGGAAAATGATCGCCTGCTCTCGGAGGATTGAATCCACAGGTCCCGCTTCCAGATGCGTCCTCAGCGAACGCGGTCCATGTCAGGCCAGCAGCTTCAAGCCTGTCGACTAGGTTGGTGTTCGAAAGCTGAAAACAACAGTTTCCGTCGCTACTGTAGAAGGTGTTGCCGGCGAAGAGGCCGAGATAGTTCGGCTCGCTTGGACTACCAACCTGTGAGAACGCGGTTGAAAGAGTGTAAGTGTTGGCGAGGGTCGTCTGGAATGGGACTTGATTGTAGATATTGTTAATGGCATTGTTCTCCATCAGTATGACGACCACGTTGTCGAAGTAGGTTCCAGACGCTGCCTGCGCTCGAGGCAGAGCAGGAACAGCAATTATCCCGATAATTAGCATAGCGGCCAGTAAGTGAACTCTCAAGATCAAGTTCCTCCTAGTTCAAACCCGGCAGCTCGGTGCTGCGGGTGCGGATCTAACGATACCATTCTTGTTTTCACTCTCAATTTTTCCTTCACGCTCTCGCCCGGGATCATGGTGGCCCGAGCCGAACGGCCTGCTCGCTTTGCCGACTGAGAACCAGACTCTTTGTTTGTGAGCGAGTTCTTCGGCAAGAAACTAGTATAGCCACATTTCGGGCATAGGCACTATCGAACTGCGTGTCGAGTTTCCGAGTTCAAGTGCCCAGTTACCACTCGACTCTTGAGTGGACTCCCGGACCTTGCCCTGAATCGCGGGACCCGCTCGGAAAACGAGCCTTGCAGAAAATCACCCCGCAAGAAATGGGGGCTTGTTCAAAGCCCATAAGAGAGAAGGTCTTTGGCGAAACTCGAATGGCAAACCTGCCCGGTTTTTTCTGACCTAATGGCCTAGATTTGGCCTCTGAGAGAATCTCGTATCGTTCCATCTTTCCATAGTTGCTCAACCTGTGTTGCTCTGCAAGCTTTGCAGACGATAGTAACCCATCCGCCTGCCGAGCCCGGGTGATTGCTAACTTCGTGTTCCATGACCTTGTTGCAAGTCCAACACCACATGACCTCCTTGACTATCACCAGCCGCATGAGGAGGGGTGAAATGAGTGGGAGCGATTAAGGAGGAGATGGGAGGAAATGTGAAAGCATTTGTCGAGTGAACTTGCGATCATAAGGAAGGAAAGGAACGCGAAGAATAAACATAATAGTTGAACGGGTGTCCGATCCAAAGTCTAACGAGGTGAATTTTCGGAATGAGTGTTGAAGAAAACCTGCGACTGATGCAGACATTAGACAATGCGTGGAATGCTAAAGATTGGGAGACGTTCATGAAGCGTCACTCTGAGAACGTTGCAGTGTACTGGCCGGGCCAGCCTGAGCCAACGAGGGGACGTCACGCGCATCATAATGAATCTGTTGAATTCTTCAAGGCATTTGACAATCATCTCGATAACAATCCTTACAAGATCCTCTTCGGCTACGGCGACTACACGTGTTCAGTGGCCAGATGGACAGGCAAGAACATAGGACCATTCATGGGCCCAGATGGGCGCATGGTCCCTGCCACCAACAAGAAATTCGAGCTTGAGTTCTGCACCGTTGCCCACTGGAAGAACAACGAGATTGTCGAAGAGAAGCTCTTCTACGACTTGGTAGGACTGTTCAAGCAGCTCGGCGTAACTCTAACAACCACGAGTCAACCAGAGAAGGTTCCAGCGGTTTAACAGAGCACGGCTTTGCTTCTTTGTGACTCTCTCTTCTTTTGTTCTTTCAAGTAAGGATTTCCCAAAAGGAGTGAAACCGTCACCTTCCGCAAATGGAAAGGAGTGTGACTACGGTTGATTGGGGAAAGGGATGACAGGAAATGTGAAAGAATTGAGTCCGCGAAATCTGGGGTATCCGCGGGGGTGTTCCTGGGAACGGGTTCTAATGTAATTCACCGTCAGGTTCCGGGGTCTGTTCTGGGTCCGGTTCCGTTCTCCAACGCCTTTCCAGCTCTTTTTCGAGGGTCTTGAGGGATAACCGCGCTTGTCTTATCGCATAGTCTAGGGTTCTAGTGATGGCGGGAAGACCCACGTGGAAACGTGGTTCCACAAACATGACTCCCTTTCCCTTTGTAATCTTGAACTCTGTCTCGGCGAAAGCAATCTGACGTCCTGCCACCTTTCTCACTGCAAGCGTCCTGATCATAGACTTACCCTTTCGGACGAGCTTGAGATCTATTATTCCATCCACAATCGATTCGAGGTTGCTCTCTATGGAGTCAGGTAGAGAGCCTCTTGTTCCAGTAAGAATGAAGAAGCCTCCATCGTTCTTGATCTTGGCTCCCAACACTCGAAGGAAGTTGATCCCGTGGCGGGTTTGGGCGGAGTTGAAAATGGGGGTGAACGAATCGAGGAGAACTGTCACGGGTTCTTGAGCGCTACTCATCATCAGGCTGACTTGAATGCTCACTTCCGTAAAATCAACCGGGTCCCTGATCTGAGCCTGTTCCCCAACCAGTGCTGAGTAGCAGTCGAGGAACTTGAGATGTCCATCCTGAACATACTGGCTAATGTTCCACCCCAACCCTTCCATTTTCTTCTGGATCTCAGAAGGAAAAGAATTGTAGGTGAGAATAGCGCAATGCTTGCCCTGCATCAATTGCTGATAGATGAGCTGTAGACCTATCATGGTCGTTCCGGAACCCGACTCTCCCCGAATCATCAGAGTAGTTGGTTGCTGGAACTCACCACCCATTAGCTTCGAGAGTTCTGAAAAAGGGGCGTCCATTTTGTTGAACCGCATGAAAAGGAGACCGCCCGTCGCCCCTGCGCCGAGGAGGACGGCGGCCAAGATGAAGTAGAAGAGGGTGACATATTGGCTGCTTCCTGGAGCAGGTCCTATGTTTACTAGAAGCGCACCGCTGCCTTCGCCAGAGTTTCCGTAAGAGTCGGATGCTTTTATGTCCACTATCCAGATGCCGGCCTTGTCGGTTGAGTTCAACAGGTTGCTCCCAACCCACCGGCCTTGACCTTGCACGTAGGAGAGAGAAATTGGACTGCCGATGGTTTCTCCCGTGCTAGAAAGCTCGATCGTGGCTGTCACTGTTCCCGCGCCGAAGGGAGTTCCATCCGGGCTCAGAACCGTCGCGTAAATTGGAAATACGTCACCAGAGGCGTAGGTCTTGTTAACCAAAGAGACAGAGACGGCTAACACGGCCTGCTGAACGGTGAACGCGATAGTCGTACCCTGACTTGGTCCTCCATTGCCGTAACCATCATTGAACGTGTAAGGGTCAATGCGAACGGCCCAGCTACCCGTCTGTCCGCTTAGGGGAATCCTATAGGTAGCAAGGAACAGATTGAGTGTAGAATTGTAAATCGCGTTTACAGCATGAGATGTCGTAGAATCAGCTTCAACAAAGGTTACTGGAAGAATGCCTGACTGCACAGGAACCCCGCTCTGGTAGTTCGCGACGATTCGGAGCTCTTCTGTTCCGCTTCTAGGAATAGACGTTCGAATAAGAGCGGCCTGAGGAACTGTGATGTTTGCAGGAAAGAGAATTATGGTTTCAGTGTCGGGGGGCGTCTTAGCGGTCGTCATTCCCTGAAGAGAGATGGTGTAAGAGCCTGTAGACGTGCTTGGGGCGGACTGCCAAGTGTAGGTAAAGAGACCGGTAGGGTCCGCAGCCCCCTGAGCTGGGAATCCAGGAATAGAGGTCGAGGCTTGAGCTATGTTGAGGGTGATCCTCTCACCGGAAAGATAGGAGCTTGCCTGGATGCTGGTCCTGGATGTCCGTTGGTAAGTATTAGCATCGGTGAGGCCAACCTGAAAGGAGGTAATGGCAACATTGGGCTTGTTCGCTGGCGTGGTCTCGTTAACTCTCACCGTATAGGTTCCGACGTATTTTGCATTGCCAGCAGAGAAATCTTGAGGATAGTTTACCGTCTGAACAAAGTTGGCGCTAAAGCCCGAGTTAGTAGTCTTGCTAAGCGTATTGCTGGCGCCCGAGGAGTCTGCTACTTTCCAGGCAAAGTTGTAGTTCGTGAACAATGACGCGTTAGTCACTGCGAGAGATAGCGCGGTAGTGCTTCCTTCTTGGATTCGACTAGGCGACGCTGATAGAGAATATGTCTCCCCCGCGGGAGCGCGAACTGGTTCGCTGATGATTGTGACGAGTATGAGGCTCAACATGAGGAACAACAGAAAGGTTCGAGCCCTCTGATGGAACACCGCCCTAGCCTCGCTGCTGGTTGGACCATCCCAGCAATGCTCACTTCATGGCTATCGCATGTCCGAACAACTAAAGACTCTTGTAACCTAGAAAACTCGGACAGCGTTCGGAGAGTTGTGCAGGCTAAAGGGCGTGCAGAGCCTTTAGAATTCCTCCAAGCCATTGAACAATCATGTCAATAACAATGGATGCGAGATCTTCTCGGCTTCGGGCGGTTACACATACTCAATTGCCAGCTCGACAGGCAAACATATGGCCGTTCGTAGGGCAACTGGGAGTGGATCCCCGTCTTCGGAGAAATTCCCAGAATTTCTGGAGCCTGCAAAAAACCTGCTCCGCCACCAACTTGCCAACGACTATCTGGAGCGTCCTATTTGGTTTGACCTAGGGCTTCGATTAGGGCCTTGGCGACGGCGTCTCCGTCGTGTCTAACTCCGTTGACGTAAAATGTTGGAGTGCCGTTGACGCCGCTTCTTACCCCTCCCATGAAATCGTCTTTGATCCGTTTTTGATACATGTGCTGAGCTATCTCGCGGTCGAATCTCTGAGTGTCCAGGCCCAGCTTCTTTGCGTAGCCGAGGGCGACGCCTGGATCGCCGAGAGTTGCTTGGTGTTCGTAGAGAAAGTCGTGCATGGGCCAGAATTTTCCTTGTGCAGAGGCTGCTTCTGCTGTCTCGGCGGCGTTCATGGCGTGCTCGTGCATGTTAGTCAGGGGAAAGTTGCGGAATACGAACCGTAGTTCAGGCCCGAGTTCCTTCTGGACTTTTTTCACTTCGGGGTATGCAGCGCCACAATATGGGCATTGATAGTCTCCGTATTCGACGAGCGTTAGAGCTGCGTTCGCTGGCCCTTCTATGTGGTCGCGCTCCGGAGTGACAGGAATTTCCAGTTTCGGCGCGTGATATTTTTCGGTGGGTTCTTTGGCTGTTGGTTCTAGCAGGGTCTTGCCTGTGGTTCGCTTTCGTGCAACGGTTGTTGTTCCTGACATTTTCGAGTTCAGCTCTTCTCTGCCGTTTGGGCTTCGTTCAGATTCTCTAGGGCTGATAGGATGCCGTCGGCTCCGGGGTTGATTCCGTCAGGTGAGAGATGGCTCCATCTGATGATCCCCTTGTCGTCGATAACGAAGAGTGCTCTGGCGGACTCGCCGATCTTCTCCTTGTAGGCGCCATATTTTCTGGATATGGATCCCTTGGGCTCGAAGTCTGCTAGGACGGGGAAGTTGAGTTTCCGGTCCTTAGCGAAGGCAAGGTGGGACCAGATATTGTCGACTGAAATGGCGAGGAGTTCTGCGTTGAACTTCTTGAATTCTGGCATCACCATAGCGTACAGCGATAATTGGTCGGTGCATACGGGGCTCCAGTCCGCAGGGTAGAATGCAAGAACCACGGGTTGTCCTCGGAAATCGTTCAGGGACACCTTCTGGTCCGGTGTACTGTTAAGAGAAAAATTAGGAGCCGTCTTGCCGGGTGCCAGGACAGAATCTACTGTCTTCACAATCTTCTTGGTCTTTGACGGCTGTTGCCGGCGATTTCGCGCTGCACCTTTGTTCTCCAGTTTCCTCATCCTACGCCTCTTGCCAGTTTTCATCAAACTGGTCTTCAGAGGAGACATCCTCCCTCAATGAAGAGAAATGACATTGCAAAGCATTCTTCTCTCGCGCTATTTATAGACTAACTGGCCGACTGGTCTTATGTCAAAGATTCGGCCAGAGTCATCCTGCTGGTGACCTCTTGAGATTTCCTAAGTGTGATTTGTGTCAAGGGTCGATGCTAGTATAGTGCTTAGGCTTCAGGAGGTCGCTGACCACCTTCTCCCTTAGTTGGGCAACTTGGTCTCTCAAGGATTCGCCGAAAGAGAAGCCAGTCCTCAGGGAATATTCTTTGTAGAGTTCTGCCACCGTCTTGTAGACAAGAAGCTGGGCACTGGTTCCGAAGACTCTTGCGAGGACCTCGATAACCTCGTCGAACCTGCTGGAGATTTCCGACTGTTTGATCCCGTTCTTCTCCAATAATTGGAAGATCTCTTCCCTGACGGTTCGGCCAAGTATGTCTTCAAGGACAGTAGTGAAACATTGGTTCAATGTCATTTGAAACGTTTCTTCTATCTTGGTCCGCGTGGTATGGCCTCCTCGCCCATTCGATCGATGCCATAATGTTCAGTTGTGTCCAACCGTGGAATCCGTTGTTTGGTTACACAATGCTTGTCGCAGGAGAAGAACCAACTTGGCGCAAGAGTATCATGCTGGCTAAGGATGACAAAGGCGAGGAGGAAACGGCGCTAGAACCCCGGGTTGAGGAGGAACAAACAGGTGTTGCACATCCCAAGTCTGGCGACCTTCTCGACCTTATGGCAAGATTCCTAGAATCGCCAGGAAACGTTCTGCTCATCCAAGGTGCCCCGGGCACCGGGAAAACAACGCTCGCCCTTGAACTTCTCAACGAGATGAAAGGAACCCGCATCGGTCCTCACACAATTTCTGCCAACAAGGTGTATGTGTCAAGCCGGGTCTCTTCTTCGAAACTGCACCGACACTTCCCCGGGGTTCATGAAGTGCTCGATTCTATGTCTGGAAAAGAGACAGCGGGCAGCGAGACACGGGTAGGAGGAGATAGCCGAATAGCAGGAGCAGCGAACATTGTTGGCAGGATTCTTACGTTGAAGCGAGCTAAACAGAAAGGCATCATAGTTGTGGACAGTTGGGAAGGTGCAATAGCGAACGCGACGGAGGAACAACGTAATGCAATGGAAACCGCGATTTTTCAGGACTTGGAAGAGAGCAAGCTAAGCGCGGTAATTGTGAGCGAAAGCGAAAGTTCTCCTAAACTCGATTATCTCGTAGATGGTATCGTTACTCTGTCGCTGTCCCACTTGGAAGACAGGACTGTGAGGAGTGTGGTTGTCAACAAGCTTCGCGGGTTCAGGCTCCACACACAGAGGGCGCTGTTTTCGCTCGATGGGGGCAAGTTCACCCTACTACCGAGGGTTGAATTCCACTTCGACATTGACAGATCAGTCAATCCAAAATTGCTTAGCCCCGTGCGTAATTCCGAATCCTCCTATTCGACCGGTAGCCCGGACCTCGACGCGTTACTGGACGGTGGAGTCAGGAAAGGCTCTTCTCTTCTACTGGATGTCAACAGCACCGTCTCACCCCACTCCGTGAAACTTCTCCTCGACATCATGGCAGCGAACTTCATCAACCAGGGTGGGACAGCTTTCATCATCCCCTACAGCATATTCAGCTCGCAAAACATTGCTGAGTCTCTGAAGACCTACGTGGGAGACGCAGTGCTGAATGAAAGGGTCCGTATCGCAGAGTTCAACCAAGTTCTTCGCGATGAAAAATGGAGGGTGAAGCTCACAGGCAGGCTACAGGAAGATCTAGCCGCGTTCAACAACGCATGGAACGAACTCGGAACCATCTCATCCGCGAGGGCGCTGAAATACGATTTCGACAAGACAGTACAGCTCTACGGCGAAACTCTAGGTCTGCCCGGCATCGCCGAAATAGGAGCAGGCATTCGTGACTCAAGGGCGCTCAGCGTCGGCGTAATCTCGCGACCAACCAACCTTAGGGAGGAACTTCTGAGAGCAGTTGACTACCATTTGAAGATGCAAACGGTCAACGGGTCACTACTAATCTATGGGATCAAACCGATTACTAACGTTCACGGCGTGAAATTCGGCTTTGAACAAGGCTACCCTAGACTATCCTTGACCGAAATCGTCTAATTCCGTCTAGATGAAATCCACTGCCAAACCGAATCATGCCCCAATTCGCAACCAATCGAGCTCGGCGAGCAATAATATAGACGGCGAATTCCCGCAGATTACAATAGTAGCCAACGTATTGCAGCCTGGATCAAAAGCAGTTCACAAACACACACGCCTCATTTGCAGGTATCCAAATGTGTTTTTTTGTAAACTGCACACCTAAGTTCGAGATTACCCGAACTGATTCTGAGTCTCAGGGTGATCGTTGGGTAGACGGACCCATAGGTTGAATGTGGTGCTCGAGGACGAACTGGTTAACCAACTGGAAAGTATCGCCCGGGAAGAAGGAACGAGCGTCGAGGATCTGCTCAGGGAGCGCGTCATACCGGAGTGGATAGGTAAAAGACGGATTGTTAGTCAGCGAGTTTTCGAAGAAGGTTCGAAGCGACGCCGCCGAATCAATAACCGTCCCAAACGTTCGGAACTGGTCCACTAGAATACTTAGTATTTGATGTTAGCCATGCTAGTCTCTGGTAGGCTACGCGACTAGTTAGCCTACCCGAAGCATCTTGTCTTAGTGACCGGTAGCCATTAATCGGGTCCCAAGTTGGTGCCTTGCTACACAAAGCAATGGCAGAAGATGCCTCCCAAGGAGCGCCCTCTCTTCATTCTAGATCAGGCTTGCAAGACGCCACCATTGAAGTTGAAGGAGAGGCATAAATCAGACAACCTATCCTCGTTCGAGGAGTTTCAGAAATGGGCAGGAACCCTGGGAATTTGGAAGGGATGGGTAAAGGAATGACTTCTATTAAGTAGCGGATAGCATTACCTGTCTAGCATAGATTAGTCTAGAATCGGGTTTAGGGCATGGTAGAAAGGGTTACCGCTCGGTTCGAATGCTGGAAACGCTAGGCGTATCCGGTCGTTCATTCGCTTGTTTCATCACGTAGTCTGGGCTATCCATGCGTACTAACCTAATGCCTGGGTTTCAACTGGCTGTAGACTACTGGTTCGACCGCGTCCTGCAAGGAATGGGTGGACCTATCCGGGATTGCATCTATGATTTCCTGAGCAAGAAGGGGATTAGTCGAGAGGATATTCCTAGCAGATTCGAAGATGTTGTAAAGACACTCATGGAGAGGCTAGGGACGAGTGCTCGTGTCATCGCTTACAGGACCGTAGTTGAGCTGTACAAGGAGTTCTCCTTGCCCCCGAACTTCGAGTACGACGATTCATTGCCAGACCGATTTGTATATCTAAAAGAGAGAGTGGTATCAGATCGGTTGCATCCGACAACCCCTAGTCTAAGATTCCCAACCTAGCTGACCGGTAGATCGCGGGTTTACGCTGCTCTGTTTGCCGCAATGTAATATTGTTCTTTGGGGATTTCTTGTATGACTACTATTGTCTGGTCCCGTGGCGCCTTTGCGATCTTCTCAACGGCATCCGTGATAGCCTAGGCCAGATCATCCTTCTGCTGTTGCGTTCTTCCCGGGTACATCAAGACTCTAATAAT
>VBBR01000058.1 GCA_005881615.1 Candidatus Bathyarchaeota archaeon
TGTCCCAGTCCTGAGGGTAGGTTAGCCACATGTTACTGAGCCGTACGCCACGCTCCCACCGTGGCTAGGAAGCGTGCGACTCGCATGGCTTAGTCTCATCCCGATAGCAGTTGGGTCCGCCAGGATCAAGCGGAGTCTTAGAACGATTGGAGTTTCGGACGCCATAATATGTACAGGAATCGGCTGGAGTTTAGCAGGTGGCTACGAGCCTATCTTGGACCTAAACGTTCCAGGGTATTTGAATGCCCGGGTTTCTTTGGGTCCGCATGATCTTTCGCCCACAGTGGAGGTCAATCGGTCATACACAGGCGTAACGCCCTAAGCGTCGGATTGACGCCGCCGCCGGGACCGTGGGCTACTATTCGACCTGCTATGCTACCAAAGAAGCGTACGTGACGAATAGCCGATTTAAACATTTACCCTCGATGAGAACCAAAAAAATCCTCTTCCAGCCCGGAGAGTTCTGGAGATTTTGCAGCCGCATATTTTTCCAATGGATCCTGGTTGAGAGAGAGAAAGGTTTCTCCCCACTTGAACAATGACAAGATTGCACTGGCAGGTTGTCGGAAGCCTGTTAGGATGAGCGCGGCAGCGAGAGCTTCGGCGGTGCTGAGTCGGCCAGTTATTCCATAGTTTGTCGGGTTCCCAGCTAAGAGTATGGGGAGTCTCCTGTTAATGCCCGGAATGTCTCGTTCAAAAATATCCTCTGACAGGTTCCAGGAACAGTCGAGTGCAACCAGGCCCTCCCGGTGGACCAATTCTCGATCTTCACGCGATAGTGTTCGACTACTTGTCGGGTTCAAGACTATGGCCGAGGATGGGATTCGCTTCAAGCTCCCGAGACTTCGTACTAGCCGAAATTTTCTAAGTCTGGCAGATGTGCATTTCTTGGGATCGTCCTGTCGGAAGTCGTATACCATGAGCTTTGGGACGGAAGGTTCGGCGGTTAGTCCCGAAATGTCTGGTAGGATAGGAGCTTCGTGCAAGATACCACCAGCTTTGCTGATGTCGTACAATTGCGTATTCAGTAATAGTTGGACTTTTCTTTCTGACGAAAAACTTTCTAGGAAAACCTTAGGAAGACCGCCTTAACATTTCCCGAAGGCCGCCCTAGCAGTTGGACTGCTTGTGCTCAAAAAATCCTGAGCCTAGTTCAATTAGTTGCATTCTGCTATTCGCAGTCTTACCTTGACTCTTCAGATGCTAGCCGCTTAGAACTCGCGCCAGGTGTCGCGATTCAGCGTGATCTCGGGTCGGTTGGGTGAAGATGCAAGGTCAGATAGGAGGGGCTGTGCTAATGACTATTCCTTGCGGCGTCATTTCGTAGTAGTATCCTCTGGACGGGATCTGTGTTTTTCCCAACTTCACCAGTCTTAGCGTTCCGCCTCTGCTGATGCCCTCGGGAGTTTTTCTTCTCTCAAGCTCAAGGACAACATCGGCGAAGTTCACCATAGCGTTCTCGATTGACTCATCTAGTACTTTCGTGTGGAGTGTTGCGACTCCGATGGCTTTGGCGAATCGGGTTGCGTATTTTAGGACTTGGCCGAACTGGAAGACTCTTTTTGCTTCAACCATGAGGAAGAATGGGGTTAGGGAGTCCATTATGACGAACTGTTTCTTTCCTAAGTGTTTGAGTGTGAAGCTTCTGCCTTGCGCGACGAGGTCAGAGAACTTGAAAGTGCTGTCGACGATTCGCTCTGGTTCCTCAACCGGGTAAGCTTCTGCTAGGCGTTCGACGCCGAGGGCGAAGATATCGATGAAAGCAAGTCGTCCTTCTTCCTCATATTTTGGAACGTTGACTCCGTAGGAGGCAACTCCCTCTCTCACGTCCTCCGCGGACTCGTCTATGGCGTAGTAGAGGACTCGAAAGTCTTTTTCGAGCATGTTTACAGCGAGCTGTCTGACCAGAGAGGACTTGCCGCTTCCAACTGCGCCGATCAAGCCGACTGCTGAAGGCCTTGGGAGACCACCGGACAGGAGGTCATCTAAGACCTTGATGCCAGTAGGCTCCATCGTCGTCACCTTAGGTGAGCCTCCTTTGTGCGTGATTTAAGCGGATTGTACCTTTCATCTGTGATAAGGTTAACACTCGATTCCTGTCGAACCTGGAAGCGAGATCGGGCGTTGTGGTCATCTCGACTTGTGTCAATAGATTTTCACCGATCTATCGGGTCCGATGAGAAGACGGAACCATTTGGTCTCGTGCGCTCCCCTGTAGCTATACACTCGAACGAAACGGCGAAGCTCGCCATCTGTCTCGTCCAGTTTCATGTCAATCACCCCATCAAAGCTGGAACGGACTTCGTTGTAGAATGAGTTGCTGTGTATGCCAAGTTCTATTGCGTATGCACCAATATTGCCGTGCTTTTTCATTCGGGCTAGGTGTGATTTCATGAAACGTATGGACAGTTCTTCGGAATTGTAAGAGAGGAGAGTTGACAGTGAGTCGAAGACAACAAAGGATCGGTCGCCGGCTGTCTCTGCGGCACTTGACAATACAACGCTGACCGATGCGACATCGGATGCATTGTCTATCTGGAATCTTTCCTGGGAGCGTTCTCCAAGAAGCCATGAGTACATGTCGACGTAGATTATCTGGTCAGCCCTTCCCGGCGCTAGTCCTATAGCTCGGACCTGTTCTTTGATCAGCGAAACTGGATTGTTTGTTATGACGTAGAGACATCTCAAGCCGGCTTCGACGGCTTCTTTGAGCAGGCTCTGGCAGATGGTGGTCTTTCCCGCGCCAGGAGGCGCCAAGAGCGCAAAGTTTAGCCCGGTTGTGATAGGGGTGATGACGAGTCCTTTGAGGAGGTCGAAGGATAGCTCTTTGTTGGCGAGAGAATTCTTCAGGGCTTCTTCCTCCTCTGCTTCTCCCAGTCTCTGAACTCGACCCTGGAGTGGACGCTGACTTTTGCAATTGTCAAGGTCCAGAAGTAGGCCACGAGCACCATCACTAACGATTGTATGGTGGGAGATGTCAGGACCAGTGTGAAGAGCAGGAAGGATATCGCGTAGAAGAAACCGAGCGTGTGAGCCTTCTCAAGCCCGGCGCTGTCCTCGGCCCTCAACATTTCGACGAGGATGAAAATTAATAATGGAACTAGCGCAAGGTCCGCGATGTAGATTGGCCATAGAAACCCTAGTACCACCAACGCCACAAGAACGACGTATGGCGTGGAGAGCAGTGTACCACTGAAGAGAACCGCCTTCTTCACGCTTTTGAAGATAGTGGCCGAAGTTCGGACACCAGCCTTCATGTCCCCAAAATAGTCTGGCAAGTTCTTGACCGTCCCATACGTGAACATGAACCAGGTTAGGAGCCAGAACATCGGGTTGAGAAGATCTAGAGACCCGCTAACGCTCAAGCCCCCGAGAAAGGGAAGCCCCAGTGCACCCGAGAAGGAGACAAGGCTAGCGAATGGCTTGGCCTTGAATCTCAGGGGAGGCAGCGAATAGAAAATGGAGTTGAAGATGCCTATGCCCAGAACCAGCGTGAAAAAGGGCCCTAGGTAGAGGGCAAGGGCGGTTGAAATAGAGTAGAGTATCACTAGAGAGGCAGTTATCTGTCTCGAGCCGATCTGGCCAAGCCAGAATAAGCGTTGTGGCTGATTTGTCGCATCTTCTTTTCTATCGGCATAAGCGTTTATGATATTGGTTGCGGCGGTCACCAAAGATGCGACCGCTATGCCCATACCTATCTGAGGTAGTTCTCCGCCGCCTGCTACCGCATAGCCTAGTATAAAGCTGAAGGAGGGGAAGACCCATGTCCTCGGACCGGAAAGTCGAAACAGTATCGAAAACGTATGCGGGACAATTGGAACGCTTCCCAGAACTGGGAGACTTGGGCCCTGCATCGTCTCGTAATGTTTGTTTCGTGTTTTTCTGTGGGGCACGCTCTCCACCGAGCTAGTATAGACTTAGATTGAAAGTTTGAGGAGTGATTGAACATGGTCTTCTCTCTGGTGCTAAGGAGGGTGTAACCAGGATTTCAGCAGACTAGTAACTGTACGAGTCCAAAACTAACCCTGGACCGCAAAGGAGTTTCGGAAAGCACCAGGGCGAGTTTCTGTGGTTGCTTCCCCAGAGGAGGCCAGTCCTCTCCGTGGGACCCGAAAGCGAGGCAAAACAATCAAGCTTAACGAACGGAGTCCGTTCGCATTGACGTCTCTTTTAGCCACAGCCCGTAGCCCCATCCGACCAAGCCGAGAGAGAAGATTAGACCCGCAATGCTACCGATCACGAACAAGAAGAAGAAGCCGAGCGCTAATGGTACAGCGAGGATGACCATCCAGAGGGACATGTACGGAACTATGGCTGTATGCGGAACGATGGCAGCGCGGAGCGTGGCGATTGCAAGGAGAAAGAAGCCTATGCCATAGATGACTGTGACAAGCCCCACTGTCAACAACAAGGGACTGGAGAGGTAGCCTCCGGCGTCGAGCAGAGACGGTGTTTGGGCCGCGATCAGAGGACCGATGACCGTTCCAACGACCAATAATTCGCCAGGTCTGTTTGCTCCACCAATGAAGGCTAGGAGGAAGCCCGCCGATCCTAAGTGGCCTAGCTTGCCGGAGTATTGGCTGTAGAACCCTGCCGATCCTAGTAGGATTAGCACCCAGGCAACCGCTCCGATGAAATGTACTGGCACCCAGGCGCTGGTTAGTATGAAAGGTGGCGTTTCCCCCAATGGGTGAGTTAGGTAGTGGATGGCGAGAAGCAGGCCTCCAAGCATGAGTGTCGGTCCGCTCCAGTGTGCGAAATTCTGAACGCCCATGCTCGGCGAGACTACGGGGAATCAAACATAAGGTTTCGGCAACCACATACAATTTCTGATCGTCACCGAAGGGAGACTCAGGAGAGTTATCTTAAACGATTAGTATCGATGTCATCTTGCGGAAACTCTAGTACTAGCTACGCGGCCAAAAGACGCTACCATATTCCCTCGGAGCGAGTTTGGATTGCGGTCTCAGCTGGAAGCTGTAACCTTCGCGGCGATATCCAAGTAACAATAGGGTTCAAGACAGGTTCTAGGGGTGTTGAATCCGAAGCGATTTATACCATGTTGGAAGTATCTGCTTCAAAGTTCGAATGTGAGAGTGAACAATAGCAATGCCAATGGTTGACAGAACTCCGACCGGAATCCCTGGCCTAGACGAGATTCTCACCGGTGGTTTTCCACGCGGACGAGTCATACTACTGGTTGGTGGCCCTGGTACCGGTAAGACGATCCTGACTTCCCAGTTCTTGGTCAATGGGATCAAAATGTACGGTAAGAATGGCGCGTTTGTCAGCTTGGACGAGACGAAAGCGCATTTCTATCGCGAGATGAACCTTTTCGGCTGGAAGTTTGATGATCTAGAGAAAGGAAAGAAGTTTGCTTTCATCAACGCCTCGCCGCTACGGCACATGCCGGGTGAAGTGAAGATCGGCCGAACTTCGATCGGACGGAAAGATTTCTCGATCTTGAGTCTTATCGAGGGAATCAAGACACATACGGAATTGATCAACGCGAAAAGGATCGTTGTTGACCCTGTTACCTCGTTAATCTTCCAGTATCCGGAGATGACGGAGCGGAGAACAGCGATTCTGGATCTTGTTGATGCACTTGTGAAGACCGGCGCGACTTGCCTGATGACAACAGAGCTGCGAGCCATGGGACCAACAGTCGAGCGGGCAGTACAGCTTGAAGAGTACTTGGCCCACGGAGTAATGATCCTGTCCAACGCGAAAGTCGGCAAAACGTACAACAGGGTCATGCAGGTCGAGAAGATGAGAGAGACAGCGATCGACATGCAACCACGTCCATACAAGATCTCAACAAGCGGAATTGAAGTGTTCCCGAAGGAAACAATATTCGTAGACTAGACAGACCAGTTTGGTTCTGCGAAACAGGGGTCCTTGAACCCGGACATTTCGTCCACGAGCACTCACGCGACGCGAGGTCGAGTCGCTAAGACCCCCTATTTTTCCTTGAGCATTTCCCGTCTGGCAGCGATAATAGGCGAGACAGGCTGGTCAGGGCGTATTCTGGGCTTGCATTGATCGGGAATTATCCGCGTTTGCAGCGTGGATTATCCCCTTTAGAGATGTGTCTGTTCAGATCTTGAATCAAGGCTGAAAATGGGCGAATCCTTCTGCGAGGAACTTGTATTCGATGTTTGAGCCAGCCATTCGGCACTCCAGCCCATGCCCAGTTCGCCTTTTTTTCCGGGTTAATGTCCCGTAACACGGGCGTCGAGACCATCTGAAGAGTGTTCAGCGGTCGGGCGAAGAGGAAAACTGGACTCTCGCCAGTGCTAGCCCTTCCGGACTGTGTTAGTGGACATTGCATAACCCTTGAAGAGAGGCGTCAAAAACAAACAGGACCATTTCGGAGCTCGGCGAAACTCGCAGCCGGCTTCATTCATCGTATTCTAGATAGGAACAATCAACGCTCTGACAATGTTTGACGGGTTTCTTACAAAAAGCAGCCGTTGTGCACGGAGAGTTCCGAAAAACTGGGCCGCAAAGATTCCCAGGAACAAGAAAACTGGACCGTTAGAAAGATCATCCCCGGTTCATCCGTAAGGTGAGAAAAATGCTGTACAACGCGGGAATATCTAAGGGAAGAAAATTCTGCCAGCAACCTCAAGGCCCAGGACATCGAAATGGTCCGGTCCAGAAAAAACGGTTGGGAAGAATCGATTTCGAAAAAAGCGGAGAATTCTTAAGCAAAGACCGTTGTGAATGTGGAACCGGGTGAACAAGCCGACGAACGCTAAGAAGAAAAAGTCGAAGAAGAAAGGCGGCATGTAGGAACAGAACCCGACCTCCTCACCCCAAGCCTTTCTTCTTTTTTTCTCCTTATCATACAATGACCAGAGTGGGCGTGCAAGGAAGGTTTGTATTCGCTGGACGTTATTGTCTTGCAGGATCTTGTGTAATGCTGGGACGATCAGATTCGGTCCAGCAACCACTCTTTTCTAGTCATGACAAGAGTATTGAGCTCAGCAAGCGAAAGTAGCCGTTTTGACAAGATAGATTCTGGAGTGTAGATCTCTATCTTTGTATTTCAGTGAGACAGTTGGGACAAACACATTCAGAAGTCCTCTGGGAGAGTTCTCCTAGCTGTTCGTGCGACACCTTGATGGTCCTACACCAACAGCTAAGAAGACCTTTGCATTCGAAGTCTGAGCCGCAGAGCTTACAGTCCTTTGTCTTTGACAATGGTCACTCCCATTATAGTCGGTTGATACATAAGAAAGCAACGCGGAGGATCGCCGTCCGGCAGGGTCTCCCTTTGCACTATTTTCGTGGAACGCTGACGGTTCCCCGTAGGAGTCGGCTTGAATTTGAGAACGAGGCCGGCACCGAGCTATTTCCCTTTGGGCGGCGCACTAAGCATCAGCGAAGTTTGACAAATTCTACTTTTTGGGTTCTGTTAACTCTTCGTCTGATGAGTTAGCTTCGGGGCATCGACTCCGGGGATTACCGTAGGCGTCGGGTTCCCCTTCACTGCTTCAACTGCTCCGCCTTGCGCCTCTATTCTCACGAGAGGCTGGGAACGTGCGAACCTCACCCGTCCCCGCCGAGCCAGGTTTATCGCTGCAACCCTGTCCCGGTCCATTACTATTCGACATCTTCCGCACCAGAGCTTGCGTTCTAGTCTCTTGTCTGATTGGAGTCTCTCCCCGCATCTCGGACAAGTCACACTGGAACCTCTGGTCTCGCTCCTGGACAAACGGATAACCGGCAGTCCAGCCCATCGCGCCTTGTACTCTATCTGTCGTTGAGCCTCATAGTAACTCCATCCGTTCACCCGGCCACGATACCGTCTACCTTGACCGTTACCCTTCCGGTAAAGTGATCGGATGCCCCCGATGTTCTCGAGAACTATTGCTGTTCTCCGCTGGACCGCCACTGCAACAATCGTCTTTGTGGCGTTGTGGAGCAGGTTACTAGTCCTCGAGGTCCTTCGCTCTCCATACTTCGACGCTATTCTCGTTCTTATCCTATCGTCGTTTCGTCTGAAAGAGGCGACGATACGAGTAGTACCAGCTATTCTCACAGACTTCGAGAGGTCATAGTGACGGGTCTGATCATCGTTTCCAACGGTGAGATTGCGGAGATTTCGGTCCACACCCACGGTGGAGACGCATTCTATCATGGGAACGTCTCGGGCGATGCAGAGACAGAGCTTGTTCTGTGTGAGGGTGAAAGAGCGAACCTTGACTCCCGATTGAGATATGACCTGTAAGGTATGGGTGGTCAAAGGTATGCTGAAACGTTTCCCTCTCGAGACAGGAATCTCTAACCCATCGTTTGTTATCTTGAAGCCGTAGCAGGACACGAGCTGTGGTTTGACGGCGTACGGGGTCCTAGTCGGGTAGCCTCTCCTAGCAGACTTGTTCCTGGCCGCTAGTATTCCTGCGGCTCGAGAAATAGCACAGAGCTTGTAGTAGCTAGGGGAATGGTAGCGTGCGAGCTGGTTGTAGGAGAGGAGTGAAAGTCTTCTCAGCGATGACGCATTGTTCAACAGACCGATACGTAGGGAATCGTTAACCATCCGTCTGAACAGGTCCAGCAACCGGAGAACATCGGCTGCGGGTACATAGTACTGCCAGACAGACTTGACAGCCAACACAATAAACGAGAAGCGCCATCATAGGCATAAGCCAGAGAGGCATCCAACGATAAGTTAACAGAGCCACTTTTTGTAAGAGATAAAAAAGGGTAGGCTGATAAGGGAGCTCAGCACATAGCGAGCGTTTGCGTACAGCGTACTACCGATGTCTCGGAGGTGAACGAATGTCAGAAGAACCAAAGAAGGCAGAGAGGGCTCCTACCCAAATGCGCAGAACTGATATCCCAGCGGACACTATACTGATCGGTAAGAAGCCGATCATGGCTTATGCTACGGCTGTCATGATGCACTATAACACGGGTGCCAAGAAGCTGACCCTAAAGGCTCGTGGACGAGCCATCAGCACTGCCGTCGACGTGGCCGAAGTGGTGAACAACCGCTTCTTCCAAGGCGGCTTAGCCAAGAATGTACACTTGGGTACGGAGGTCGTCGGTGAAGGCCAGGATGCACGGAACGTCTCAACCATAGAGATTATTCTAGAGCGAACCAAGTAACAATGGATAACGCATCCTGAAAGTGTGAAACTCCCACTTTTCGAGGCACTTTTTGCTTCTTATCACGAAGGGCGGGGCGCGGGAAAATCGACACCCGCCTGGGGTCGAGAAAAGTATGCTTATTTTTTCGCGAGACGGTACCATCAACTTTCTTGTAACTGACCCGTGCGTGCAACTCAAGCATTTATCAAAGCAGATTCCTTGTCTCGCTCCCATGCGGGGGTTGCCAAGACAGGTCAAAGGCGCAGGGCTCAGGACCCTGTCCCGTAGGGGTTCGTGGGTTCAAATCCCACCCCCCGCACCATTCAAAACTGGCTATCTGAGCAAGAATCTTGCATTTCGGTAGTTCTAGACCGAAGTCTAAATCCAACCCCCCGCACCAATAATGCCTGTTTTCAGCTAGGACTTGTCATGTTCTCACCTGTAATTACTAGAAGCTGTAGGTTTTACAAGTCATCGCTGCTCTTCAACCATTTACCAAAGAGATTGTCTGGGAACACGTACGCTCCTCTCCCTCTTCTCACAATGATGCCCTTGTTCACCAAAAGACTGAGAGAATAGCCCACAGTGTCTTTATCCATGAACTGCTGGGCAGCAATCCCGCTCGGTTTGATATCTGAAGATCGAGCGAGTGCCCTGAGCACCTTCACCTCAGAAGGCGTCAAATCGTCAACGAATTCCTTGAAAGAAAGCTCGCCCTCCTTTCGAAGCACTCCATCAACTACACCTGACAATTTCTCGGAACTCAGATCATTGAGCCCTTGAAGCTGAATCTCACTCCCGAGTAGCTGAAGGTTGTATGGGATGCCATTGGTGATTCTGTAGAGTTGTTCCCTGACGGCATCCCTTGTGAACTTCAGACCTGGTAAGTAGTGTTGAAGAAACTCTTTGTATTCGGACTCGGAGAATGGCTCGATCTCGCGTAGTAGAAGCTGTTTGTAGAATGGAGCGCTCTGTTCGGCGACAAGATTTCGCATGGTCTGGCGATATGAGCCAGAAATGACGAGTTTCGTGCGCTTGAACCCCTCGTAGAGAGTCCGAATCAGCTTGATCATACTATCGCCGATCTTCTGGTTCTTTGCCCCGTAC
>VBBR01000059.1 GCA_005881615.1 Candidatus Bathyarchaeota archaeon
GTTCCTTTGCTGCGGTTCATGACCAGCCTCCGTCAATCCCTCTTGAGTACGCTTTCCAGTAAGGATCGACGTCGGGGTAGCTGAGACTTCGCATCCCCTTCCTCGTAGTGGCCTTGCACCCTCGAAACTTCGACGTCAAGCTCCCAATAATAGATGAGGAAATCCCTCGAGAGGCCAGTTTGGAGCGGATCTCTTTTGTTCTTGTTGGTTTGGTTGCGATGATGAGACAGCCCTCACTCAGGGAAACCAGTGGGTCGATCCTGAATAATTCACAAAGGCGTTGGGTCTCCTCGCTGACATGAATCTGTTCCAAATCCACCTTTAGACCGAGCCTAGACGCTGTGGTCAGTTCGATCAGGCCCGCGATTACCCCGCCTTCCGTCGCATCATGCATTGCTGTTACACCATGCCGTCGGACCCCTACTGATGAAGCCGTTAGAGCATCTGCCACTGTACTCACTTTGTAGAGGTAGTTCCAGGCTTTTTCAAAGAGGCTGTTTCCGAGAGCCCTCCTCGCCTTCTTTGGGAAAGCCCGCGTCAAGATTGCGGTTGTCTCGATCGCCGCTCCTTTTGTTAGTATGATATCGTCTCCAGCTCGAGCCATGCCTGACGTCAGGTAACGGTCCTCGGGACCCGTGGCCATAACTACGCCTCCTCCAACTATCGTATAGTCTATGCCCGGATACCTTCCAGTGTGGCCACCGATGATGGAGAGCCCCAGATGTTTGCATTCTTTGTGGAAAGATCTCCAATACTTCGCAAAGTTCGCGTCACTTAGGGTCGGTGGGAGGTTGAAATCAAAAAGTCCGAACTGAGGCGAAAATCCGCTCGTCGTGAGATCGGAAGCTAACAGGTGAACGGACAACCACGCTGAGGCTTCCGGGCCCAATGACGGAATGTACGATAATGGATCAGAAGTCGCGACCAGAACGCGGCCGCGACTAAGTCGAAGAATTGAATTGTCAGCACCGAAGGCAGGGCCAACGATTAGTTGCGATGATGAAGCGCCCAAGGACCGGTAGATGACGGATTCTAGGATGCCTTGTCCCGCTTTACCGAGCCTCGGAGAACCACGCATAGCACGCATAGAATCGGGCCTAATCGAAGTGCTGGACCCGAAACGCCCTCTGTGCTGCGACAATGAGGATCAGAGCCACTGGTATCCAAGCGATGTCAATGAGAGTCGCGAAGTCGAAAGATGCGAGCCAGAAACCTTGGACTAACCCTGAGGAGCTACAGCCTGGTTGGCAGTAAAATGCTGTAAACGAGTACACCGGCCAGTCGATCAGAAAGAAGACGACGGTCTCATAGACGGTCGCTAGGACCATTCCGTAAGCGAGAATACGTCTTGCCTTGTCTCTAAATCTGTGAATGATTAGAGCCTCGGGTGCTCGCGCAAGCACTATTCCGGGGACGAAGGTTAAGGCCCAAATGGAGGGAGCTTCGCCAAAGACGAAAATGTTTACAGTCTCGCCGATTGCTGAGCCAATAGCCGTCGACCAGAAGCTGACTTTACGTGAAAATAGAACAGCGATAGCAAGATAGAAGGCAGGTGCGGCGGTAATTTCTCCAAGAGGATAGGGAAGTGTGAACCCAAACAAGACATTTGATATGATCGTTCCAACAGCCACGAGTGCCGAAAAAGCGCCGATTCTAGCGATATCTAAGATCGGATTGTCCGTCTGAGGCTCTCTGCGAATGGGAGCTGATGCCGACAGAGGAAGTGAATTCTGCGCTGACCAATCTGGATATTGATTCATTGTTTCTCCGCTTTTCGAGGAAGGGAAAACAAGGCAGGAATCAGGCTTCGTATCGTCCCTCCGCCGGCATTACCCGGATCAGGTTCAAAGGGTCGATGGCAAGCGAAGCCATCCTCTCAGCCGGGTTTATCCCAGCTCCCCGTTGACAGAGGAGGCGAAGAACGGCGTATTTAAGCGCTGACTATTCAGTTTCCTTGAAGAAATAGCGCGGCCAGTGTGGCCAGCTCGTCTCTTGTGATTTCGGACTAAAATCAACCTCCAGCTCCATTCCAATCTTCAAAGATTCCAGTCTCGATGTTCTGATAATGCTAGGCAGCTTGACCCCCTCTTCCATGTCCACGATTCCGACAGCGTATGGAGTCATATGTTTGAACTGTGGTGGCGCGACATGGACTACTGTGTATGTTACGAGCTTGCCTTTCGCTCCCAGCTGAACCCACTCGACCCTGGAGGATCGACATTTTGGACAGATCGACCTGGGTGGAACCATGATATGCTTGCAACGAATGCACCTGACCGCCATTAATTTACGCTCGGCGCATCGCCGGTAGAACTCTTCAATTGTGGGGGGAGGGAGTTCGCTCAATTCTCAAGCGCTCCTCAAGATGTGAACGACGCCGGTGGCGCCGGAGCCGCCTAGGTTGTGGGCGAGTGCAATTTCGGCGTCGGCGACTTGTCTTCGGTCAGCCTGTCCTGTCAGTTGCAGGTACAGCTCGTGGACCTGAGCAGTTCCCGTAGCGCCTACTGGGTGTCCTTTCGATTTGAGCCCACCGCTCGTGTTTATTGGAATGGTGCCGCCAATGTTTGAGGCACCACTTTCAACGAACTTACCTCCTTGACCAGGCCTGCAGAACCCCAAGTCTTCAGAGGCGATTATCTCTGCGATTGTGAAGCAGTCGTGGACTTCAGCAACGTCGATGTCCTTCGCCTTGACGTCGGCCATCTTGTAGGCCTCCTGGGCTGCTTGCTTTGCCGCGTTGATAGTGGTGAGGCTGTCACGCTCGTGAAGGCAGAATGTGTCCTGAGACTGTCCCGAACCGATTATGTGGACACAGTTGTCGCTGAGCTTCTTGGCAAGCTTCGGAGAAGTCAGAATTAGGCAACTGGCACCATCGGTTATAAGGGAACAGTCGTATAGTTTGAGAGGCCAGGCGACCATGCGGGATTTCATAACCTCGTCGAGGCTCACTTCCTTTTGCATGTGAGCCTTGGGATTCAAGGCGCCGTTCTTGTGATTCTTTACCGCCACAGCGGCCATCTGTTCCTCCGTCGTCCCGTATTCATGCATGTGGACAGTCGCCATGAGGGCGAACAGTCCAGGGAAGGTCATCCCGTTCCACTGTTCGAAGGGATAGTCCGAGGCCGTGGCAAGAATCCCTGTTACCTCTGGTGTTGGTTGGTTAGTCATCTTCTCAACTCCTCCGACCAACACGATGTCGTACATGCCGGACTTGATCGCCATTATCCCCGCGCGGAGGGCTGATCCTGAGGAGGCGCATGCGTTTTCTATCCTCGTTGCAGGAGCCGGCAATAATCCGGCCCAGCTTGCGTTTATCGGGGCATCGTGGGCTTGATGCTCGTAGGCTTCGCTCATTTGGCCGATGAATGCGGCCTTGATGTCCTTGCCAGGGTCCAGCTCCTCGACTCTGTGAAAGGCTTCGAGCGCTGCTTCGGCGAATAGTTCGCGCGCGTAGACACCTTCTCTGCGGCCGTAGCCTTCCTTGAACAAAGACGAGTCTTAGCTCGGCGTCGGATGCGGTCTTCTAAAGGCGGTCAGAACAGCTTGGAGAAAGTAGATGCCACCGAGAAACTGCGCGGTCCTCCCGGTCCACGAGATCGGATCTCCCGGTGCTCTGCCGAAGAAGATCGCGAGGGTTCCTATGGAGGTCATTCCCAGGGCTAGAGAGTACCAATACAGAGTGTCTGACTTGGACGAGAAACAGAGCCGAGCAAAGAGCACAGAGGAAACCGCGAATAAGGCTGCAGATGATCCCAAAACAGCCATCCTCAGCGGAGTCTGCCCGACACCGAGAACAAAAAACAGTGGGATAATTCCGTCCAGACTTGCTATAGTCAATAGGGTCGTGAAAGATAGAACGCCGACATAGGCAGCAATCGAAAGAGGTTTCCGGACTCTAGGAGCATTCTCTATGGATGTACCAGTCGAAGTAGTGCTGCCACCAGCCAAATGAAATATTGAAGCGCACAGACCTCCGGTATTCACAATAGTAATCCCCGCATTTAGCTGGCCTGGAAGATTTGCTAGCCACGTGCCCAGAATAGATGTAGAGCCCAATGCGAGAGAGGCGCTGCCCAACACAAGGAGGACAGTAAAACCAGTTTGAAGATAGCTCTTCAGGGATATGTAAGCTACGAAGAAAGATGTGATGGAGACAAAGACAGTGTACAGAATAGCGTTAAGGTACGCTGGCTCAAACCTCAACCCTGAGCCCAGTTGGCTGGGAGGGGGAAGAATGAGGTCAAAGATTGCGATGAGCCCAATGAATAAGGGCAGTGGAATTGTTCCAAGCAGGCTGGGTCTCCAGCCTGGAGGTTTATGCTCCCCAGGAGCGGGTAAGCGACCACTCCCTGTTATGTCGGGTTCAGGAATGTTTCTGTTTGTTTTTGGCAAAAGCAAAGGCCCAACTATTCGCTGCTTCATCCGTCATGGATCGCGTGGGCGAGCCTGACATGAGCCCCTCGTACTGACTAAAGGGCTTGGAAACCAAGACGCCATGAGGCGTTATCTCGTACTCCCGCAGCCTCTTGTCATGATCGCTTCCCCTCATTTTCAGAATGACTAGGGCTCGTCGCAATGAAGACTCAATTTCAACGGGTTTTAGCGCGACTATGCAGTCAACCAGAAAACTGAGACCTGCATCGGCTACATTGAAGGCTGCCCCGCTTATCTGAGGGGATTCCCAGAGTAGCATGGAACTGACTCCTCGAGTCTTCAGATGCCTTACTAGCCGGTACGCTTCCGTTCTCATGGCGTCTTTGGTCACGAACATCTCTAGATGGCTGAGCGAGTCAATAACCAGCCTTCGCGACTGAACCTCCCGAATCACGTCATCTAGCAAGCTATCGTCCCCGGCCTCCAGCATGAGATTCGGGGAAGTGCAGACTAGACGGAATTTGTCTTCCTCTTCCATTCTT
The DNA here is from genome assembly GCA_005881615.1 of Candidatus Bathyarchaeota archaeon. Classification (GTDB taxonomy): domain Archaea; phylum Thermoproteota; class Bathyarchaeia; order 40CM-2-53-6; family 40CM-2-53-6; genus 40CM-2-53-6. Next base: position 4,917 of record VBBR01000059.1, read on the forward strand.
TGGAGGTCCCAACCGAAGTTCTTCGCATCACGGTAAATCTGGTCTGGAAGCTCTTCGAACGTTACGTAGATCCCTGGCTCTCCAAGCTTGACCCCGTTCACAAGGTATTGGATCGCGAGAGTTGTCTTTCCGGTCCCAGCACTCCCGGAAAGCATAACCGCGTCGCCCGGCATGAAGCCGCCCCGAAGCATCTCGTCAAGTTCGACGATACCGGTCTTGACCCGAAAACCTTCCCCGGGGTCGCCTGAGAATAATTGATCAAAACCATGGGTTCTGGTTTTTTCGCCTGGTGTAGTCACCTTCTGTTCACTCACCCTGACAGTTTTGAAATGCGACTCTCGCCTGAGGGCTGTTTCCAACAATCTCCCAATTGTGTGCCAACATGATGAAAGTGCTCCCCGCAACCAGCACTCGATCTGGACGCGCAATGCTTGCAGCCCAGCGTGAAACTACGTGAGAATTAGCCGAACTAGGCTCATCTATGACGGCTGCCATTCACATCAGTGCTTCAGAGGCAGAAGGCTACCCAAGCAATGAACAGGGTGTAACCTAGCTGTCGAACATCGTGTACAAGGCTTTTCGATCCTTCATTAAACAATTGGCAACTTCCTCAGAAAATTCACTTCTGACAGGTCCCGTTCGAATAATGAACCGAAAAAAGTCGCCAGGTTTGGTTGACAATCTCCAGCCTCGGCAATGGCTTTGCTTAGAGCTATCTCCACTTAGCTCACAGCCCTCTTCACGAGCTTAATTACTTTTCACGAGTTCATTCTTTGCTGAAACATCATGTCTGGGTCTGAATCTGAACTAACGAAACGATTGAAGGGTATACAGTGGCAGAGCCAA
>VBBR01000060.1 GCA_005881615.1 Candidatus Bathyarchaeota archaeon
CGCGAAGTATTTCGCGACATCATTCGCAATGCTGAAAGTCGTTACCGCGCCTCGGGTCATCAGTAACTGTTTGCCGAGCATCACCACTTCAATGATCTTGGCCGGATTTGACTCAAGGTCTACCATGTTAGCAGCCTCTTTTGCAGCCTGGGTTCCAGAATTCATCGCCAGACCCACATCAGCCATCGCTAGCGCCGGCGCATCATTTGTCCCGTCACCTATCATCGCAACAATTCTCGTCTCAGCCTGTTCCCGTTTGACGATATCGTATTTGTCCTCGGGTTTCGCCTCCGGCCGGTACTCATCAATTCCCACCTCGGCAGCTATGCTCTTGGCGGTGAGCGGCTGGTCACCAGTTATCATGACTGGTTTGATGCCCATCACCTTAACCGCCATTATCTTGTCTCTGATATCGGGCTTGAGAACATCCCTCAACCGCACGATCCCGATTGGCTCTCGATTTCTCGAGAGCGCCATGGCCGTGTCTCCGGCAGCAGATATTTCCTGAACGATCTTATCGTAGTCGGCCGGGACAGACTTGACAATCTTCTTGATAGCATCAGGCGCACCCTTGATGATCTCCGTCTCGTCCGATCCAATCGGGACGCCACCTTCCACGTGAGGTTCGAATTTTCTCCTGAGCCTTCCCCTCTCACGGCCTGTCCCGCCGCTCTTGGGAAGCATGAAGCCAGTCCCTCCCGCCAGCTTGACGCCGCTCGTTCGCGTGCTGGCACTGAACTCATAAACCTCGGAGGCGTCTAGAGCGTTCATCTCTTTGGGCACAAAACCGTCCTCGTAGGCAAGCCGGATCAGGCTTCGGCCCTCAGGAGTATCATCGTGCCATGAGGCTAGGAAAGCGGCTTCGCCGACATCTCTCTCATTGAACCCTGGAAAGGGCAGAAACTCCACTGCTTGTCTGTTGCCGACTGTGATAGTCCCAGTCTTGTCGAGAAGAATGACATCAGTATCGCCGGCTGTCTCGACTGCACGACCAGATTTTGCAACGATTTTTTCTTTGTAGAGTCGAGAGATGCCTGACAAGCCTATCGAGGGGAGGAGAGCTCCTATGGTCGTGGGTAGGAGACAGACATAGAGTGCTATCAGGACCGAAAGGTCCGCGGCGAGGCTCAGAACAAGGGACACCCCCAACAGGGCTCCAATGAGGATGGTGAAAATTGCTGTGAGGCCGATCAGGACAATGGTTACGGCTTGCTCGTTTGGGGTCTTCGGCCTCTTCGACGACTCAACCATTCTAATCATCTGATTGATGAAAGTCTCGTCAGGATTGACAGTAACTTTCGCAGTGAGAGTGTCGCTGAGGACCTGCGAGCCCCCGATGACATCATCTCCTGGAGCCTTCCGAACCGCTGTGGATTCCCCCGTGAGGAGTGACTCGTCCACCATGGCGATTCCTTCCAGGATCTGCGCGTCGATGGGAACTGTGTCGTTCTTCTCTAGAAGAATGAGATCGCCAGTACGAAGTTCCCTTGACGGAGTAGGAACGATTCGCCTAGAACCAGCCTCGATCAAGATCTTCTTGCTAGACACTTCCATCTCCAGCCTTCGAAGGCTGGTTGCCGTGTTCTTCGCCTGACTCTCTGCAAGCGCATCAGATAGAGTGCTGAACCAGACGGTAATCAGAAGAATCAGGGCAACCTCTAAGTAGAATATTTGGAGGGACGAGGTTGCGAGTCTGGGGAACGCTTCAGGGTCGAGGGCCATGGCCGCCACTATGAAGAATGTGATCTCTACGATCAACATCACAGGGTTCGCGATCAGCCTGAGTGGGCTTAGGCGGACGACGGAATCAATGAGCATCTTTCGGGAAACCAGGGTCGTTCGCCGGACAGACATCATCTTGCTGGATCTTGTCGACATTGACTTTCCCCTAGAATCCGTTTACACGTCCCTGGAAAAATTCCAGAATCGGGCCTAACGCGAGGAACGGGAAGAAGGTGAGGAGGACGAGGACAAGTATGCTTCCTACAAGGATCAGGGAGAAGAGTGGACTGTCGGTCCTTACTCCAGCTTCTGTGGTAAGCCTCTTTCTATTGATCATGGATCCGCCGAGCGCAAGCAATAGTCCGATGGGTGCGAAGCGTCCTAGAAACATAACGATGGCTGTTGAGATGTTGAAGAATGGAGTATTGGCGGTCGCCCCGAGGAAATCGCTCCCGTTGTTCGCGGCGGCGGATGTGAATTCATAGAAGATCTTGGTGAACCCGATAGAGTTCGTTCGAACACCGATCGCGCCAGCAGCCCCGGTCGAGTAAGCGAGTACCGTCGGAACGAGGACGATAACAGGGTGGACGAGAAAAGTGATCATTACCAGCTTGACATCTCGGGCGGTTATTTTCAGTCCCAAGTATTCAGGCGTCCGACCAGACATTAGGCCAACGATGAAGACTGTGAGGACAATGAACATGACCATGTACATCAGCCCGATTCCCTTTCCGCCTGGGGTTGCTTGGATCAGCATTCCATTGAAAGCCGATAGGATGACTAGCGGGTTTAGTCCCGACAGGGATGCGTTGACCGAGCCGGTGGTTACCGCCGTTGTGACGACTGTCCAGAATGTAGAGAAGAAGCCTCCAAAGCGGACTTCCATTCCTGGATCCACAACCGGAGGGTTAGGCGTGAAAGCGATCAAGAGATCAAGGGCAAAGAGGGCGTAGGCACCCCAGAGGATTGGACGAGTCTCCCGCTTCTTGCCAATCAATTGGCCGAATACGAAACAGAGCGTTGTTGGAATGAGCAGCATAAGAAAAATCTGGAATATGTCAGACGCCGGGTTCGGGTTCTGGAAAGGATATGCCGAATTCGCCCCGTAATATCCTCCTCCGTTCGTTCCGAGTTGCATAATGCTGACGAGGGAAGCGACGGGTCCAACCAGAATTGTTTGAGTCGCTTTGGTCGCGGCACCCTCCACTGTCGAAACGATCTGGTATCCGGTCAGAGTCTGAGGAACTCCAAGGCCGACAAACACGAGCGATGCCACGATGCACAGAGGAAACAGTATTCTCGTCAGAGACCTCGTGAAGTCAGCGTAGAAATTACCCAAGTCCTTGGAATGGGCGACGAAACCTCGAATCATTGCGACAGCTACACAGATTCCTGTTGCCGCACTTGTGAACTGTAGAAACTGGACGGCCATCATTTGGCTGAGATATGAAAGACCGGGAACGCCCGGCGTCAACGCGGCGCAGTTTGGCAACTGGATGCAGTTCCCTTCGCCGTTGTAGTGTTGTAGGTTGGTGTTGGTGCCGAAGCTGATGACCTGCATGAACGCCAAGTCCCAGGAGAGACCTGGAAACCCTTGCGGGTTCAAGGGGAGCACGCCTTGAAACGCGAATATTACGAAGGCGAGTGCCATCTGGAAAATGTTGACAATGAGTGCAGCAAGGAAGTATTCTTTCCAGCCCATGCCGCGAGTTGGATCGACGCTGACGAGTCGATAGATTCCTATCTCGAGGGGATTGAGAACCTTGTCTAGTCGGCTGGGGGATAGTGAGAAAACTCTAGTAATGTAGGGTGCTAGAAACCGCCCTGATACTATGGCTATGAGGAGAATCGTGATGAGTAAGAATAGATTGCTCGGGTCGATCAGCTGCTAACAGCCTCCATAGAGTGGTCTCAGGATTCAAGGGTGGTTAATCTATTTCCGGTGGCTGACAGAAGCTGACACGGTCGAGGTCGGGTTCAAGATGTCGCCGTTGGACCCGGAGCCCTTGTGAGTTTTTAGGACGATTGAGCTTACAGTGCTCTTGACCCCTTTGACCTTCATTATCTTGTTTTTCAGGACGTCTCGAAACTCCTCAATGTCTGAGGCTGAGACGACAGTGACAATGTCAAACTCGCCGGTGACCTCGTAAAGGTCGACTACCTTGTCGAGACGAGATAGGGCCTGCACTACGTCATCCATGTAGGGCGACTCCACGAATATGCTAACGAATGCGATTAGCGAGGCCATTTTTGAATCGTCCGGCTTCGCACTCGCGGCTGTAGCGCTAATTTATGCATTTCTTGCAAGAAAGGCAGGGTATTCGCAGCTTACTCGAAATATCCCTCGCAGGATACACAAGCGACTCATGGTCGACGCGTCCAGCCGCCTTGACGTCTTTTTCGACGTATCTTGGAATTATCATGGGAACCGTTGCGATGGCCAGTATCTCACGACCTCGCAAGTCTTGTTCCTTCCGCGCTGTCAAAGTCTATCCCGTCATGCCGGCTCTTTGGAATCAAGTGATTGGCGACAACTGCCTCTTTCAAGACGATCAATCGATCTCTTAGAGAATCCTGGTAGGAAAATTCGGCTCTTTGCGAGTACTGACGAAACATTTCAACAACGGTTCGATGGACGAGCACCCGGGATGATGCGCCCAAGGCTTTGGTCAACACCGTCACAGTGTCATCGAATCTGTTGCAAATCTCGCCTTTAGGAATCCCGTTTCTCTCTAGAAGTCCGTACACGGATTCACAAACTGTAAGGCCCAGCATATCTTTGAGGGTTGAAGCGAAACACAAGCCTAGGGTCTCGTGGAATACTTCTACCAGAGGAGACCGCAAGAGTCGTCTAGCTCAACATAACCCAGGGATCAGGGACAATACATGTGTTGTAACCTATCTTTCCCTGTTCATTGTAAAGTTTTCACGATTTCGGCGCTGATTTTGTAACAACTAGAATGGCGCGGGCTGGGTTACAGCGAGTTTATCGCTTGAACGGGTCTCAGCGAAACAAATGAGCAGGAGCCTAGTTCTAGTCATGAGTTCGTCCGTTTCAACCATGCCTCAGGACGACTTCCGAACAAACTGGAAGACAAACAGGACCAGTTCAAAGCTGGCTCAAGAGAAAACCTTCTCTTCGATGCTAGAGCTCAGCATCGGTGAGGGGGTTAAGGCGGCTCTAGGCCAAGCAATCCTCGGAGTTCTAAATGGCCAGGGCATGTTCAATGAGGCAACCGATCCAAAGGAGTTCCACAAGAAACTGCAATCTGTATTCGGCAGCGGGGCAGGAGTCCTTGAGAAAGTCATAGTCAAAGACCTATTCCGGAAGCTGAATATTCCATACAATTCTCAAGAACGCTTCGATTATGGCGAAGCCCTCGAGAGGGCAAAGGAAGCTTGTGCGACGGAGGCGCTGAAAAAGTGAGCGCTGCACAGATGCTGGAAACACTTCTCGCTTCAGAGACTACCGGCGACTTGCTGGTTTTGTTCCATCGCAACCCTGGACTCATCGACACGCTCGACAGCATCGCGCGCCGTATTGGGAGGACAGGGAACGCGATAGAAGAGGATGTCCGGAGTCTGGTGAACCTGGGTATCCTAAAGACGAAGAGAATTGGACGTTCAGAAGTCTTGCTCTTGGACCGTGCAAGAGACCGTGAAGTCTTGGACACTATCGCGAAACATCTGAGGAATCTGGAGGGGGTGGGGAAAATTGACAACACCAAGTTCTAGAACAGGGATCTCTGGATTCGACCAGTTGTCCTCTGGAAGAGTCAGAGAGGGTGGTAGAGTCCGGACCGGGATAACCGAGTTGGACGAGATGCTACATGGCGGATTTATGGAAGGCGACGCGGTGATGGTGGCTGGGAGTGCTGGCTGCGGAAAGACGACGCTGGCCCTTCAGTACTTGGTTAATGGGGTCAAGCTTGGGGAATCAGGTGTCTATGTGACGTTCGAAGAGATGCCCGACCAGATCTACCGAGACGCGAAAAACCTGGGGTGGGACCTTCGTAAGCTAGAGGAAGAGAACAAGTTCAGAATCTTATGCACCTCTCCAAACCTGCTGCTTGAGTCGGAAGGCGAGAGCCTACTCGATGAGTCCCTTCGCGATATTCAGCCCAGACGAATAGTTGTGGATTCGTTGAGCCATCTCGCCATGTTCGTCAAAGAAAGTGAGCTGAGGCGCGAGGCGTACCGGTTGATCATGCACCTCAAGACCAAGGGAATAAGCTCCCTTCTCGTCTGGGAGTCACCGCAGATGGCAGGAGGTTCTTTCTCAATTACCGAGGTAGGTTTAAGCTTCCTTGTCGATTGTATCGTTGCTCTCAAGCCAGTCGAGATCGAGTCTTCCTTGAGAAAGGCCCTAGTAGTTCTGAAGATGCGGGGTAGCGATCATGACAAACGGTTGAGAGAGTTCCAGATTACCTCGACGGGAATCAAGATAGAGTCTGCATTTACGAACTATGAGGGAGTAATCACTGGCTCCCCTCGGAAGGTTGCGTCGGAGAAATTCATGGATCTCTTCCGAGGGGCCGCGGAGAAACGAAAGTGAGGCGATAGGAAGAATGCTGGATCCTATCGTTCTCCCAACGCTCTACTTCATTGCGGTTCTAGAACTCATCTTCCAAGCAGGCGTAGTATTCTACGCTTACAAGGTAACGAGGATAACAGGCTCGTTTCGTGCCTGGACTATGATAATCGCGGCGTTCTCCCTGCTGACGATTCAAAGCATTGTGGGCTTGGTACTGACGCTTTCGCTACCAACTGATCAAATAGCCAGTCTGATAACTTCAGTGGGAGAGACCACTACGATCCTAAGCTCGACGGTCACAGCAATAGCAGGAGCGCTTCTGTTCCTTGGGGTCTTTGGGCTCTCAAAACGGTTCGAAAGCCAGGCAAAACCGTCAGCCTGAGCCCGAGAAGAAAACTCCGCCAAGCGGAGCGGACAAATTCCTCGAATTATTCATGAAAGCGGCCAAGAAAAACAAGTGAGCTATGCGCAGAGACCGGGTTTGCTACAAGAATCGACGAGTGTCAATATTGCCTGAGTGTGCGGCAGAACCTCTCGAGTAGAATTTTAGTATCGCGCTGGGAGAGTTTTTCAGATCGTGGGCCTAGCCTTATTGCGACCCTTACCCGCGAGAGTCACAATCTCAGTCAGATTTCTACCTCTCGCCTCTGCAAGGGGAATTTCATTGGTTTCGACCAGCCTCGCGATTACTAACTTCTCTATCACTCTTGCTCCATACCCGAGTAGTGAGTGCAGAGCTTGGAGGAATTCGTCCATCCTTTCAGGTGTCTCTTCCAAAGAAATCGAACATTTCTTACGAATATAGAGCAGGACCGAGTCCCTTGTACTGGTGCCAAGAGCGCTGAGGGCGGCATCGATGGATTCTATCAGCGGCCGGGTCTAACGACGTTCCGACTGTTGCCGTCATCACTAAGAAACCTGGACCAGTTCGATCTGTTCATGCGAATCATTGTTCGGGAGAGAGACACCATAGTAGTCTGTCCTCGGTTTTACTCCCAACAGGCAGAGAACCCCGTCATACTGGACAAGTCTCAAATGAACATCTGAAGCGCTGGCAAGTTCTCTCAAGGTATTGGAGAATGGCCGCGCTATTGACACTATGATGTCGCCAGCGTTTCTTACTTTAGCGATGGTCTCGATGATCAGGCCCTGCATTGCAGGGAGGTCCTTCGCGTATCGCGCCTCTAGTGCGTCGAAGCCGATTATGCTCAGCAAGCGGTTGTCTGGTTTTCTCAGCTTCTTAGCTGTCTTCCAGAACATGTCAAATGGCTGGAGCACGGTTGCGCCTCCGACGTCCACGGTGTTCGGACCGCCTTTGCCGGTAATGTCGAAGATTTGCACCGACGCAAGTCCCTCTGGCACAGATTTTCTTAGGGATTCTTGCAATTCCTCGGGGTACATTCCGTTGACCGGGAGACAGATGACTTGGTCGCCGGACTTGACGGTGTTTGATATCATCGGGGTAAGGAAACTCATCAGAGGATGTGATGAGATGTCTTCTCCAACTTCTAGGAGAATATGGCTTCCCCGCTTGAGACCTCCCCCAAGAATAGTATCCAAGCTCTTGATCCCCGTGGAAGAGTGAGATGCTGTATTCTTGATGACAGGATAAGAGTGTCCGTTATTAGTTTGCGAGGAGTCGAACGGGCTCAGCATCCGAAACCCGCCGTCTAAAGTGAACATATGCTCTCTCCTGCCTATTTTTGTGCCCCGAAGCTTGTGAATGACAAGGTTCCTGATGACGCGTCCGTCTATTTCCTTCTGAGTGAACTTCAGTACCCCGTCGGCCACGAACTCTTCAATCCCCAGGCCCAGCCTCGAAGTGCCCACTGGAACTTCTGAGATAAGGAGAGTCGTACATTCGGCCTGCCTGATTACTTTTCCGAGGATCGTGTGATGTATGGACCGAGCCTCTATCAGTTGAGGGACCGCTTGGGCCATAGCAGAAAACGAGTCGATCACTAGCCTTGACGCTTTGAAATCGAGTACTGCGTCCACTATAGATTGGGTCACAGCAGGTATCCCCTCGTTCTTGACGGTTAGAAGGTCCATGTAGAGAAACAAGCCGGCTTCATCGGCTCTCGCAAAGTCCAAACCACGCCGCGCCGGTTCCGAGAAAAACGCGTCGCGACCTTCAGCGAAGGAGACGTAGATCCCTTTGTCGCCCTTGAGGATCACCTTCGTAGAGGAATTTCGCGCTAAAAGCTGTCTTACCAGACCCTGGAGTTCCAGCTACAAGAAAGAGGCCGGCTTTGGGCAGTCCACCCTCTATCACGTCGTCTAGCTCAGGGATACCTGTGGGGACCCTTTGGAACAAATCTTACAATCACGTGTCAGATCTGCTGGGAAAACGTGAAAGTTAAGGCACGTGATACTTCTGATAAGGGTCCTAAGTAATCTCACGGATGGTGCTGGAGATTGTAGGGTTTCTCATTGTCTGCCTAATCTAGGAGCGAGAGATTGTCCTGAATTGACTACAACAACTTGGTTCGCTTCGGTGTTATCCGAGTAGACTCTTACCGAGGTCACTCCCGCGTTCTTCCTGCTAATCATGTTTCACGCAGAGACAATCTAACCCCCTGCTCAGACCCACTTTCCAGATAATCATGGATTACTGTGGGTCGGCATTATTCAGATAAACAACCTTGATTGAAGAGACTAAAGGAAGCAGTTCTCTCAATGGAAGTTCACAAAACCATACTAGATGTTATTGGAAACACCCCTCTTGTCCGGCTGAACAAGGTCTCGCAGGGTCTCAAACCCGCTGTTCTGGCCAAGCTAGAAAATCTGAACCCTGGTGGAAGTGTCAAGGATAGGATAGGAGTCGCGATGATTGAGGAGGCGGAGAGGAAAGGACTACTGAAACCTGGTGGAACGATCATAGAGCCGACGTCTGGAAACACGGGAGTCGGTTTGGCAATGGTTGCCGCAGTGAGAGGCTACAAGATGATCTTTGTCATGCCGGACAAGATGAGCGAAGAGAAGCGGGCGATCTTGCGAGCATATGGAGCGAAAGTGGTAGTGACGCCTACGAATGTTCCCCCCGAATCCGCTGAACATTATACTAAGGTCGCGGAGAGGCTGGCGCGAGAGACCCCTCACGCATACATGCCCAACCAGTATGAGAACAGGGCTAATCCTGATGCTCACTACCGGACAACAGGGCCCGAGATCTGGCGCCAGACCGAGGGAAAAATCGACGTTTTCGTCTGCGGCATGGGAACCGGTGGGACTATCACAGGAATAGGCCGTTATCTAAAAGAGAAGAAAAAAGGCTTGAAGGTTGTGGGCGCAGATCCGAACGGGTCAATTTTCTACCCACGGTTTCATAGACAAAAGGAACAGCCCCACCAGTACAAGGTGGAAGGTATAGGCGAGGATTTCATGCCGGGAACACTAGACATGTCGATTGTAGACGATGTCATACAGATCTCTGACACCGACGCTTTCCAAATGGCCCGACGACTCGCCCAGGAAGAAGGAATCCTAGTAGGAGGATCAGGAGGAACAGCTGTACAGGCAGCCTTGAGGGCTGCAGAGCGCCTGGACGAACACAAGATGATAGTCACATTACTCCCTGACACAGGCCGGAACTACCTCAGCAAGTTATTCTCAGACAAATGGATGAGAGAACAAGGCTTCCCAGTATCTTGAGAGGTCGATGAAGCATGAGAGATCGGGACGTGATGAACCTACTAGATCAGATTGAGCTCTACGTTCTCGGCATCGGGAGAGAAAGAACTGCCCAGAAGGACTACTGGCTTTTCATCTATAACAGCATGAAGAGCGGACTACTTATGACGAAAGCAATCGAGAGGCATCTCCAATACAAACTGAAAGGGCTGGGAATACTGAACTCTGAACGATCGGAGCTGCGGCCCCCTTAGGGAAGTATCTCGTTTACGAACGTGACATGAAGTCCGTTGCTGCCCGGCCCGCTTTGAGGAACAACCTTGACCGCGTTTCTTGGACGATCTCAAGGTTATGGGTGGCAATAATGAACGTCACGCCACCGGCATTGCTGATGCTCGTGACCAGCTTCATGATCGCCCGCGAATTATCTTGGTCTAGGTTCCCTGTCGGTTCATCCATCAAAACAAGCCTCGGCCTATTCGCTAACGCTCTTGCTATTGCGACTCGTTGCTGCTCACCGGCACTAAGTTGAGAGGGTCGTTGCCGTTCCTTGCCGATCAATCCTACTTCGTCGAGAAGTTCAGCTGTTCTATCCTTCATTTCTTCCTCGGTTTTCCCCTCGAACATCATGGTCAGCGAGATGTTCTCCTGAACCGTAAGATCCTCGACCAGATTGTAGTTCTGAAATACAAAACCTACAGTGCTTCGTCTGATCCTCGAGAGCCGATGCTCATCCATGTTCGAGATTTCAATCCCGTCCAGTAGTATACGCCCAGACGTTGGCTTGTCAAACCCTCCCAGAAGAAAGAGAAGAGTGGTCTTTCCCGACCCAGAAGGGCCGTAGATTGCCAGAAGCTCTCCTTTGCGGATTTCCAGATTTACGTTATCGAGAGCGATTGTTTTCTCCGGTCCGTTCCAGTACGTCTTGTTCAGCTCATCCGCTCTTAGAACGGGCTGCTCAGCCAAACCTGAAGACCTCCTGAGGCCGGACTCGAGCGATTTTGATCGCGGGATAGATGGAAGCTAGGAAAGAAACGGAAAACGCGAGCAACGCAGCGTAGAGGAAGGTGGAAGGTACTAGAATTATAGCAACGCTGACATTCTGGACTATCGGGATTGAGATGAACTGGAGAGCGGCGTAGGATATTCCGAGCCCTATCAGGGTCCCGAGAGTTCCTAACAAGAGAGACTCGTAAAGGACCAGTTTGATGATCTGGTTGTATGAGGCTCCGGTCGCCTTGAAGATCGCAAATGCCCGCATTCTCTCGCGTAGGTTGTTGAGGTTTGAGTTCATTATTCCCAAGACCGCTCCAAGGGTTACGATAGCTGTTATGTCCGAGGCTATGTATTCCAGAGAGGCAAAGATTGGCGAGACCTTGGAAGGAGTCTCGCTGCTCCGGAAAGCCTCGACCGTCGGCATCAGGGTCCGGATCTGACCTATCACCTTGTCGATATTTCGAGAATCCCGAGCCGTAGCCACGATCATAGAGGTACCGTTCACCATACCGATCATCTGTTGCGCGACCACGTGGGGGATTATGACCGAGTAGTCCATCCAACTGTTGGTAAGGTAGATCCCAGAAATGCTGTACACGGCTCCGTTGAGCTGGACAGGGTCTCCTGCGCCTTTTCCGATAGTTGCTGAAAGCGCTTTCCCTATCGCGAGTACCCCCGTCTGGTTTGACGTGATCATAGCGCCCGCTACCATACTGTAGTTGAGTAGGGAGTGAAGCTGGGCAGGAACTACTCCCGCAGTGAGAGCCTCGTCAGAATCAACTGTCATTAGCGCCAGGGTAACGGGGGTCGCAAAGGAAATCCCTGGGACTGCCTTGACTGTGCTAAGGTAGGATTCAGGAATCTTGCTGATTAATGGGTAGGACGCACCCTTGCTCCACACATCAATCTCGCCTCCGAGGGAGGAAACGGTTCCCGACAGGTTCACTTCGAGGGTTGAGACCAGAGACTGGACAGTCACATAGGTGAGGATCAGTGCAGCAAGCCCGACAATTGTAAGAAGAGTTCGTATCCTGCGACGGGAAAGCCCACTCGCGGTGAAGCGGAAGAGGCTGAAGGCAGGCAAACTTGTCGATGACCATTGCTAGCCTGGGTTTCGAAGGGGCGGGTCAGCGGATCGATGGACTTCCGAGGCCTGTGGGAGGGGAAGTTGGGGTTGGGAGGAGGTTAGTTGTTCCGTGTTTTCGTTTTTTCGCTAGGAGAATCCCTCCTATGATAGCGATTGCGGCGATCGCCCCAGCTAGGCCAATGTAGAGGAAGGTTGCCTGGCTAGTCGGTTGGGTAGGCGGAGGTTGAGTAGACGCTGGTTTGGCGAATACTGCGAAGAGGCTGAAGTGGGTGACCGTTCCCTCAACATAGTTCTGGTTCGTGTCCACCGCAACATTGCTCAGGGGAATCCAGCTTGCTCCATTCCAGTAATACGGAGCGATTGTGCTGGTGTTCAGACCCTGAATCTGGCTAGGTGTATAGTAGAATCTCATCCGGGCATTCAAGGTGACGGATATGTTGGCGTTGACCTGGGTGTAGATTCCTAGAGCCGACAATCCGGCCGGTGGAGCTCCGCCCGGATTTGATGGGAGCTGAATCACCTGAACTGCAATTGGCGTTGACACGTTGAGGAAGAGGGATGTCTTGATTCCTGAAACGTACTGGGTCCCATTCAAGAGCATGTTCGTTCCCGGTGCCTGGTTGGGAAAGAGCCAGCTGTTTCCTCCCTGGATGAAATAGACGTAGTCGTTTCCGTTGTTATCTTGCAGTCCCATGTTCCCGAGGTTGTCTGTGGATCTTACTCGGTAGAATACTGCGGCGCCTGGGCCGATCGGAGAGATGGTAACATTATAGATGTCTCCAAAGAAGGGTTGCTGGACAGGTAATCCCTGTCCTTTCAAGATCGACCCGAACAATGGGATCATTGGAACGCTAGTCCAACCTAGCCTGTCAGTCGAATATTCTAGATTCACCGTGTTTACTCCGCTGCCGTCGTAGACTTGAGTCCAAACATGGACTTGGTCGCTGGAAGTTGGAGCGAACGGGCTCGACCATGGGGTACTAATCGTCGGAGGGGTGGTATCGATGGCCGTTATGAGCGCCGCGCTAGATGCGGAGACCGATTCACCATAGCTGCTGCCTGTCGAACCAGGAGGATTGTGGAAGTAATTGATGTATGACCCGAAGACTGGGTAGACCCCGCCCGCTCTGGTCTGTATTCCAATCCTGAAGCTGATGCTTTGGCCGGCTCCGATGCCGTATAGCCATGATGACCCGTAGCCTCCATAACTCGTCTCTGGGCTCGAGGGTCCGACCGGGCTGAACAGTGAACTGTATGCTTGAACCAATGACGAGAAGTCGGTGACGTTTGAGGTCCCAGTGTTTGTTACGGTCAGAGTAACGAACGCTGTTGCACCTGCTGATAGCTGGTTCGCAAGAGGCGAGATGATGACCCGCAGGCTAGGGTTGAACCCTACTATTGTAGGGTCGTAGATCGGGACATTCGCACGGAAGTTCGCCAGGAAGTTCTTGGTACTAGACTCGTTGTATGATACGCTCCCCGAAAGAGAATCGCTCCACACTCCATTGTTGAAATAGATCGTTTTGACTTGAGCCGTGGCGGTAAAGTTTACCGTCTGAGCGCTTCCTGGTGCGATGTTTGTTGCGGTCTTGGAAAGAATGGGGAAGTTGAGTCCGCTTCCCGTGAAGCTTGGGACTGTGGCGATGATGTTGGTGTATGTTACGTTCGCGGCGTTGTAGAGATGAATGCTGACTGTGGTTGCGGTCTGATTTGCCACAACCGCGGGGTCGACGGTAACATAGGCCTGCAAGAGGCCTGTTTGGGGTACTGGAGCTGTCTTGGTGGAGGGGTACACTTCGAGGAGGGGTGCGGTGTAGTAGAACTTGTACTGGTTGGATCCGGACTGGGCAGTGACGTTCAACGCGCTCTGATAGAGACCTGTCGTATTCGCTCTTACAATGTAATAGTAGATGTTTGATGGTTGTCCAGAAGCAAGGGAAGCGACAGTGAAGCTCACCGTCTTCAGGTTGCTTGCTTCAGATACTCCGGTGCCGAGACTGACGACAGGTAACCAGTAAGGTATTGATGGTCCACCGCTCGAGTTGGTTCTGGACCCCTGTGGAATCAAGGCCGATATGACAATGTTGTTGGCGAGTTGGGGTCCGGTGTTCGTCACCCGAAGGTTGACTTGCACCAGACTCTGGTTCTGAGCAATGTAGAAGATGCTGATCTTGGTTGTGTTCATCGTCATGTCCGTCACTGGAACGATCACTGGGGCGCCAACTGTGACTGGTACTGCGGTCGACTGGGCGACGTACTCTCCGGTCAATTGTTGCCCTGTCCCAGTGGCGTTGACTTGGCTACTGTATGCGATTCGCTCGGGAGTTATCAAGATCGAGCCTGTCGAGTTGAAGAAGTACGGATAGTTGAGGGTCACTGTACTAGCAGGGCCGATACTTGTCGGGGTAACAAGGTAGAACGGAAGGTACACTCCCTCAGCATTGTTCTGTACGGAGCCGGTGTAGTTCGCGATCAGCCGATAGTTTCCGAGTGGTGGGGTGGAAACGCCGAGCCAGTTTGTCGAGAATCCTCCTGTTGCATTTGTTACGACCGTTGTTATCAGTCTCACGGTGTTGTTTGAGAACTTGTATGAGAGAACAATCGCACTAGCTGCGAGAGGTTTGCCAGTCGCATTGACAAGTGCACCGGTAATGGTGGTTGATCCGCCACGTGGGATCGAGCAGGGTACACAATAGAGTCCAAGATAGGAAGTTCGCGGATTTTCGAGCTGGGGGAGAAGTCCCGGGTAGACAGTACCGAAGCCTGTGACGTTTGCGGCATTCTGGAAGGTCAGTCTGAGGTTAAGCGACTCATAGAGTCCTGCCGGGCCGCCTGGGATCAGGTATGGTTTCAGCGGGCTCCATGTTTCTCCCCCGCCGAGAAGCATGTTCGGAGACGAAACGAGCTGGTATGGTTGACCGAAACGTTGGAGAAGGACTCGAGTAAGAACTGTAGGCGCGCATCCCTGACCGTCTTGGACTTGGAAAGTAAAGTGTGTCGTGTTTGCGACAACCGTGTTGTAAGAGCCTACGAGGCTGAGGCAAGGCCGGGGTTGGGGTGGAGTGTTGCCTGCTCCTTGTGTGTACAGGAAGACCTGGGCGTCTGGGTTGAGGTCTTCGACGTTGAAGTAGGTAGCGGTGAGATTGTTGTTGTGAATTGTGACCGTGACATTTCCTATTGCTCCGTAGGAGGGATTGTTTGGACTGACGCTCTTTGTGAGGGTCAGTCCGCCGTTCTGTCTGATGGTTAGGGAGGGGGAATACTGGGTGCTCCACTGGTAGACATAGTTTGAGGAGTCTAGGAAATCTGCGCTAAGCGTGAACTGGGCATTCGAGTTGTACGATTGGAAGTTGTAAAGGCGGTTGATCGTTGCTCCTTTGAGCAAGGAGGCCACGTTGAACTGTAAGGAAGTAATGCTCTGTTGACCCAGGAGAACTACTCCGGTAAAGGCCAGGTTGAAGTGCAAATTGCTTGCGTCCATTGCGCCCGCGTTGGTTATTCCTAGGGTGAGGTTGAACGGCTTTCCAACATTGAACGTTGATGGAACAGTTGCCCATGTGGCGCTTAGATATGGCGAGTCGAAGGCAGGATAGTGAAACGTGACTGTGACGTCTGGCAATAGTCGTTGAGCTGTTCCGACCCATGGGAACTCTCCTATGACCAGTGTGGATCCGGTGCTCGACTGAACAAGCATGTTGACTGGACTGAAACTCTTGATCTGTGCTCCGCTTGGCATCGATGCGGCAAAGGTCTCATTTGTAGTCGAGTAGATTCCACCGGTGATCCCGACAAGAGATCCGAAACCGATCGTGTAGTCCTGCGGTAATGTAAATGTGAGGAATTTCTTGTGGAGAACGACGACTCCTGTTGAGTTGAGACCGAAGGCGGGAGCTATTGCTGCTCCTATCGATCCGATGTTGAGGAGCTGTGATGCGATGCTTGATGCGCTAAAGACCGGTGATGCGGGATATGTTAGAGATTCTATGCTGTTGAATATTATCGCGGAGCTCGAGGTTTGTAGGAGAGAGCTCGTGTACTTCCCGATAATTGCGGCCTTATTGCTAGTAGTTGAGACGAATCTGTTGACGAAGTTCGAATATGGATTGTAGGTGAGGTTGGCACCGAAAACCGAGACCGGTAATGTTAGAGGGTTTGAGATGAGCGCTTGGAATGATCCGGGTTGCATGCTGAAAACAGATTGGATATCAGAAACGATCGAGAGAGTGTTGCGTTGGACTCCTTCGATGACTAGAATTACGCGGTAGGGGGCGAGGCTGTCGGTGCTGGTCAGGTTTATTCCGATGCTGCCGGAAGAGCTCGAAGAGTTGAAATTGCTGACTATCAGGGTCACGCCGACGTATTTGTAAATCGGATTCGTGAGATCCCAAGGAATGACTGTTGGATCTAGCGCGTAAAAGCTGCCAGCGGCCACGTCTCCCTGCGGGCTGACGGCCATACCGTTGACTTCGAAACTTGGGGGAAACAGGTTTCCGAGACTAGAAGTTCCCTTGATTCCGGGAACACTGCAGAGAATCGCTAGCGAGAGGACAACAAGGACTACGGGACGCCAATTGGGTAGTCGCATTCGAATTCTGCGACAGCCGCATTTCTTAGGTTACTATGCTCCCTGTTACCGAAATTGTTCATCGAGAGTTCTTAGTCACGGACGCGTTCGTCGCAGAGGTCAGGAATCGTTTCTAGGTCGCGTGCATTCGGAGACGTCTCGGAACCCTCCTTCCAACATCTGCCCGGGTTTAGAAGATATGTTAAATCAACGCTCACTGGTCGGCAATTTGTCATGAGGTTTTCCACCAAAGCCATCCATGCCGGACAGGATCCTGACCCCGCAACGGGTTCGGTCACGGTTCCTGTCTATCTCACTTCAACGTATATGCAGCTCAAACCAGGCCGTGAAGGCAAGTACGTTTATTCGCGAACAGCAAATCCCACGCGCAACGCTCTAGAGGAGAGTCTGGCATCCCTAGAAGAAGGGAAGATTGGGCTAGCTTTCAGCTCGGGTCTTGCCGCGACGACTACCGTCCTGATGCTTCTGCGCAAGGGAGACCACGTAATCGCTGGAGATGACATCTATGGCGGAACGTATCGATTATTCGACCAAGTTCTTCGAAACTACGGCCTGCAGTTCTCCTTTGTGGACCCGAGGTCACCTGACAAAGTGGAAAAGGCAGTTCGAAAGAACACCAGAATGATCTGGATCGAAACACCTACCAACCCATTGATGAGAGTCGTCGACATCCGAGCCATTTCAAAGGTCGCAAAGAAAAATCATGCGCTTCTCGTTGTCGATAATACCTTTGCAAGCCCTTATCTCCAGAACCCGTTGAGACATGGCGCCGACATCTCAGTCCATAGCACAACCAAATACCTTGGAGGCCACAGCGACCTAATCGGTGGTGCTGCCATCACAACCGATACTGAGGTCGGCAAACGTCTCAAGTTTCTCCAGAACGCCGTCGGCGCCGTCCCAGGACCCTTAGACTGCTGGCTCGTACTGCGGGGAATCAAGACACTGGCTGTCAGGATGGATCGTCACAACTCCAATGCAAAACAGGTCAGCGAATATCTCATGAAACAGCCCCAGGTCGAACATGTATACTATCCTGGCCTACCAGACCACCCGCAACGCGACGTCGTTAAACGCCAGATGCGAGGATACGGTGGAATGCTCAGCTTCGAACTCAAAGGCGGATTCCGAGAATGCGAAAAACTCTTGACGAAACTTCGTGTCTTCACTTTGGCCGAAAGCCTAGGAGGAGTCGAATCTCTCATCGAGCACCCGGCCAGCATGACACATGCGAGTATCCCGCGTCAGAGAAGAATAGAGCAGGGAATCAAAGACACCCTCATACGTATGAGCGTGGGAATAGAAGACGCTGA
>VBBR01000061.1 GCA_005881615.1 Candidatus Bathyarchaeota archaeon
TCTTCTTCTGAAGTCAGGGGCGAAAATCGATGAGATTAACGCCGTAAGGAAGCATCTGTCCGACTTTAAGGGTGGTCGACTCGCCGAAAGATTGTATCCTGCGACGGTTGTCTCTCTCATCATTTCTGATGTTGTAGGAGACAGGCTAGAATCGATAGCTTCCGGCCCGACCGTCCCGGACGACACAACTTACGCGGACGTTTACAGGATCTTGCAAGAGCGTGAACTCTGGCGAAGAGTCCCTAGCTCTGTTAGAAAGCATATTCATAAGGGAAAGGAGGGCAAAACGCCCGAGACTCCAAAGAGAGGCTCACGGAGCTTCAAAAGGATCCATAACGTTCTCGTCGGAACCAACAAGGAATCATGCGAAGCCGCAGCGGAGATGCTTAAGAAAAGAGGTTATCACTCGTTGATACTTTCGACGAGACTTCAGGGAGAAGCAAGAGAAGCAGGCAAGATATTGGCCGGTATTTGCATCGGCATCCGCGAAAACCAGCTTCCAGTTGCCCCTCCCGCCGCCGTGGTGGCCGGGGGTGAAACCACGGTCACGGTCCACGGAAAGGGACATGGTGGACGAAACCAAGAACTTGTTCTGTCGGCAGCTACTTCAATTCCAGGAGAATACGAGATCCTTGTCTCTTCAATCGGGACCGATGGCGTTGACGGTCCAACGGACGTAGCCGGCGCTGTGGCGGATGGTAATACTGTCGGGAGAGGTTTGAGAATTCACATGGACCCCGACACTTATCTCCGAGAAAACGATTCCTACTCTTTTTTTGAGAGATTGCATGACCTCGTGACTACTGGTCCAACTGGGACGAATGTAAACGACATTTTCATCGCTCTCATAGGACCCGGAAGTAAAAAGAATGGTACAACGAGACGATCAAGGGGAAGGTGAAGAGCGATGACGAGCAAGATTTCCGGCGGTTCCGAAATTACAGATGTGAAAGCGAGGCAGGTTCTGGATTCTAGAGGAAACCCCACCGTAGAGGTGGATGTTTGGACTCGAGATCGAAGCATGGGACGGGGAACTGTGCCCTCAGGAGCATCGACGGGAATCCACGAAGCCTTGGAGCTGCGTGACGGTGACATGAAGCGGTTTCATGGCAAGGGAGTGCTGAAAGCCGTCTCTAATGTGAATAATAGAATCAGATCCCGCGTGATGGGCAAAGACGCCAGAGCCCAGCGAGAGATCGATGGACTAATGATCGCGCTTGATGGGACATCTAACAAGAAGAGGTTGGGTGCGAATGCGATTCTCGGCGTGTCGATGGCAGTCGCGAAAGTCGCGGCATCATCTCAGGGGAAGTCAGTTTACAAGTACCTGAGAGACCTGCCCAGCTACAAGCTCCCTGTGCCGATGATGAATGTGATAAACGGGGGAAAACACGCAGGAAACAAGCTTGCCGTCCAAGAATTCCAGATAGAACCTGTCGGAGCTTCGAGCTGCTCTGAGGCTATCAGAATCGGCGATGAAGTATACCATTCTCTGGGCTCGGTGCTCAAGGCCGAGTATGGTCCCGGCGCAATCAATGTTGGAGACGAGGGCGGGTACGCCCCACCCATCGAAATGACTGGCGACGCGCTAGAAGCGATTCTTCAAGCAATATCCGACGCCGGTTACGACGAGTCAATAGTTCACGTTGGCATCGACGCGGCCTCGTCCAGCTTCTACAACGGCAAAGATTCCACCTACCAAATCGACGAGAAGAAACTCAACAGCGGTGAACTAGAGGACTACTACGAGGAACTCGTCAAGACATACCCGATAAGAACGCTTGAGGATCCTTTCGACGAAGACGATTTCGACAGTTTTGCGCAGATAACGCGAAAGCTTGGAAACCGAATCAAGATTATTGGAGATGACCTCTACGTTACAAACCCCGAACGGATCAAGAGAGGCCTTCAGAAGAAGGCGACTAACGCGATCCTGATCAAACTAAACCAGATAGGATCTGTCACGGAGACACTGGACGCGATCAAGATGTCGCGGGAAGCGGGTCTAGACATTGTCGTCTCCCATAGGTCGGGTGAAACCGAGGACACTTTCATCTCTCACCTCGCAATGTCTCAAGAAAGCTTGTTCATCAAGACCGGCGCCCCAGCCAGAGGCGAAAGGACTGCAAAATACAACGAGCTGCTCAGGATCGAGGAGGAACTAGGAAGCAGTGCCCTTTTCATGGGCTCGACTCTCAAGTGACTTTTCACTCCGACCCTCGGGTCTAGGCTAGGAATCCACCGCTTCTAAGAAGCCCAGCCACAGCCCTCTTCTCAGCGACCGACAGGGCCTGGAGCGGTCCTTTCAAGGGTCCAAGCGGCATCTCGATGAGGCTCATCGCCTCTTTCAGAGCTGCCGGATATTTTCCGACCCCGAGCGCTTCGATAACCGGCAATAGCTTCTCCTGGGCCTCCCTCGCCCCACCAAGGTCGCCTTTCTTGTAATCATCGAATATCTTGCTGGCAACTTTGGGAGCTATGTTTGCGGATCCTATTATTGCCCCGCTTCCACCGAACTCCAGGTTAGAATACGCCATCGCATCCGACCCGGTGAAGATCGATATTCTGCTCCGAGCCACTTTCAGAAACCGGATCAAGTTCAGAAAATTGTACTCAGTGTATTTCATCCCCACGACAAGTTTTTCGTCCGATAGCCGTTGGACTGTGTCAGGGGTGACAAAGGAATGGGTCCATTCTGGAATATTATAGACCAATAGAGGAAGATCGATGCTCTCGGATATTGTCTTGAAGTGATGATAGTGTCCTTCATCGGTCGTAGTGAAGTAGTATGGTGGCGTGGCTATGACGCCATCAGCTCCGGCCTTTTTTGCATCTGATGATAGTCGTATTACATTTTCGATGGATGGGTCAGATACTCCCGCCACAACCGGGACTCGGTGTTCCACCTGGTCAACTACTATCCTGATTAGAGCCTCGCGTTCTTCTCTTGAAAGAAGAGCGAACTCCCCAGAAGTACCTAATGGGAGGAGGCCGTCTATTCCTGCCTCAATGAGAAAGTCAACGAGTTTTCTGGTAGCGTCTTCGTCGACCCTCCCATCCTTCGTTAGTGGAGTGGGAATAGGGGTCCAGATTCCCTCAAGCCTTAGCTTCATTGTCGGGCGGGTCAATCTGGTTTCGATTTAACAGTTGCAGAGCGGGAATCCCTTCGGTGGGGAAAGGGTTTAACCAAGTTCGAAGACCTCCGCATTGCTCCATGACCACGAATCCCGTTTGAGCACTCAAGGAGAACTTGGATATCCCATGCTAATCGACCTTGCGAGATCGGCGCTCATAGTTACCTTAGGCGTTATCTTCGCATATCTCTATGGTTTCATTGAGCACGGCTACATCCCTCCCGCAGAACACCTCGTCCTCCGATTCTTCAATCATTTTTCAAACTATCACATTATCATGTTCGGTTTATTTTCCGCGTTACCCCTCGCGGTGTTGATCTATGATCCTTCATGGGTGGGGGTCTTGATCGCGTTTGGGCTCTGGGCCTTCCTTCCCCTAGGCGAGGACGTTTCATGGTATCATTTTGCGGGAGCCTGGCCTGGTCCACAGGACTGGACTTCGTGGGGAGGAGGATACTATGTGAAAAAGCACTGGCTGCCGAAATGGTATCTTGTAAACTCGATAGTCACACTTTTCTTCTACGCGCTAGCGTTTGCTATAGCCATCCTGTGACCCCCGATGAGCTCGGCTTCGGCATGTCTTACGCCGATCTTGACAATTCGCACTTTCACCCTCTCACCCGGAGATGCTCCACTGACGAAGATGAGCAATCCGTTGAGACGAGCTAGTCCTCGGCCATCTCTTGACTTTTGCGTGATTTCCAGTTCCACTTCATCGCCCTCCTTTAATCCGTGAAATGTCGACAAACCAGTCGCGTCCAGCTATTGATTGCTTTTCGGCTTTTGTTCAACGGCCTTTAAGACTGTTGTCCAAACCCGTTGGCTAGACGAACAAAGTCTGCTATTCAACTAGGATGATTCGGGCACCGTTCATGAATGCGACGAAACCTAGTGCGGCAGATTTCAATCGTGCCAGGCGGAAATATCGACCTCACATGATTCGATTCCTGTTGATTGCGGAATCTCCCCCTTCTTCAGGAGGGTTCTTCTATTTCCGAATGACGATCGGCAAAGACCATCTTTTTCGCGAGACCATGAAAGCTCTCGAACTGTGGCCTCGGAATAGGCCCATGCGAAGAGGAGTTGACAAACGGTCGATGCTACGACACTTTCAGTCAATGGGATTCTATCTATTGGACACTTGCGTCTTTCCAGTCGACAAGCTGCGGCCAATTGAGAGGAGAAAGGCGGTTCAAAACCAGACAGGTCGATTAGTGAGGGATGTGATCGAAGCTAATCCGATGCACATTCTTATCGTGAAATCCTCTATCCTCAATCCAGTACGTATCGCCTTGAGAGACGCCGGTTTGAAGGCTCGAGTGTTGAACATAGGACCCGTCCCATTTCCGTCACATGGGAATCAGCCGATATATCGATCTAAGCTGAGGCGAGCGCTGAGCAAGGCTCACCTATCCTTGTAGATTGTCACCTCGGACCGGTCACTTCCTCCTGTTGCCTTGGGTTACGGTGTGGCTAAGTGGCTCGTCTCCAAGGTTGTCGTTACTAATCGTGGTGCCTGATGAGTGAAGTAGGTATAGAGAAAGTGGTCGTGGAGCTAAACGGCTTCCGACAACGAACGGCAATGATCAAGGAAGAGATAGCGAAAGTTAGCAGGGCTCTCGGGGAGCGGGCCGCTCAGCTCAACGACATTGTCGGAAAGAGCTTGTCGAGCCTTCGCGAACAGCTCGGCGGAACCACACTGACAGGTTATCTTGCGTTGCAAGGAAAATACAGTTCAGGCGAGATAAGCGAACAAGACTACAGCTCACAAAGAGACTACTACAAAAGCGAGATGCAGAACATGCTCAGACGACTCGACGAAACTAGAAAGCTCATGATGCTCATGGCCCAGCTGGACTCACGACAACCAGGACAAGGAGCCTCTGGTCCGCAAAGGCCTCCCGCCCCGACAAACTAGTTCCTCCTCATTATTCCTTTTAGCTTGATCCATTACGCGAGGCTACGGACAGTTCCATCTGATCATATCCTGCGAGCCTTCAACCAGTAATATTCGAAATACCTGTCCATAACTCCCGCAAACTCTTCATCTGATAATCGAAACGCTATTCGCGACCCCGGCTCGTTAGGAGTCTCAAGGTTCCAAAGATATGTTAGAACCGTATCTCTACCATCCACGGCACAAACATTGTAGGGTTTTGGAGACTCTTCGTTAGGTTCCTGAATCACCCCAACTTCAGCCTCATCGGAAAGTAATGACAAGCTCTTCTGGTCGACGAAACGTGGATTGACAAACGACAGGACCTTTACCGATACACCTCTTTCCCGAGCTGCTTTCAGCGGTGAACGGAGATCCTCCACGTCCTTCGGGATCAGAGTCGCGAACTGGAGATAGGCGCGGGTCTTTGCAGTCGATACGATCTCTCCAATCTTGTCGGATATCTTGTCGCCTCCGTGGATGACCCAGAGGCTAATGTTCTTCACTACTTCGCGGCGTTCGTAGATCGCTTGAAGATCTTGTTTCATGAGATTGGTAAACGAAACCATTTCAGACTGTTTCTGTTCCAGTTCTAGCTCTGCAACGGACCTTGGCGGATTCGCCTCGTACACAACCGGTCTCCCAGGCCGAGCTCTGATCCATTTTCTCTTCTCTAGGCCTTCTAGTGTTCCGTAGACTCGTGCATAGGGGATTTGCACGCTCTCGCTGATCTCGAACGGGGTTGCGGGTCCGTCGAACACGAGTTTAAGATAGGTTTTGATCTCGTATTCTGTTAGCCCGTGGTCTTTGAGTATTCGATGGATGTTTTCGTCGATTCGAGACATTGGTGCGTGGATGACCTACTTTTTTGCGTAAATCGGGTAGCGAGTATTAGAGGTATTTGACTAAAATAGGTAACGTACATTCGAGTGTCACGTTGACTCCGAACGGCGTCCTTGAGGGATATCCTTGAGCCTGTTCCAATTCGGACCGCGCGCCGAAACCTACCTAGGTTGTTCAAAGTCGAACCGCAACCCTGAAGGAATTAAGAAAAACCCATCCGTGAAGGACGCTATGCCTCTGACTAAGACAATTCCGGAATTCCACGTTTAAGTAACGTTTTACCCATAGAATAGAGTATGGCGGACATGAAGTACACCCCACTCGGTAATGCCGGGGTCGATGCATCAGTTCTTGCTCTCGGAGCAATGACCTTTGGTGCTAAGGATACATGGAAGCTAGGAGGACTCGGTCAAGACACTGTTGACAAGATGGTTTCACGCGCAATTGACGCGGGAATCAACTTCTTCGACACTGCTGACGTCTACGATGAAGGCGAGTCAGAGAAGACCCTTGGCAAAGCGCTCCAACCGTACCGAGATCGAATTCTGATCGCGACTAAGGTTAGAGGCAAAAGCGGCCCGGGAATCAACGAGATAGGCCTCTCCAGACATCATATTCGACAGGCAGTCCGACAGAGTCTCGAACGGCTTGGGACAAGTTGGGTTGACCTGTACCAGTTCCATTCATGGGACGCGCATGTGCCGCTGGATGAATCGATTGAGGCGATGCAGGACCTCGTCGAAGAGGGACTAGTCAACTATCCAGGCGTGTCCAACTTTACCGCCTGGCAGATGGCGACTGTCCAAGCAAGAGCGGAAGAACGAGGTTTCTCTCGATATGAAACGGCCCAGATGAACTACAGCCTTCTAAACCGCGATGTCGAACACGAGATTCTTCCATTTCTCCGATATAGCAAGATGAGTCTACTGGTCTGGAGCCCCCTCCACGGCGGCGTCCTAAGCGGCAAATACTCCAAAGACTCCAAGCCTCCAGGGACTAGAGCGGGAAACCGAGGCCTCTTCTTCCCATTCTTCGACGAGCAGACAGGCTTCGACATAGTCGAGAGAATCAAGCAAGTCAGCAAAGAACAGGATGCAACTCCCGCTCAAGTGGCTCTCTCTTGGCTCCTATCGAAGGGCCATATCGTCCTCGTGGGCGCGAAGACAATGGAACAATTCGAGGAGAACCTGGGCGCTCTTGACGTCAACCTTTCCGGCGACCAGGTTGGGAAACTAGACGAGCTCACACGACACCGGATCCAGTACCCGAACTGGATGATCGAACGACAAAGTTCCGGGCGGACATTCCCGGTATCAGAACCCCCGTGGACGAGGAAGAATTAGGCAGGAGAAGAGAAATTATGGATTCTCATGAAACCTCTGGCAGAGATGGAGAAGTAGCAACTCTTGGGGGAGGCTGCTTCTGGTGCACAGAGGCCATTTTCGACCAACTGAAAGGAGTGGACAAGGTGGAATCAGGTTATTCCGGTGGAAAAATCCCGGACCCATCCTACGAAGATGTATGCACCGGATCCACAGGACACGCGGAGTCGATCCAGATAACCTTCAATCCCAAGCAGATTTCTTTCAAGGATATCCTGCAGATCTTCTTCACGACACACGATCCGACTACACTGAATCGCCAGGGGGCAGATGTTGGTACCCAGTACCGGTCGGCAATCTTCTACCACAATCCCGAACAAGAAGCTGTAGCTAAGGAAGTAATCAAAGAAACGAACGCGGCGAAAATATGGAAGAAACCAATCGTGACCGAGGTTACGCCGTTCAAGGCGTTCTACAAGGCTGAAGATTACCATCAGGAATATTTCAAGAACAACGCACGACAACCTTACTGCCAGGTCGTAATCGCGCCCAAGATCGTAAAGCTACGAGAGCATTATCGAGAAAAACTGAAGGTGGTATAGGCTCCAATCCTGATCGAGTAACAATACCCGACGAAAACGCATGGGGTCTGACACTAAAATGATTAGAGTTAGTGGTACTTTTCCCATCTAAGGCGTAGTTACGACTCGCCAATAAGTCAAGCACAAGCTAAGACGATTTCAATTCCTACGTCCCACAGCTGAATCAGAAAATGGCCGAAAACATTCCAGCAACTCGCCAAAGATCCCGAACCCGAGTCGTCATCAAGACGATAACGTTCACGCTATCTGTCTCATTGGTTCTGCTTTCCGGCTGGACTTTCGTCAAGTATCTCCGCTATGCCTCCATTCAGGGCTATATCGTGGAAGGAATAAGACTCAGCCTTTCGACTTTCCAGATCGAGATTGTTCTGGCTGGACTAACCGGACTATTGGGCTCGCTCTTGATTCAAAGCTGGCGACGTTCAAGAAAGGCCAGGACGAGTCCGTTGAAAATGACCCAGTTGACGTTCGGGACGGGGAAACCCGTGCATCCCCTCATGATGACGCAGAGGCCGGCAAGAGATACGAAATTCGTCATCCGAAAGACCAACAAGCCAGGAAGAATCTCTCGGAACCGAATGGGCGAGAAACTTCCATCCACGTACACAGGCGAAACAGACAATAGTTCAACATAGCAAGCCCAAGAATCTGCCTGTTGTCGGACACGCTCTCTGAAGACTGGAAAATTCTAACAACATCGTCCCCAGCTATTCGACAAGAGTTAATGATTGGTCGCCTGCTACTCGCAGATTATGAGCGAAGACGTTGAGACGTATTTGGGCGGTTTCTATAGCCCAATCGGAGTCTCAATTGGTCATGTTGGACTAATCTCTCCGATAGGTAAACCCCGTATCGGAGCGGGAGTCTATGCTACAAGCAGGAGACTGTTCATAGTTGGACCCGGCAAGGCCACTTTTCCTTCGAGTCTGAACAAGATTGCCGCTGGGTCCGGTAAGGGAGATTTCGTACCTTCAAACTTGACCAAGGATCAAAATGACGCCCTAATTGGCGCTCTGACCGAGAACAAACGGTTCGAAATTGGCAGAGGCCAAGTTTCACAGATCGAAGTGAAAAAGCCTCCTGGTTTTCTCAGAACAGGATCGCTAAAGATAACTTCAGCTGACGGACAGACCCTGGACATTAGGATAAGCTTGAACATGCATTATGAGTGGACCGTCAGACTTGTACAAGCGTTCAAGCCTGAAGCTGTAACGCTCGACTGAAAAGATCAGGGGGACGCGTGTACGTGTTCCTAACCTTGCTTCAAAGAGCGAAGAGTGTGCAGGCACTCAGTGTGGATTAGTTAGCTCGTGAGTACGGTACTATCGTGAGGGAAACCACGGAGTAAAGAAGCGTGGGAGTGGTCAACTTTCAGGAATCATGGTTGATGCATCCCGTCATGGAACCATTTCGCAAGCCTTACCTGGTTCGTGTTTCCGTACCTCTCAACTTGGACGATTCCGCGTTCTGACAACGCTGCGACTACTCTATGTGTCTTCAATCGTGATAGACCCGATTCCTTCGTGATGTACTTTTGCAAGTACGTGCCTCCATGGGCATCTAGAACATTGACGATGCTTCTCTCTTCAGGCTTGAGAGTCTTCATAACCATGGCCGTGTTTTCTTTCCCGTTACCATTGCCGGGTGCGTAGTAGTTTTTCATCTCAGGCAGCACCAGGAAATAGATGACCCCAACCATGCTGGCTAGTACCGTGCAGAGAAATAGAAGCGAGGAAAACAAGACCAGAAATGGAAAGGTGGCTGGAAATCCTCTCGTGAGAAGTTGAGAGAGAACCTCCAACGGAGATTCTGTAGGGGCTAGGACTAGGGCGAGGATGTACCCCGAGACTGCAAGTCCGCCCGCAGCCGACACCAGCATTATCAGGAGGATCTGCAGTTTCTCCAAGTCTCGCCCTACCCCCTTCTCCTTCGCCTAATCCGATCGAGTTCTCCCTATTGCGGGGACGTTGTTGACGCTATCGATGGTGGTTTCCATCTTAGGGTCATTATTCCGCCGACTATACCCAGAACTGATCCGACTATGAAGCCTCCGAAGCCGAAGAAGCCTAGGATGCTGAAGACCAGTACCAGTATCCCCCACGTCTGTCGCTGATTGGGCTTCAGGCGCAGCAGTACAGCTGACATTGTGACGATGATCCCACAAATGAGGCCGAATACAGCGATTGCTCCGACGAACCCTGCCGCGAGAGCGCCAGGACTGCCTGTGTAGCCACGTGGCGGCGTGAAGTTGGTGTAGTTGAGATGTGGCAAAATGACTACGCTGATGGTCAGCAGGAATATGTCAAAGAGTACTATCAGAGCGCCTCCTACGAGAGCTAGTATCGAGGGAATGTTCGGGTATTCGACGGCTGTTCTTGACGACATTTTGGATTTCTTACCTCCAGCCCTACCACGTGTAGGAGATAGAGGAAATAGGTTGGGTGAAACGATCTTGATACAATCTCTCAGAGAGCTGGACTTCTGGTTCGACCAGCTCGATTCTGAATCCGAGCAGAGCTCTTCGTGAATCTAGTGCATGGTCGCGGATGATTACTGGTAGCCCGGGGGAGATTCGAACTCCCGTCGACGGGTTTCTTCCCCTAGTAACGGTCCAAAGCCCGTCATTGGCCGGGCATGTGCGCCCTTGCTTGTCCGCTACACCACCGGGCTACAGTCGAGCCCCGGCTTCGATTAGTCCAATAAGCCTTCCCAAGTTTCACAGGTGCTGAACCAGAAACGAGAGTCTAGACCCTCATTACTTGCACGTGGGGGACGCCGGCGATTGATATTACCGCGTGCGGATGGACTAGTCCTTTTTCGATCGCAGCTCGAACAATGTTTTCGCCGACAAGGTTGAGGATGTCAGCTCGGTCCAATAACATTAGGGCCTCCAAGAGGTCGACGGTGGCATTTCCGTAGAAGTTGGTCTGCAAGGAGAGTTTCAACTTGCCTTCCCGAAAAATTTTTCCAAGCAGTTCTTTGTCGCAGCAAGCCACCATCGTGCCCTTTTCTGTTCTGTATGACCGGGCATAGACGAGGCCCAAAAGGTCAGCCACATTCCTACGTTGTCAGAATAGACGAGCGAGCGCCGCAGGCCTCGCAGACGAGGAACGACAAACGGTCTCTCCGCTCGACCCTAGTATCAGGTCTGTGACATACGGGGCAAATGACGAACCGGCTAGAGTAAGCGCCAACTAGTCGGTTGATGGTATCTCTGGAAAACTTGCCCTGGAAATAGCCTTTCCCACCTTCGAAGGAGCCCGCGGTAGCCATCTCCTTTGCCAAATACTTCAAGATGTGAAGTGGGTCCCTGTTCAATCGATCGGCGACATCGGCGAAGTTGTGAACTATTGTCCGGGCTCCAATCACCGATACGGAGGCAATGGGAAGCTCGAACCGCTCCCCTGTGGTGCCAGGCGTTGTGATGCCTGCCAGTGCTCTGTCAAGTAGCTGATCATAGTTATCCGATGTAGTGACCCTGCTTACAATACGCCCTTCCCGGTATTTCAACCGTTTCCGAGAGCAGATTCCGCAAACCCTTATCATAATCCAGACGTCAAAACGCGAATTCTATTCTGGGAAGGGTGAAAAAAACTGGGAAGATGGATTGTCTGCTCTGGATGGCCATACGTCAACGACCGGCCGCACCTCGGAACCTTCACCCAGCTTCTCTCCGCCGATGTTTACGCGCGCTATCTCAGACTGAAAGGCGAAGACGTCGTCATGGTCAGTGGGAGTGACGAGCATGGCACTCCCATCGAGGTAGAGGCCATCAAACTGGGTATTCCGCCCCGCCAGCTAACGAACAAGTATCACAAGCTCATCGTCCATCTTCTCAAGGCTTTCGAGATAGAGTTCGACAACTATACTCGAACCGAGAGCCCAGTTCACAAACAGTTCGTTCGAGATTTCTATGCCAGAGTCGAAAAGAACGGCTACGTTTACAGCCAAAAGATAACACAGCTATACTGTATGAAAGACAAACGCTTCCTACCCGACCGTTTCGTCGAAGGTGAATGCCCTTACTGTCACAACCCCAACGCCCGCGGCGATCAATGCGACAACTGTGGCAGGGTCCTTGACCCTAAGGACCTCGTTAACCCACGATGTGCCCTCGATCACGAGATCCCGGTTCAGAGAGAATCGGAACACTGGTTCTTCGACCTGCCCAAACTCTCAGAACCGCTGCGAAAATACATCGAAACAAACCCTAACTTTCCCGAAAACGCGCGAAACTTCAGCTTAGGCTGGATCAGGGACGGGCTCAAACCTCGCTCGCTAACTCGCGATAATGCCTGGGGCATACCAGCACCCTTCAAAGGCGCAAAAGGAAAGACGATCTATGTCTGGATGGAAGCCGTTCTCGGATACGTCTCAGCAACAAAAGAATGGGCCGAAAAAAAGAAACGCCCCTCCTTATGGAAGAAGTACTGGTTTGACCCCCAAAGCCACAACGTCCACTTCATAGGAAAAGACAACATACCATTTCACGTCGTGATCTTTCCAGGGTTACTCTTGGCCACGAGAGAGAACTATGATCTGCCCTGGGAGGTCTCCTCCTCCGAGTACATACAACTCGAAGGACAGAAATTCTCCAGAAGCAGAAAAATCGGCGTCTGGATGGACGAGGCCCTTGAGCTAGAAGGACCAGAATACTGGCGCTACGCCTTGATCAGCCTCAGACCCGAGCAGAAGGATACCAACTTCACATGGGAAGAATTCGAAAGAAAAGTCAACACTGAACTCAACGATGTTCTTGGGAACTTCGTTCACCGAACCATATCATTCACTCAAACACACTACTATGGAAAGGTACCAAAATACTCCGCGAACAGGGAGCAGCACACAAAGATCCTTTCATCACTTAGCTCTAGCCTCCAAAATGTGGATGACAGGCTCGGACACTTTAGACTGAAAGAGGGTCTGGAACAGGTCGTCGAGCTGGCACGCGAAGGAAACAGGTATCTCAATGAGCACGAACCATGGCGCCTCTACAAGACTGATGCGCAAGCCGCTGGCGAGACCCTTGGGATCTCAATACAAATTGTGGCAACCCTCGGCATACTCCTACAGCCTTTCCTTCCTTCAACCTCGAAAAAGATCTGCCGCAGCTTAACGGGCAAAGCGAGTCTTCGATGGGAATCCGCTGGCAAGACAATAATAAAACCTGGAGCGAAAATTCGCTCTCTCCCGCCTTTGTTCCACAAGGTCAATGCGGAAAAGCTTCGTTCTAGGCTAGATGAAGTCAGGAGCAGGGTTCCCGTTGAAGCTGAAGCTTGACCTACATGTACACACTAACAGATCCAGCGATGCCTTCACATCGCCCAAACAGCTTGCAATCATTTGTAGGGATCGTGGACTAGATGGTCTAGCGATAACCGACCACAACGTTCTTACCGTCGACTTTAGCGATGACCCTGTCATCCTTCCTGGGATCGAAATATCGACGCGACATGGGCACATAATCGGGCTCGGACTCTCGGAGGCCATTCCCAGAGGACTGTCGGCTGACGACACAATTCGGAGAATCAACAATCTTCACGGAATCTCGATCGTCCCCCACCCGTATGATCTTCTTCGCTCGAGTGTAAGACCAAACACTCTGGCGGTCCGTCCTGATGCGATCGAAGTAATCAATTCCTCTAGCTTCCTCCACTCCGTTACTTGGAAGCGGGCACGGAAATTCGCGGAGAAAGAGAACTATCCTATGACAGCTGGAAGCGACTCGCATATTCCGGAGACAATAGGAAGAGCATACACTGAGGTAGAAAGCCCCTCGAAGGATACTGCATCAGTGTTGTCTGCTCTAAAATCTGGATTAGTAACTCCTGTCGGCCGTCCAATCCGGGTATCCGAGCGAGTTCGAAAAATGTTCCATGCCAAGCGTGAGGAAAACTAGTCCCTTCGGGCTTGAACTTGCTCCATTTGATACAGTGGCACTGAGAGTGTCGTGAACTCCTGGCCGTCTTCTTGACCGTATTCCGCGTCGTATAGTTCGATAAAGTCGATAAACCCGTTCAGCGCGGTCCCGTAGGGATAGCCTGTCAAGAAGAGGCATACGGAAGGCTCTGAGGGGCTGTAGACGCTTCCGTGTACGAAGGATAGATTTGATCCTACGATGGAAACCAGTGTGTCGTACGCTTGGGCGAACTGGGCAGTGCTGAGAGTGGCTGGTCCTCGATAGAGGAGCAACGCTCCCTTGGCCTTGTTGAGAGGCAGGTTCGCAGACGGCGTTCTGAGAGCCTCAATCACAGAAGTTTGAAGCGTATCCCCGGTTCTAAGCGAGAAATTACAGACTGTCGCTAGGTCTCCTCTCGAGAGAACTTTCAGAATGTCTCTGGCTTCGACATCTTCGGCTCCAGACAACAGCTCGGTGAGACTTCGAACGGCAATACTCGCTGTTTCGTCGGTGCTTCTCTTGGATGTACTTAGATAGTCTCGGTTGACTCCGTTGTCTATTACGATCGTGCAATCGCACGCGTCGACCATTTTCTTGAGTCCTCGCAGGGCGATGAATCGACGTTCTCTCTCGTGAATGAAGGGAATCGCAACGACCGATACTACTGGGCGAACTGGGGTCCGTGATCTTTGTGCGATGATCGGTGCACTTTGTGTTCCCGTTTCACCGCCCAGCCCTGTTACAACGATGGTGAAATCCGAGCCATCGGTATATGATGTGACCCGGTGGGCTGCAGACTGAAAGACCTTCTGGTCGTCTCGGCCAACCATGACTTTTGAGTTTGTTGACGCGACTGAGTCCTCAAGGAAGACCTTGTTTCGAGCAGGTGACCGCGAGAGCTGTCCTCTATCGGTGTTGACAGCCACACAGCGGCTCGGGCTAACCCCTCCCCCTATCGCATGGCTCAGCAAATTATTCCCCGCACCCCCTACTCCAACAATGGAGACTCTGAGGATCGGATTCGCTAGCCTCTCGTCGGAAGAGATTTCTTCTGCAGACAAAATCGATCAGGACAGTTGGGAAGGGAACGATCATATATCATATGAACAGGCAGAGCGTATTCAAATCGTAATACGAAATGAATATTCTACTTCATTGAGATAATAAACACACCTGTCAGACGCTCTTCGAACCAGTCAAATGGGCCCGTCATGGACCTTTCCTACATTAGGCAGGTATGTCAGATTGCCTTGCAGAGACATGCTGGAAATAGAGTAATTCATTAAGAAGTTTGACCACGGGTTTTCGGGTTGTTCCACTTGAGGGTGATCGTCTTGGGATGTGACGCCTTCACTTCATCGATTCTTCCGACCGAAGTGTTGTGTGGAGAACTTCTTAGTCTATCCGGGTCAGTCTCTGCCTCCTTTGCCGCTTTGAGGAACGCCTCGACAAGTTCGTCGAGGTCTCGGAGACTCTCTGTCTCTGGCGCTTCGACCATCATCGCCTCGTCTACAATTTGTGGAAAATAGACGGTGGGCGAATGGAGCCCAAAATCTAGCATTCTCTTCCCCATATCTAACGCTCTGACGCCCGTCTAGTTCAAACTTGCTCCGCTCTAGAACCTTGGAAAGGACGTAGTTTGTATTCAATACGGCAGTTTCCGCGACGGCTTTCAGACCGTCAGGGCCGAGACTTAGAATGTACGCATAGGCTCGGACCAAGACGCCGATGTTGCCATGAAACGCGGTCACCTTACCGACAGAGTCAGGAGCATCATAGTCGAAGAAGTACTTCTTGCCATCAAAACCGACTAATGGTAAAGGTAAGAATTTTTCCAGATCTTTCCTAACCCCGACTGGCCCGGCGCCCGGTCCACCGCCGCCGTGAGGCGTTGCAAACGTCTTGTGAAGGTTAAGATGGACGATGTCGAATCCCATGTCTCCCGGGCGGACCTTCCCCAGTATGGCGTTGAAGTTCGCTCCATCGTAGTACAGGAGACCCCCGGCGTCATGAACGATTTTCGCTATTTCGAGTACATTCTTCTCGAAGATGCCTAGGGTGTTGGGGTTGGTGATCATCAGGCCCGCTGTCCTAGGTCCAACTACCTTTCGGAGGGCCTCAAGGTCTACCATCCCGTCGTCGTTTGATGGGACAACGACCACGTTGAATCCTGCCATTGCTGCGCTGGCGGGGTTTGTTCCGTGTGCCGAATCGGGAATGATCATTTCGCGCCTTTCATCCAACTCTCCTTTCGACCTGTGATACGCGCGCATAATGAGCGCTCCAAGATATTCCCCAGCTGCGCCTGCCACAGGCTGAAGGGACATTCTGCTCATCCCCGTGATCTCCGCGAGGAACTGGTCCAGCCGGTGCATTAGGGCCAGGATTCCCTGCACCGTCGATTCGTCTTGCTCGGGATGTATCTTTTCCAGTTTCGGATTCTGGGCTATTACTTCGGAGACTTTTGGGTTGTATTTCATTGTGCAACTCCCTAGTGGGTAGATTCCTAGGTCTACTGCAAAGTTCTCCTGAGAGAGGCGCGTGTAGTGCCGAACCACTTCCGGTTCAGAAACCTCGGGCAACGGAGGCAGCCCGCTTCTCACCAAGGCCTTTGGGACGCCATTCCAAGGATCCCGCCCCACGACCTTCCGTTCAATATCACTAGGTCTTGCCGGGGTGTGTCCTCTCTTGCCGTTTCCGGATCGTTCTATGATGAGCGGTTCGTTCCACTTTGCCTGGTGAAACAAGCGCTAAGCCTCCCGAAGCTTCTCGATCAGAAGCCGAATCTTGTCTATCGATTCAGTGCTATGAACCTCTGTCACGCAGAAAAGTGCACTCTCACCTAGCTCGGGGAAGTCCTGGACAAGGCTCTTGCCCCCATGAACTCCATGGCTGAGCAACGACTTGTTCAATCTGGCCAAGGTTCCTTTTGCCCCTTCGAAAGAAACGGCAAACTCTTGATAGTGTTGGCTCGCGAACCGGGGTGCCACTACGCCTGGTATCTCGCCAAGCATCTTGATCGCATAATTCGTCTTGACAAGAATGCTCTCAAACAACTCGCGGAGGCCCTGAGGTCCTAACAAGGAGAGGTAGGCAGCCGCTCCTATTGCAAAAAGAGCCTCGTTCGTGCAAATATTAGACGTAGCTCTCTCCCGGCGAATATGCTGTTCCCTAGTTTGAAGAACCATACTGAACGCCCTCTCCTTTCCGTCCAGGGTCGTGGTCATCCCGATCAACCGCCCCGGAAGCTGGCGTATCAGGTTCTCCCCTCGGCACCCAATCATTCCCAGGGCGGGTCCGCCGAAGTTCATCTCTGTCGAGATCGATTGACCCTCGGCTATCACGATATCTGCTCCATACTCTCCAGGAGGTTTCAATCCTCCAAGCGATACCGGATCGAAGCCGACTATCGACAATGCCCCCTTCTGATGAGATATCGAGGGGACGTTCGCTACCTCCGGGTCGAGAACACCGAAGAAAGATGGGACTTCACAATATACGGCGGCAGTATCCCGGTCAACTTTGGACTGCAAGTCGGCGGAATTCATGCCGCCAGTTTCCTTGTCAAACAAGAAAGTCTCGAGTCGAATGCCCACAGGCTCGGTGTAGTTCCTGAGGACCGAAAACTTGGCAGGGTGCATGCCGAGAGGTACGAGAATCTTCTTCCTTCCCGTGGCTCGACACGCCATTCGAGCCGCTTCGCCAAGGGCCGTTGACCCGTCGTAGAGCGACGAATTAACGGCGTCCATCTGTGTAAGATCGGCGATCATGGACTGGAACTCGAATAGAGATTGGAGGAGTCCCTGAGAAATCTCCGCTTGATAGGGAGTGTAGGAGGTCTGGAACTCTGTACGAGAGAGGATCGATTTGACGGCCGCAGGAAGATAATGGTTGTAAATGCCCGCCCCGAGGAAAATTGGCATGTCACTCGCGGACGTGTTCTCTCCCAAAACGCGGTCGACGTGGCTCTTGACCTCTTGTTCTGACGGTAGCCAATCGACCTTCAAGGGACGATTAGTGCGAACTTGAGCTGGAATGTCGGAATAGAGTTCCTCTATTGAGGCAACTCCGATTGCCTCCAGCATCGATTTCCGAATCGGTGCACCGGCATTGGGAAGAAAAGGATGGTCGAATGTCGCCATCGGAATTCTCATCGCGGTCGGCTCCCGACTACTGATAATCCTTCGCTCAGGGAAATCATTTCTTTTATAATCGGCTATTGCTGACTCGGCTTCATGCTCCCTAGCGGGTGGGAGGTCACCACCGCTGTCATCCTTGCAATCGTATCCTTTCCCGTGTCCCTAGTTCTAACCCGCTTCTTCATGCAAGTGAACTCAAAAAGGGGAATCGTTGGGATAGATGTCCATAAACTTAGCAAACCGCGAATCCCCGAGATGTGCGGCGCCGCAATACCCGTTACGCTGATACTACTGTCTTCAGCCTACGTTCTGACCGGGGGCGGAAACGCAATCACGATGCTTGCCTTCTCCCTAGTTGTTGGTTCCGCGGCGATCGTAGGCGCAGTGGATGACAGACTGAAGCTGAGAGGCATCTACAAACCTCTGCTGACCCTCCTCTGCGGTCTTCCAATTGTAGCCCTCGGATTGGTCTATCCCAATCAAGTGTACAATCCGACACTTCAAGTACCAATCTTCGGGAGCTTCCACCTCCCCATCATCTATCCACTGAGCATACCGGTCGCCATCTCTGTTACCTCAAACACGACCAACATGCTCGACCCGCTAAACGGCACGATGGCAGGCGGCGTCTCAATAATATCCGCGGCACTCCTCATAGGAGTCCTCATCACCGGCCCCACGCCAAGCACAGTCTTCCTATACGCCTGCCTACTCTTCTCGGCGCTAGGTTTCTTCTACTTCAACAGATACCCGTCAAGAGCGTTTTCAGGAAACGTGGGACAATTGTCCATCGGTGCAGCTTTAGGCGCGCTGGCGATACTTGGAAGGACAGAGATTGCGAGCATAGTGGCCATGTTCCCTCAGATCCAGAACTCCTTCTTCTTTCTCTCAAAAATCAAAAGGTTCACCGAGCACCGAGCGTTAACCGCAAAGCCGACAAAATTGCTAGACGACGGTCGCCTAGCCTCGTCATCGGATCCCAAAGCACCACTGACCCTTGTTAGGACACTGCTCGTCGGTCGACCGGCTAAGGAGTCTGAGGTCGTCTCGACCATCTTTGCTCTCTTCCTCATCTCAGGAGCGCTGGCATTGATCACAATGATTCTGATAAGGTGACAAGACTGAACCAAAGAGCGGTTTCTCTCCAACTCCTCGTCTTCGTAACCCAGTGGGGATTGATGATAATCGGATTCGGAATCCTCGCCGTAGTGGTAGCTCCACTTCGTTTACAATTCGACCCAAGTCTCGGCCGTTATTTTGACGCGGCGGTGAAAGCCATGATAGCTCTCGTCTTGTCGATTTCATGGCTTTTCATCTGGGACCGCCAAGTCCGGCTGTATTTCTACCGGAAGAGAGAGGTCACTGCAGAACCGGCTTAGGAATAGTTTTCGGCGCGCCATTTTCCGCCTTCCACCATTGCGAAACCCATGTCAGTATTCTTGGTGAACCACAGGTTCGCGGGCAGGGCGTTCAGAGTCTTAGTCGATGGGATCTTCTCGCCGAGACACAGCCTTGCAGCAAGCCATGGAAAATTCCATTCAGGATGACCTAGTCTCAAAGAGGCCAAAGTGAGATAGTGGACGTTGGTAGTGAATCTGCAGTTGATCTCAGTCGGACGCGGGACGCCTCTCACATCACCCTTTAGATCAACGCAAAAAATCCCGTGCGGTTTCTCGGAAACGGCTCTAATCGCCTCTAGAGCAGTCATGTTTACCTTGTTTGAATGAACCGCCCGGTTTAGCTTGGAAGTCCCGCCCGAGCCTACGATTCGATGCCCCACCCAGCTCAGACGCTCACGAACCATAGAGGTCACCAGCTCTCCTTTGGTCCAGATAGACATGAAACAGAAATCTCGATTAGGAAGATACTCTTCCACGATGAAATCCGTCCGCAATCCTTCCGTCCAGTGATAACCAACCCAGTACTCCACGCTTCGCCAGCTCTTTGCCAAGCAACTCAAGCTCCCCCCGGCTTCCTGCCTCGCTCTGACCCAACAGGGAAATGCGAGCTTCCTAACCAGTTGTCTTGTACTGCGGTTGCGGGGTGAGAGAACGGTTGGCTCTTTCCTGAGACCTTTCTTGAACCATCTGGACAATGCCTCGTACTTGTCCTGACATATCTTCACCGCCTCACGATCAGGGAGGAACACGGAGGCGCGAACCCGGTAGTCGGGCTGAGGAAAGATCATCTCAACCTTGTCCTTCTTGACAACTTGGTTGAGGCGCCGCAGATATCGCGGGCTGTTGGCCGGGGGGAGGGAATAGGCTCTGTCGATCCATCTGTTTAGTTCGATACTGGTCCTGTCTACATCGGTTCCTTCGAGGACTATCTTCTTACCATCATTACTGACTCTCAAACTCCAGCAAACATTGTTGCCTGCACTACCTCCAGCACCAGTGACCAGAATACTCCGCATGGCGATACCTTGGCGTCGTGTTTCGTGTTTGTATGGGAATAAATAAGTAGGGAGTCTTTTCGGTTGCTAGTCCAAGCCCCACGGTGCACAATGGTCTCTGCAAATGAAGGCACTCGTACTCTCGCTTCTGCTGTTGGCAATATTGTCAACCCAGCTTCCTAGCCCGGCCACGGCTCAAACACCTTGCACCTTGAGCAGCTGCACCGCCATCGTAAATAGATCCATAGTGACAAACAACTGGGGCGTCACCTTTGTGAGCGACCGGTTCACACTCACCTTAGGCTCATCGCCCGTGTCCCAAATCGCGCTCGGCATACCCTCCACTCTAAGCAGTAAGCTTCGATTCACAGAGGCTGTCGATTCGCAATCGAACCAGCTGCGAATTTCCCCCCCGAGCACGTCGAGCCTGCCCTCAGGGGGCAACTACTCAGCAATTGACATCGCATTCCCCTCAGCTAAGACCGGAGGATACAGCTTCAATCTAACAAGCGTATATTCAGACCTACTGAATTTCAACGCGACTTCAAGCAGCTTCACTTTTGCGTTCGAACCTTTCCCCCTCACCGACGGAACTTACAATGTTACTAGCGCCCAGCTTTCAGTGAAGACTGGCGATTGGCCGTCTCCGAAGGTATCGTCAGTGGACGGGACCTTCGCCAGCGCAACATTCACGGCCCAGACAACTACCCTGAAACCCTACAATACGACCGTGGCGACAATGACCTTCTCATCCTCTGGCACCGCCCAGAGCATTTTTGACGTCGTAGCAAATCGAACCATCACGCTTACACAAACTGGCTCAATACAAGTCACAGACTTTTACAACATGACGAACAGAGGTCATGATCTGTCTAGTCTCATTCTACCTCTTCCGAAGAACGTTCAAACAGCCACTGCCAGCGACATCATAGGAGTAGTCAGCAGCCTTACTGCATCGACGGCGACAGACGGCACAAATACGGTGACGTTCATTCCGAGGTTCGGAACGGTGAAGGCCGGAGCCGAATCTTCTGTTAGAATTACTTACGCACTTCCGAACCAGTCTAACCTAATATCCAAAGGCTTGGGGCGATTCGAACTTAGCTTCCGATTATTCGACAATGTCAAGTTCTTCGAAGCAACACTGCAGATGAAAATAGTAACCCCCTTGGGGTTCCGCCTAGACTCTCTGAGCGGCCAAACCTTCACCACATCTGGCAACCAAATCCTCGTGGCAGTCTCTAGGGTCACGCCAATGTCAAGCCTATCGTTTACGATGGACTATCAGCTTGATCCATTCTGGGCAAGTCTCTCGGCTCTAGGATGGGCTGGACTCGCTGTGGGGTCAATCGCGGCCGTTGTCCTAGCTGTTGGCGCAACTAGCACCGCGGGAGTAACAGTCTCAGGCGCGCCGTCCGAGCTCATCGGACGGTTCGTGGAATTGTACGATGAAAAATCAGCAATGAGACTAGAAGCCGAAAAAATGGACGAGGACCTCGCGAGAGGAGCTCTTAACCGCCATGAATTCAAGAGAAGAAGACGTGTTATCGACTTGAGAATCGCCGAGTTGGACAGAACACTTGCACCAGTCAAAGACCAGTTGTCAAAGGCGAACCCCCGCTACCAAGACATGACCAAAAGGCTCGAACGAGCTGAGGCCGACATCCAAGTAGTCCGAACAACATCTGCAGACCTTCGGAACCAGTACAGGAGCGCTAGAATAGCTAGAGAGCTGTACGAGTCTTTGATCTCAGACCTCGCTAAGAGGAAGGAAAAGGCTCAGCAAACGATGGACACCATAGTCATTAATCTGAGAGAGGAGACTAGGTAAGAATCCTCCCCTGGTCCCCCGATAATTGAAAATCCGCATAGAAGAATACGACAACTGGTTGGATCGAGAACTCGAGAAGGCACTGCGCCCTACCAGGAGTAAGGCAGGAAAACTTTCTGACGACGCGCGCCGGGCACTTGATGAGGCCCGAAGCTTCTTCGAGGAACTCTCTCGCAAAGCCGACGGAAACCTTGCGACCAAGAAAGACCCCATCTCGTATCGAGCCGCAAGAGTCGTAGGAAGAGTCGGCCGCGATGCTATCTCAAGCATAGAAAAGATCCAAACCCCCCAGGAGGTTAGCTGGGATTCCTACAAGGTTCTTCGAGACAATCTCTCCAACACAGCTCGCTCTCTGAGAGAGAGCAGGACCAACACCCAGAGAGAAGTCCACGGACTCTATCTGCTAGACATGCTATCATTCTCGGGAATCGTCGAGAGAATTGCGAAAGTCGGAGAAAAGATATCACAGTTCCTCGAGGGAGACGGAGAAAATCTTCAGCGAGCCAAGACCCTTACCGGCATCGTTGAAACGATCCATCAAATCCGCTTGGAATTGGACGAGAAGAAGAAGGAGACTGTCGAACTTGAACGAACCCGTGAATCGCTCTCGTCCGCGGTGAAAGAGTTGTCAAGCGAGATGGAGAAGATCACATCAAACGATTCCCTCAAACAAGTCTTGGAAATCGAGAAAGAACTCCGGAAGGAAAGCAGAGAATTCAGAACAGATACGCTGACCCATCTCCGACGACCTCTCCGAAAACTTAGGGACCTCTCGCAGCGAGGGGAAATCGCCATTAGAGCTGAGGAGAGAGACGCACTAGGCGAGTATATTCAATCCCCGTACAGGAGCTTCCTTTCGCGAAACTCGGGACCCTACCTCACCCCGATTCTGACAAACCTGAAAAGCGCTTTAGCCTCAGGCAAGATGGGGCTCAGCCATAGAAAGACCACCAGAGTTGTGGTTCAGCTGGACCAGCTAACAACAACGGAGCATCTCGCCGAGAAACAGAGCAAAGGCCGAAGCCTCCTGGGGCAACGACAGCGACTCCTGCATGATCCAAACTGCAAGAATCTGTATCTCGAAAGGAAAATCGTTCTCAAGAAAATTGAAGAGGGAAAAAAGAACGAGCTTCAAGCCGCCGAAAGGCTTCATTTGGCGGAGGAGAAGATCAAGGCCTTGAACAAACAGTTCGAGGAATTGCTAACTCAAGCAGAATCGAAGACCAAACAATACCTGTCACGCGACGTTCAGATAGAACGAGCTCGACTTTCGAAATAGATCCGAAACCAACTTAGATCCACGAGGATGTAATATTCGGCGGCAGAAAAACTAGGAGGTTTGTCCTAGACCTCTGTTTATCCTCTGGAGGAGAGAGCTGAACATTTTCGCGGTTAGTTTGCCTGTCTGGGTATTCCGTGGGCTTGGATGGTACGACGCAAAGACCTTGCGGCCGTCTGAGAGACCGAATTCGAGCCCATGTTCAAACTTCGGAATCTTGTCCGAGAAGAGATTGTCTTGCTTCAATAGGTTCATCGTTGAACGATAGGCAAGTTGGCCCAAACACAGGATGACTCTGGACCAATTGCATATCTCCAACTCCGATTTCAGAAAATGTGCGCAGTTGGAAATTTCCTCGCTCGTGGGCTTATTGTCGGGAGGAACACATTTTACGGCCGCGGTCACGTAAACTCCATGCAATTCTAGTCCATCATCCGCGTCAACCGAGCGGGACTGGTTTGAAAATCCTGCTTCGAAAAACGCTTTCACCAAGAAGTCAGCGCTCCTATCTCCTGTGAACACTCTTCCAGTCCGATTCCCGCCGTGAAGTGCTGGAGCTAACCCGACCACGAGAATCGAAGCCTTGATGTCTCCGAAACCGGGGACAGGTTTGCCCCAATAGTTACAGTTGAGAAACTGCTTCTTCTTGACCTTGGCCACAGACTCCCGGTAATTAACCAGCCTAGGGCAGACCCGGCATTCGACGACCTCCTTATTCAGAGGCAAAAGTCTGTCCTTTGCGGATGGTGAGGTCCCGTCGATTGAGTCCGAGTTCATGGTCATCGCCTTGCTCATCCAATTGGACCGTCTACGACTAGATTAGCAAGTTCGGTGAAATGTTTGTTAACAAAGAGAGTCGTTCGTGTCTGCCCATATAAGCGGGGACCCTCTGGCTGTTTATATGAGATGACTTGGAACCTCACCAGTTCCTGAGCCCAGAGCATGGAATTCTGAGGATATCGAATCCCTCACCTGTCCCTATTAGCTGTTTTCTGCGAATCAATCTCTTAGTATTCATACAGAATAGAATCGCCTAACAATGATCGTTAGTGTACTAAACAACAAGGGCGGGACAGGAAAGACCACAACAGCTGTAAACCTCGCAACCGCAACCGCGATTGAAGGCAAAAAGACACTCATCGTGGACTTGGACCCTCAGGGAAACGCCACCACCGGATTAGGCTTCGAGAAAGCAACACTTTCTTCGACTGTGTACAACGTTCTCTCTCAATCGCGGAAGGCAGAAGAGGTAATTCTAAGCACCCGTATCGAGAAACTCTCGTTACTACCCAGCAATCTGGACCTAGCCGGTGCAGAAGTCGAGCTGTCATCCACCCCCGGTAGAGAATATGTGCTCAGAGAATCCATTGGTTCTATCAAAGACCAGTTCGAACAAATTGTAATCGACTGCCCACCCAACATCGGACTGCTCACACTCAACGCGCTCGTGTCGTCCGACCTAGTCCTCATCCCGGTCCAATGCGAGTTCTATCCCATGGAAGGACTACCAACACTTCTCAAAGTCATGGATCTCGTCAGATCCCGGCTGAAGGCAGCCTTCGACTACCGGATCATACTGACAATGTACGACCGAAGAACAGCACTATCACGCCGAGTCATGCAACAAGTAAACAACAACTTTGGCGAACGCGTTCTGAAATCCGTAATCCCCAGATCCGTACGCATGGCAGAAGCTCCAAGCAAAGGCCTACCAGGGATACTGTACCGGCCAAGAAACCCTGCATCAGAACAATACCGTGTACTAGCAAAGGAGCTGCTACAAGTCCAACCGGTCGCAATAGCTTAGCGTGATACAAAGAACCCGCGGCACATCAACTCTGAACTAGAACTGCCTGACCGTCCCGTTTTTCTTCTGCCCTAGTTCTTACGCTATGGAACTCCCGTTCATACCTCGCGCTCGACACCGAGTCTATCCTCAAGGAAGCGGTTAGAGAGACATTTCCCTAATTGATGATAGAACCTCGTCGATTGTCGTGTAGGTTTTCTCTGGAAGTTTCTCAAGGAATACACGAGCCCTGACCCGTTCTTCGGCAGTCATGTCAAAGAGCTTCCACCCATGTTCGTCTACGAGTCGAGACTTGCTGGTCGGGAACCTCGCATCCTCGCTCAAGACCTCGCCTAGTGATTCGAGCCCGACCTGCCCCGTTAGCGAATGGAACTGTCCTGAGTTCAAGAAAGTCTTCAAGCGGGCAGCATCTCTGTACATCCTTACCCCATGAAACGCTAGAATGCTCTTCTCGAATTTTAGGCCAGAAGCTTTGGCCGCAATGTCCTGGAGCTCGCTGTCGTCGAACTCGTATATGTTCTGTTTTCCCTTGCCGAACAGCCTACTGTAGAGAATACTCGATCCTACATTGGGGTACTGTCTTGAGATGTCAACACTGTGTACGGCATCGTGGTCCTGTAGAGCCTTCAACGTATCAGCTGTTGGCTCCCCTCCCCGAAACTCGACGGCGATACTTGTTCGGCCGAGGTTTACAGTGGAAAGAAATGCTCTGAGTTTGGAGGATAGTTCTTGGTCCCCCACAAGCTCCTTCGGAATCAGGATTGTCAGAACGCTTGCCGTAAGCTGTCTGCAGATCTTCTCGATCGAATCAACCAGGCGAACGCTCTTCGATGTCAATTCTAGCCT
Organism: Candidatus Bathyarchaeota archaeon; assembly: GCA_005881615.1. Lineage (GTDB taxonomy): Archaea > Thermoproteota > Bathyarchaeia > 40CM-2-53-6 > 40CM-2-53-6 > 40CM-2-53-6. Next base: position 26,034 of record VBBR01000061.1, read on the forward strand.
GTGAAGTTCCGCAAGATCCTTGTGACACCTGACAGAGAACTCGAACCCAGGCGGAACTCTCCGGCGCCAACTAGATACTGCCACTGAGCTTGGTAGCCGGTAGTATGTGCTATTGACTTCTACGAAGTCGTAGGCAGACGAATAGGCTTTCAGTCGGTCGCCGCTAGCGACAGAAAAGTAATCCCATCCCACTGAGCCGATAATGAGTTGACCCATACCTTCTTGAGACGGTTTGCAACCTCAGATTTAGGGAAGAGGTCGGCGAACACGGGGCGATTTCTCCTAGGTACATCCGGGTGGTCTTATCCGGAATGGGTAGGAGTCTTCTATCCCACGTCCACCGAGAGCAAACTAAGACATTACACTCATGTTTTTCCTACTGCAGAGATCGACTCCACGTTCTATGCGTTCCCCCAGCCGGGAACAGTGCTGGGGTGGAACAGATTCTCTCCAAAGGAGTTCATCTTTTGTGCGAAAATCCCCCAGGCGATCACTCACGACAAACTGGGTGAGATCGGTCCTGCCTTAGAAACTGAATTAGACCGTTTTGCGGAGTTGATGCTCCCACTAAATAATAGTGGAAAACTCGGGTGTCTACTCCTGCAGATGCCGCCCAGGTACAAATACGACCTCGGCCATCTGGAAGGATTTCTCTCGATTCTTCCGCATGGTTTCAAGTATGCAATTGAGTTCCGGCACAACTCTTGGCTGCAAGACTCAACATGGCCTATGCTCTCCAAGTACAACGTGGCCTACACGATCGTCGACGAGCCTCTACTTCCGCCTGAAGTACATGTAACCGCCGATTTCGCATACATCCGTTGGCACGGTCACGGGCAACGCCCCTGGTACGATTACCATTACACGGAAAAGGAACTAGATTCATGGGTCCCGAAGGTCAAAGAGATAGAACCTTCTGTCAAAACCACCTATGGCTACTTCAACAATCACTTCCACGGCTACGCCGTAGAAAACGCGCTCAAGATCCTCCAGATGCTGGGAAAACTCACCCCAGCTCAGCGGGAAGCCCTCGACAGGGCCAAAGCCCACTTGGAAAAAGGCAAGGGGCCCGAAGGCTTGGGAGAATGGACGAAGGGCGGCGACGACCGGCCAAGAATCATCGACCTTCTTAGTGCTCTGATGGGAGATTCGAGACTCGCTCGGGCGCTGGCCATCCCGGACGGTGATGTGAGCGTCAAAACATCTAGTCCTGAGAGGATTGTCGCAAAGATTCGCGACTACAATTTGACTATGGAATCTGGCGCGAAAACAATTATTCATGATTGCGGAGATTGGGAAAGGTCAGTCGAGACGCGGCAGCTGTGCAAGCATGTTGGGAAGGTCATATTGATGCTGCCTGAGAAAATAGCCTTAGGATGGGTGACTCAGATTCACGAAGACATTGACGCATGGCACTTTCAAAAACCGATGGACAAAACCATCGCTGACTAGGATTTTGCTTGACCGAGTTCCGTGGGAAGGTTCTTCTTTGATGACCATTCGTGCCAAGATCCAACGTAGTTTCTAGCCCGATTGTACCCCATTGATCTTAGCGCGTAGAAGGCGGCGGCCGCACGAGCCCCGCGGTGACAATAGACAGCTATTTCAGAGCTAGGCTGTAGGCCCACCGAACGAAGTTGTTTGTTGATTGATTGACGACTCTGGAATCCTCCTTTTCCGCTGAGAAAATTGGTCCATTCAAACCAGACCGCTCCAGGTACTCTTCCTGAGCGTGGGCAACACTCCCGATTCTCTGATCCATCGAATTCTCCTCTGCTTCTCACGTCCAGCACGAACCCAGTCGGCGAGGTGGAGAGAGAGCGAACATGGCTGGCTGTTGCTAGAACAGCAGGGTCAGGATGAGCCTTGAAAATTGTGGGGACCGTGACTCTTCCTCGCTTCTCGACGGGATACCTGGAATCCTTCCAGGCTCTAAAGCCGCCTTCAAGCATCAGTGGAGTTTTCATCCCAGCGTACTCAAGCAACCAAGCAACTCGTGCAGCTCTCATTCCGAACGCAGACTCGTATACGATTGCTCTCTCGTTGCCTCTTAGGCCGAGTCGTCCAAGTTTCGATTCGAGATCTCGATGAAATACAGTAAGACTCTTCTTGTCTGTTCCGGGAACGAAGTAGTGGAAGAGATCAGCATTCCTTGCTCCGGGAATATGGGCTCTAGAATAGGCGGTCCTCGAACGGGCATCGAGGACGGCGATGTTCTTTGATGTTAGGTGCTGTCTCAACCAGCTCCGATTGACGGTGGCTTTCAGAGACCTCAGTTTTCCTACGTTCTACTCGGGTTTGAGAATCTGCACCGGACAGGCGGCTAGCTGTTTGAATTTCTCGGCGTCGTTTTCGGAGCCGACGATTGCTCCGTAGTGCATTGGTATCGCTAGCTTGGGCTTGATCATTCTTGTAGCTTCAGCTGCTTCTTCCGGTGTCATTACGTACGTCCCGCTGACAGGTAGAAGCGCGACGTCAGTCTTGAAGCCTCTCATTTCAGGAATCGGATCTGTATCGCCAGCGTGGTAAACTCGAACTCCACCGATCGATAGGATGAAGCCGACTTTTCCATCCTCCTTGGGATGAAATGGTTTCCCGGGTTCACGGAACTTGTTCAAGTTGTAGGCGGGAACCACCTCGATGGTAATATCCCCAAAAACGACTTTGTCGCCCGGCTTTACGGCCTTGACCTCCTTTACTTTCGTGCTTGAAAGCTCTTTCTTAACGGCGGGAATCGTCACGATGGTCGTTTTTTCCGAAGAAACCTTCTTGATGTCGTCGATTGAAAGATGGTCGAAATGCTCGTGACTGACAAGAAGAATGTCTGCTTTGTCCGGAATAGGTCGTATCTTAAAGGGGTCTATGATTATCGTCTTACCGTTCTTAATTCTGAATGAGTCGTGCCCGAGCCAGCTGATCTTAACCCCTTGATACTCGAACAATCAGTTTCACGGTTTCTGGGCCTCGGCTAACTCGATAATTAAGCCTTCTAGAAAAAACGGTTGTTCGAGAATACCCATAAATCATTGGACAAGCGATCTTTGAGATATACGATGTACGACGTGATCATCATAGGGTCAGGATCAGCGGGCTACACGGCCGCGATTTACTCATGCCGAGCGGGAAGAAAAACCCTGCTCATCGCGGGATCAATACCCGGGGGCCAGTTGATGCTTACGTCGGATGTAGAAAACTTTCCTGGGTTTCCTGAATCGATAGTTGGACCCGAACTGATGGAACAGATGAGGAAGCAAGCTGAACGATTCGGTCCAGAAATCGTCTACGACGATGCTTCAGATGTCGATTTTAAGTCTAGACCATTCAACGTGACTGTCGGTAAGAAGACCTACGAAGGAAAGACGGTGATCATAAGCACCGGCGCAAACGCGAAGTGGCTCGGAATCCCCTCAGAGACCAAGTTTAGGGGACACGGAGTCTCAAGTTGCGCAACATGCGATGGCTACTTCTTCAAGGAAAAAAACGTGGTCGTGGTTGGCGGAGGAGATACGGCAATGGAGGAAGCGACGTTCCTCGCGAACATCGCGAAGAAGGTCACGGTTGTCCATCGTAGGGACAAGTTACGAGCCAGCCAAATAATGCAGGAACGTTCCCTACGAAACCCGAAGATTAGCTTTGTCTGGGACTCAGTCGTGAAAGAAATTCTAGGAGACAACAATGTCACTGGGGTTACGAGCAAGAACCTTAAGACTGGAAAGGAACAGCTACTCAAGACGGATGGGGTGTTCGTCGCGATCGGCTACGAGCCAAACACTTCGATCTTCAAAGGACAAATAGATCTCGACCCCAAAGGCTACATCATCACCCACAAGGAAACCGAGACGAACCTGCCAGGAGTATTTGCGGCAGGAGACGTTAGAGATTTCAGGTATAGACAGGCGATCACAGCCGCAGCCGACGGCTGCAAAGCAGCGATGGACGCTGACAGGTTCATCGGCGAACATTACAAGAACTGAGTATCAGACTCTTGAAATGTCCAAAGTGCGACTTGCAACTCGACTTTGTCGGACGATACATAGTGCAAGAAGATTTCGAAGCTGGTGCTCCAGCTCAAATCCGTGACATGGAGGTGTGGCAGTGCGACCTGTGCAAGACCTACTACGAAACCAGCCGCAGCGGACAACCAATCCCGATACGCTTCATGCAGAGCCTGTTCAAACGCCTAGAATAAAGGATAGACTCAATCAGTCCTTGACGCTTTCAGTCTTGTCTTTCATAGTTCTCGGTTTATCCAGACGCTCGTCGATCCTAAGAGTCGAGGAAATTCGCTTTGCTCCCATCAATCGCAATGCAGAGTGTGACTCCTCAACCGCTTTCAGTATTGTACGGACGTCTCGTGCTTGTAGAATCGTTGCCATCGGAGTTACTTGATACACGAGCCCCTCGATTTTGGAGATCACCTGTAGCGCTCGCTTGACGTATCGGCTAACGCTCGTCCCAGTCCCAATGGGGTGAATACTGAACTCGGCTATCGACACAATTCGTCTCTTTTTCAGAGCCCGCACCTTGAGGGGCGCGATCGTGTTCTGTCCTGATAACTCTTGGCTAGCTGACCAGCCTATTTTGCCGGTCGGGCGCTTTCTGGCGCAACCCGTGAGACTGCTCGTATTTCTCAGTCTTATCGATGTCCAACTCCATGAGCTGGACAGTTGCCTTTTTTATGATCCCGAAGATTTCCTCGAGCTCGGGTCGCTCAAAATCTTTCAGTGAAAGGTTCCCAATCCACTGCATCCAGCCCTGCATGCTCTTCGCGAGAGTCGAGCAACATAGGCCGATACCGTATACGATGTCTAGGCGGTCTTGAGGATCAAGGTCCGAGATACGCTTCACCCTGTTCCTCGCTTCTTCTACCCAGGACTTAGGTTCATCTGACATTTCCATAAATTTCTCACTTGTTTCTCGTGAATCACTTGTCATGCAGAAGTTTCACGGCCTGACTCAGCTCTCAGCTGCCTGTCCATGATTCACGTGGGATGTCCACACGAGTAAATATTAACGTTACTTGACCTTGATGGGGCAGATAACGGGACAAGACCGGGCTTAGTTCGACGCAATAACGCTAGCATGAGGCGACAGAAATTTCTCAATCAACACTTGGTTAAGCAGGGCCAGAATCTCTTCGACTGTTCTCGTTGCGTGGGCGAAAAAGCCGTCCAGATTTGGAGTCTTGGGGCCGCGCCATGGGAACAGTTCCTCCAACTTTACATCCTTCACAGTTTTCTCTGCTTGCAAGCTTCTGTATCCTCCACCCCGAATATCATGACTGCGACACCCGGTATTTCATTGCCCATGCAAACAAAAATAGCGGAACGATTATCCAGGCCGTGGCCGCGGCGACTATCCAAGGCAAGGGCGATTGAAGTGGCGCTTCGGTCGACACGTTCGGTCCGAACACTGGTCCTGAGATGAAAAAAGAGAGAAGCTGTTGGTATACGCCTGTAGGCGAGAAGAGCGGAATAATCGTTATGGCTTGGAACCATCCTACCGACCCCGATGGACCTGCTAGGTTGGCTATTAGAACGGCGATGAGGCTCCAAAAGAAGCCGAACATGAGGAAAAACAAAACAGAGCTAAGCAACGCTGATCCTAGACTACGACTTAGTGAAGAAATTGCGAGAAAGAGTAACGAGTATGCTAGGGCAAGATAAACCGCAGATCCGATTAGGCCAAAGACCAGCGACCCGGTAGGCGCCGTCCCTGCTCTCCCCCAAACCAAAGCGGCCGAACCGAAAACTACAATGAGCAATGGAACCACTAAGGATCCGACGACTCCCAGGATTTTTCCAAGGGCCACTCCAAGTCTGCTCACGGGCTTCGACAAGAGAAGATCGAGAGTCCCTTCGCTCTTCTCCCTCGAAATCGCATCGTAAGCCAACGCCAACGACACTATCGGCAGGATAGTCGGGACGAAGAGCACAGCTGCGAAGGTCAGACCAGTATCCGGACCGGAGATTGAGGGGGTCGTATAGAAGGACCCAAAGAGAAAGGTTGAGTTGAGCCCAACGCTCCTGACACGGACGAGGTAGGCCCAGCTATCGTAGGGTAGGGGGTTGATGAAGAATCCGCTGGAGTCCGTCGTGCCGATCTTATACTTGAGAGTCCAGCCATCAGGGGGAGACCCCTTCTCAAGAGGATATGGTAACGAGGTAGCGTTGGGCACTCTCCAGACGAGCACGTCCGCAGACGACAATGGCTGGCCTGTCAGGTCGGTGAAGACGAGCGAGAGGGTTTCCTTCGAAGAGTCTCCAAGACTCAACACATGCCACGTAGCGCTCCCAGTGTTTTTGTATGGTGGTGAAATTGCCGCCGCCGTGGAGACACAGCAGAAATAGGACCCCTTCAGGTCGGGATAGACCAAACCCAGGCTCGAATTTGGATACGATGTCCACAACTGATTGAAACGAACCCAACCGGAAGAGTCAGTGCCATTGGTCTGAAGGAGTTGAAAACGGGTTCCCGTAGGGCCGAAACGTTGCCCCGTTTCCTTGACTAGTTGGACATTGATTCCAGAAAGATGATCCCCTGTTGGGGATGCAATAAAGGCTGCGAGCGCAGGATGGGTAGCATTAAGATCCGGGTAATACGTCAGATTGTATGTGACAAACTTGGGAACGCTTGTTGGACTGATTGGCCCGGGTGTTACCGCGTAGGTTCCTCCGAGAACTGCGAGGGCTAGTATGACGCCTATTATCAATAGCCTGGGGCTTTGTATGTTGGACTTCCATTCCTTCCTAGCAACAGGCCACCAACCCTTCAGCGGGGTGATGGTTCAGACCTCCCCCTTAGTGAGGGATAAGAATGCATCTTCCAAGCTGTGCTCTTGACGTCGTGAGCTAATTATTGAAACGCCGTTAACTATCAAGACCCTATTGATCTCTGCGATCAGCTCCTCAGTCAACGCTCCTGAAATTCTCAACAAGGTCCTGTCTAGCTCTACTCGTGAGACGCCCTCGATCTTCCGCAATATTTCGACAATTGTCAAGCCCACGCCCTTTGTCTCGATTTCCAGCTCACTAGCGTCACTGACCGATTGGCTGATGGCTCGGGGAGTGTCGACTCTGATCAATTTTCCCTTGCTCAGTAGTCCGACCTTGGTGCAGAGCCGTTCGACCTCCCCAAGAAAGTGGGAGGAGAGAAAAATGGTTCTGCCTTCCTGGTGAAGCTCGACAAGCAAGGACCTGACGAAGGCCATGCCCTGTGGGTCTAGACCGAGCGACGGCTCGTCGAGGATGAGAAGTTGGGGATCTGGCAGTAGCGCGCCGGCTAGAGCGAGGCGTCTCTTCATCCCCAGGCTATAGTCCTTCGCGAGCTTGTCTCTCGCCTCAAAGAGGCCAACACGTTCTAATAATTTCTTAATCCGAGTAGCCAGCGCCGATCGGTCGAGGCCATAGAGTTCGGCCCAGTAGTTTAGATGTTGACGCCCGGTCAAGTTGTGGTAGAACCCAGGGTTCTCCGGCACGAACCCTACTTGCTGCATAGCTTCCAAGGGTTTGATTTGCACATCGTAGCCTCTGACGAAAGCCCGACCAGTTGACGCCCTCAAAAGCGTCATCAACATCCTTATCGTAGTGCTTTTTCCAGCACCGTTCGGCCCAAGAAAACCAAACAACTCTCCGCCTTCTATCTGGAGATCGAGACTGTCGACTGCAGGCTTCTGTCCACCTTTGTAGACCTTTGTTAGACCTTCTGTTTCGATAACTTTCAAGAAGCATGAACTCTGATTTGTCGAAAGAAAGAGAAAGAGGTTGGATAAAAGAGGTGGAACTTTAGAGGATTTCTAGGTGCCGTTACTGGTTTGCCAGGTTTAGTGACCGTAACAATAATCGCCGCTCGACAACGGACCCGATCATACTCGCTAGGGGTCCTAGACTCAGATCAGTTGGGCAGTTCTGAGAGAATTGAATCGACAGGTTTGACCGAGAGAACGTAAGTTATCCATGTTAGCAGACCCCCAACCGCGCCTGAAAGGGCCAACACAAATTGAAGGGGCATCAGTATCGAGAAGAAAGTCCTCAGGATGAATGAGAGGATGAGTGGGAGGGCCATTATTGCCATCTCCACAATCCCCAGAACAGCTCCAATTAGAGAGCCAATTACTGTGACGAATCTTGGCCTTGGGCCATCTGAGAAATCCGGGAACCTGGACCCTATAGCAATCCCAAGGCTTGCCTCGGCCAATATTACAATGAGCCCCAGGCCTAAGAACCCGAGAACAACGAACGCCGAGGCGCGTAGAAGAAGGGCCGAGACGACCGCTCCAAGACCGAGCCCAATGCTCGAGACTAGGGACGTGAACATGAGCTTGCTCTTCACAAGCATCTTGGCAGAAACCGGCAGCGTGCTGATGTTCCACAACCTTCTCCCCTCTTGACCAATCGATGTCATGCCAAGAAACAATGAGCCCAGTCCGATCCCGAACAGAAACGGAATAACTAGAAAAATTGGATCAATCTGAGCGGGTCCGGACGTTGATGATGGGGCGGGGGAGAAGATGGCTGGAAACGATATCATTATGGGCATGATAATCGGTATTGCCATAAGTCTGACCACTTCTTTTCTTCGGGTTGCCGAGCGAATCTCTCTCCTGAGCATTGCAATCGAGGAGGAGCTGAGGCCAAGGTAGCCTAGTCGGCTTGGCCCGGACACAGAGCCGGCTCCGGCGAAGTGAATTGCTGCCGGAGTTACCGCCCAATATTTGGCCCTAAGGGATAGAGCAGTGTATGAAAGCAATAGAAACAATAATACGCTCAGGCCCAGGAACCCCGCGGCTCCCAGAAAATCAGATTGGAGAACCTTGGTTATTGCGAGCGTGGGCCAGAAGACAGGCACGAAGCTAGCCGCCGCAGCAGTTCCGACGAGAGAGCTTATGATCTGGATTAGGAAGACTCCGCTGAACAGAAGCTGCGTAACAAGAAGTATCAGGATTATTC
>VBBR01000062.1 GCA_005881615.1 Candidatus Bathyarchaeota archaeon
CGGGTAGAACTTCTGCTTCATCATCTGAAAGGAGTTAGAAGGATTAGCCCCGATGAACTAGTCCGGATACTCCTCTCAGCCACTAACCACGAATTGAGTCGAAACAAATACTCTGAATTGGAACTAGAAAGCCTAAGCAGCACTTAGTTGACTACGGGCAGGAATCTATCTTCGCTGACTGAGGAACTGAGCTGGCCGAATATTGGCAGCTGGTATCCGCAGTTTGTGCATCTGTTCTTTTCGTCGAGGTTCCATCCGGTGATGTCGAATCCGTATCTTTTGATTGCTATGTTCCTGCATTCCGGGCAGTACGTATGCTCCCACGGATGACCTGGGACGTTCCCAACATAGACGTATCGCAGCCCCTCTTCTCTAGCTACTCTACAGTGCTCTTCGAGAGTCTTCACCGGAGTACTTGGTAAGTGCATGAGCTTGTAGTCCGGGTGGAATCGTAGAAAGTGGACTGGCACATCAGGTCCTAGGTTATCATAAAGCCACCGGCTCAGCTTCCGCGCCTCGTCAAGATTGTCGCCGATCTCTGGGACGATCAGGTCCGTTATCTCGATGTGTGTCTTGCCCCGGTTCTTGATCTCCTGTATCGTTTGGAAAATTGGTTGCGCGTCAGGTATTCCGATATGCTTTCGGACAAAGTTCGTCTCCGCGCTTCCCTTGAAATCGACCGTTATGCAGTCAAGAAAGTCGTCCATCATCGCGACAGTGTCTGGTGTATCGAACCCATTTGAGACGAAGATGTTGATGAGCCCATTCTTTCGCGCCTCAACCCCAATGTCGCGCGCGAACTCCATGAAAATCGTGGGCTGATTGTACGTGTAAGCAATCCCCTGACAACCGTGGCTAAGCGCCAAGCTCACCACGTCAGGAGGCATCAGATCTGTTCCTTCCACTTTTCTACGCTGGCTAATGTCAAAGTTTTGGCAGTACCCACAGTTGTGGAGGATTATCCCGTCTCCAACGTAGTTATGGTTAGGGATGCATTCGAAGCTGTATACTATCCTAAGTTGTTCAGTAGGCTTTACGCTTGATACATCAACCCACGTTCGCTTGTTTAGCATCAAGGGTGCTACAAGATGTTGCACGATGAGTGCCTTTACTTCTTCGGGATGATCATACACCTGCCTGCCCGATATTCTGAGCACCTGCCACCCGTTCGCGCGGAGCGTTTGATCCCTAACAAGGTCTCTCTCACGGGTTCGCTGGTGCTTGTAATGCCACCAGCCATCTACCTCGACATCCAGTTTAGAATCGGGAAACGCCGCGTCTGCGATGTGCGTAACTCTGGAATCTGGCAGTCGATTCTCTGGTTGAATTCGATACTCCTGATCGTATTCCAAGCCCATTTGGTCAAGAAGCGCGTATAACCTCTTCTGGCCCTCGGAAGGATGGCGGTGTAGCCAAGTCCTGAGGCTCACAGTATTCCTGTGCCAGTCGTGATTCGGGTCTCGTAGGAACCTTTCCTTGCTTGAACCTATTGCGCGTCTTGCAACGTCGGGATCTTTCATCGGGTTGTCGCTTATCATTCTCTGCCGATGGTGCTCCCGGACCTCTGGCGACATGCCCATTCCCTCGGTGTAGCATCTTCCCCGATGACGATTCCAATTGTCTATTCCCTTTACAGACTCCCCGCATTTCGTGCAGTTGAATACAGCTCGCTGAATCGAGCCTGGCCTCTTGCGTTTCCAATCTTTGGTATTCTGATACCATGCTTTCAGAATCTTTTCCCCTGGTGCAACTCTCTCTACTGATTTCCATCCGGAGTCAGTCATGACGGGATGCTCGGCAGTGAGGAAGAGATGTCCCGCACCCCTAGCTCCGTATCTCAGGTCCCAGATTCTGGCAAGACGAGAGCCTGTTCGTGTAACGACGTTCGGATGAATATTCATCCCGTTGTCTATGTCGTAAGACCAGAGAGAATCTCCGGGCAGCAACTCCTCTACTGGTTTCTTGTTGCCGTTTGATAGTAGGATCTCAGCTCCAGCGGGATGGCAGAGCCAGTTACAACCTGTCGTGGCGATAGAGAATATCTTTGATCCGGGCATGTAGTGGACTACGGGTTTCTTCTCGATCGGATCGATGTGCCCGGTGATGACTTTTCCATAGACCATGAGTTGGAGTTTTCCGCCGATGTTTTGGCGGACGCCGCATAGGCCTACTTTTCCTTCGGGAATGTTGCAGTACCGAGCGCATGCTGTGCATCGGACCCTAGAATTGGCCAGTGGCTGGTAGAGGAGGGCTTCCCTGATCGTGGATTTTCACCAGAACCGGCGGGAAACGGATTTGAACCCGCTGTGGCTAGGTATAGATGATCCCGGCCGACTTGAAATTGCTTTCCTTACCCGGCGGACGATAAGGTTGCAGGAGACACTCTACCGGCCTGCACGGAGCGAGCAGAGCCACGAGGTATCATGTGAGATCTGCAAGGGAAACCGGCTAGTTTGCGTGCAGAACTCCTCTCGCTGCCCCGTCTTCCTCAGAGCGAAGAGTCTAGTTGATATCGAGAAGGTCGTTGGGAAGACCGAGTTCTTTGGAGCTTCTCCTCCAGGCGTCTTTCTGGGCAGCTATGGCTATCCCAATCTCCTAGCGGGTCCCCTGGTCCCAGTGTTGCAGGAGCCGGACCCGTCCTTGCTTGATGCCCCGGATCGGTGGCTTGACAAGTCGATAGACGAGCTGATACGATACCGGTTTGCTCTGGTTCGAGGAAAGTCAACTGTAAGGGTCCAAGATGCTCGAAACCCGGGCAAGACATTGTCGTTGGTCCAGGAGATCGTGATGTCAGAGACTCCAACCGACACCGAACTCGTCCTGAAGAAGAAACCGTACGTAAGAATCAACTTGCTAACAAGAAGCTCGCCCCACGGGCCCTCTGGAGTTGTAGAACGGCTCAGCCTCGCCAGTAACCCAGATGTCCCACGACAAATCGATAAGGTTGTTTCCGACACTGATCTTCCTGCCAACGAAGGAGCGCAATCCCTCTACCGTAATGGAATATCCCAACAGCACATTGTCAGGATGTTCTCTATTGGTCTCCTTGGAGCCAGCAGGACACGTAGGCTAGTTCCGACGGAATGGAGCATTACCGCAATTGACGATATTCTAGCTAAGGACCTTCGGAGCAAGGTCTCAGATTATCCTCGACTCGACGAGTTCCGTCTATTCAGCGCCCGCTCTGTGGGCAACAATGTGCACGTCCTCCTCTTGCCGACCAGCTGGATGTTTGAAGCCCTCGAAGGTTGGTTGACAGGGCCAAGGCCAGAGGTTTTTGGTGATTACGAACTCAACAGAGGAAGGAAAGACTATCCCACCAACATCGCCGGTGCCTACCATGCCTCACGGCTTCCTGTCCTGGAATATCTCAACAAGAACCGCCGACAGGCTGGAGCAATCGTCTTTCTAGAGGTGACAAAGGAATGGGTCCCGCTTGGAGTCTGGAGATTCAGGGAACTCGCTAGAAGAGCGCTCACCGGAGATCCATCACGGTTCATCAACTTAGAAGACGCTCTGGGTGAGGCATGGAAGAGACTGCTAATTCCTTATCGAAATTGGGCGGAGGCGAGCCGCTTGCTAAGCTACTATAAGCAACAATCAGTTCTAGATCGGTACGTGAGCTCCTAGTTTGATGAAAGGGGTTCTGTTAATTTATCCTCGGATGCCTCTCTGACTTATACGCGGGATTTTGGCTCTTGTCGTTTGTCGTGTTGGCCGTTAAGTCGGTCTGGCAATATTACGTTCCATCAAAGGATATTCTAGGGCTACTGGAGATGTTCAGGAAGATGGTCAATGAGTCCTTGCGGGTTGGTCTAGCTAACGAGGTGTCTCCGCTGAGAAGGCTTTCAATCCTCTCCTACAACCAGCTAGCTAAATACGATTCTCCCAGCTACTACAAACTTTGCGCGATAAGCAGAGCAGCAGGAATACTAGCTGCTAGGAACAAGTCTGTAAAGAGGGGTTTTCCTACTAAGACCCCGTACGCTGTCAGACAGCAGCTCGTCTCCTGTTACGGCTTCAAGATAGAGAAGGGAGCGCTAGATATCCCCATATCAAGAGGGAGACGGCTAGGCATACCCTTGACCAAGCATACTCAAGAAGCAATTTCTCAAGAAGGCATCACTGTTCGCTCCTTTACCCTCACAATAAATAGACTGAGTTTGTACATCGCCCGGGACACTCCCAAGATAGAATGCTCCTCCATAGTCGGAGTGGACCGTAATCTTCGCAACCTGACGGTTGGAAACGATGAGCAGACCCGTCATTACGACCTCTCGCAGATAGTGAGAATAGCCAATACCACCGTGCGTATAGTATCCTCCTTCAGACGGGACGATGCTAGGATAAGAACAGGGATCGCTTCCAGGTATGGACAACGCCGAACTTCAAGAACAGATCATCTGCTCCATAGCGCCACGAAGACGATTGTTGCAGTGGCAGTCCGAAAGACAACAGCGATAGTTCTAGAAAACATCGAGGGTATACGCAGTCTCTACCGTAAGGGTAATGGTCAGAGTAGAAAGTATCGGGGTAGAATGAATGGCTGGAGCTTCGCGGAAGCCCAGCGTCAGATAGAGTATAAGGCACAATGGCTGGGACTTCCTGTTATCCGTTTGTCTAGGCGTGAGACCATGGGCTCCAGTATCACTTGTCCGAGATGCGGGGAGAGACTCCAATCAGACAAGAGACTAGAACGCAAGCTCCGGTGCGGAAGATGCCGAATAGTAATGGACCGAGACCAGGTGGCGGCTATCAACCTGGCTCGGCGGGGACGGGTGAGGTTCGCACGTTCCCGGCCTCCCACCCTTCTAGAGGCGCAAGGCGGAGCAGTTGAAGCTGTGAAAGGGAACCCGACGCCTACGGTAATCCCCGGAGTCGATGCCCCGAAGCTAACTCATCCAAGGAGGAGTTAACAGAACCATGAAAGGATACACGCGTACAGGTGACAGGGGGGAGACGGGTCTCTACGGCGGGACCCGGGTTGGAAAGGAGAACCCGAGGGTGGAAGCGTATGGAGCGGTCGACGAGCTGATTTGAAGAGCGTTCAGGAGGATCTCTTCACGCTGGGTGGAGATCTTGCCTCAGAGCTTGTCAGCGCAAACGTTCCACGTATCAGCAAAGCCCATGTTGACGATTTGGAGAAGACGATTGATTCGATTCACGACCGGCTGAACCCTTTGCGTAGATTCATTCTTCCGACGGGAAGTGATGCCGGAGCTCAGTTTCATGTAGCCCGAGCGGTCTGTCGGAGAGCCGAGAGACGAGTAGTAGCACTCGCTAAGATAGAAGCGATTAATCCCGAGGCCGTTCCATACGTGAACCGGTTGTCAAGCCTCCTTTTCGATCTTGCCAGAGCGGCAAACCAGCGAGACAAGGTCAAGGAGGAGGAATGGACTCACGAGTGAGGATTGCATCTTTTGCGAGATCGTATCGAAGAAAGCCGGAGCGGCAATCGTTTTCGAGGACGAACACTCGCTCGCTTTCCTAGATATCCACCCGCTGAATCCGGGACACACATTAGTGATTCCAAAGAAGCACTATCCGAGCATGGTGGAGATGCCACCCGGAGAGGTGGGAAGAGTGTTCGTCTCTGTAGCCAAGGTTATGCGAGGGGTCATGAAAGCCTCCAAGGCTGACGGGATCAATATCGGCCAATCAAACGGTCGAGCCGCGTCCCAAGAGGTCTTCCATATGCACGTGCACGTTATTCCTCGCTACGTTCACGAGCTGCCCGGTGGATTCCCTGACCGGAAGAACGCGAGCGACGCTGACCTGGAACAGATAGGCAGGAAAATCAAAGCAGCAATCAACGACAAGTCCGACCTTGGAACAGGAATGGCTAGACGCTAAGGGAAAAACCAAACATAACCCGGGACTTGAGTAAGGCACTTGGGCAAGATTTCAGACCGTGAAATGGAACTCCTGGCCGCGAAGTGGAAAGCCCATCTTCATCCATTTCCGAGCCTTTCGAAACTTGTACCCGGCGAAATAGCAGACGAGGAACTCGAGGAAATCAGCGACCTTCATGCCAATCTCGTCGAGTGGGATGGATACAATGCTGGCCTTGTATCCAGAGTAATGAAAGGGCAGAGCCTGAAAGTATCAGGTTTCAGTCTGAACCCCGAACCATCCCTCGGTACCAAGATAGATCAATTGCTCTCACGTTATCCGAAGCATTCAGCGCTATTCCTTGCCTACAAGAAAGAATACAATGAGATGCTGGAGATGGTTGAATTGGCATCCAGGATCAACGAAAGAAGATAACTAGAAACGGCCAATACCCACCCCGATTGGCCCAAGCCCAACTAGAGTAGAGATGGTGGAAACGATCGAACCCCTATCCATAGGGTGCCTTGACGTCCGGCTGTCGAACCGGGGCCTTCACTGATTTCAGAACTTGGTCGGAAACCTTGAACCTGACGAGTGGCTGACTTGTATTGACAAGGTACACCGGGTCGCCATCTCCTTGATACTTGTCTATTCTTGAGACGTTCGAAAGTTCGAGCCTTGCCTTCAGAACGGTTCCGTCCGTAAGATGATACTCGTTCCACTTCTCGTCGCCGACTCGGTCAAAATCGAGGCTTGCGACGACCTTGTAGGATGAAGGGTCGGCCAAGTTGAGCTGGGTCGTCGTGGGCTGACCTCTGAGGTTCGGGGCGCCGTGAGTTGCAATGATGTTCTGGGCGTTCATGTTGTAAGAGGGCTGTCCCTGCTCATTCAGTCCCCTTACGACTTTGACGACTACAAGCTTCACGAAGAGCTTGGTCTGATCCTCCAGTTTGTACTTGGTCCACGGCTCAGAAATTACCGTGAACTCCATCGGCGTCATGCTTGTGAGGTCAATCATAGACTGAGGCTGCTTTTGGCTTGAACCGGATTCGGATGACATTGTCAACCTAGAATAGGCACAGCTTTCCTATCAACGTTTACAGTACAACAATATCCTCCACGGGACAATACCATGGAGGGAAGAATCACGCTTTGAGAATGGAAAAAGAAAAGTTGACCCTGGCTCCTGGGCCAGAGTCTCTGTTCTGGGGTTTGTTTATTCTTCTGCTTCGGTCGGGGTTATCGTCAGCTGTGTGAGCTTTTCTCCGCGAAGAACGGATACGTTGACGTGTCTTCCGATAGCCTTGTCGTCGAGTAGTCCGCGAAGATCCATGAGGCTCTCAACCGGTTTCCCGTCGAGCTTCACGATGACATCGCCTATTGCTAGGCCCGCCTTCTTCGCAGCACTGTCCTGGTCTACGCCGTAAACGATCAGTCCACCGTCTTGGCCGATGCTGGCTTGCTCGGATAGGCTGTCTGGTAGGTTGATGCTGTCTGCTGTTATGCCCATGTATGCGCGCTTGATCTTTCCATCGTGCATTAGCTTGTCGATGACGCTCTTGACGGTGTTGACTGGTACTGAGATTCCGCGGTTGTTGGCGTATGCAGCGTTGATTCCGATCAGTCTACCCCTAGCGTCGACCAATGGTCCGCCGGAGTATCCTGGGTTGAGACGCGCGTCTGAGACTACAACCTTGTCCATTGATGCACCCCACCATCCACGTACATTGTATGCTGGGTTTGTGACGATTCCGGATGTGGCGCTTGGTTGTCTGCCGAAGGGATTACTGACCGCGAGGACGAATTGGCCTACTTTGAGGTTGTCGGAGTTACCGACATCAACTGGTGTGAGGTTGTTCGAGTCGATCTTCAACAGTGCAATGTCCGAGTACGGATCTCGTCCCACAACTACTTCGACTTCGCGCATGTCACCGATGACGTGGTTGCTTGTGACAATATGTCCGTCTTTACTCCAGACGGTTCCTGTTCCGCCTCTCCATCTTCCGGCTCCTACCCGGACGACGGATTGAGAGACTTTCTCGGTAACATCGACTATTGCGTCGGAGATTGATTCAAGTATCGCTGACGAATTTGTTTGTTTACTCATTTTTTCACCTTACCCACTAGGAGTGTGTGGAGCTATTTGTTGACCGAGGAGTGCTAACCCGGGTCACAAGGCTAGGCGAAAGACATGTCTGGAAAGAACGCAACCGGTGCTAACATGTTCCGACCACGTCTAGGTCCGCTGTAGAGTCGTGAAATGTGGCCCATTAGCTGGTGGGACGCTTTCACTGCTTGACTAACGTCTTTCTCTTCTCCGACTTTGGCGTCGATGCTGAGGTAGTTCTCAGTGAACTTCGCATCAATCTGGATACCGTCTTCCTCGGTGATCCATTTCAGAATCAGACCCTCTTCGTTCTGTGAGTATCCAAGCCAGCGCAGACTTCCGAACCAGCGACCCTTGAGGCCCGCGATTATCCTCTGAACATCAATGTCGTGTGGAAGGAGGGATTGGACAATTGGGACTCGTAGCTGAGTCGAGCTTAGTGGACGAGGGACCTGGTGGCTGCCTCTGACAGTCAGCCGATACCCTTCGGATACCTTCTCCAAGAGACCTTCGTCTTCTAGTCTGTCGAGAACCCTAGACAACATCTCCTGATGAACGCCGAGTAAGCGCTTCAATCCATCGAAGGCGAAGACCGTCAAGCCTTCTTCTTGGATTGCTTGCAGAATGTTACTATCCCTCGGGGTGAGCTCGATCTCGGCAGGTTGTCCGAGCTCTGGAAATCCGAGAGGGTTCTCTTTCGTGACGACCATCTATGGCCCTACCAGCGTGCCTTGATTATAAACCTGGTAGTAGACGGCTACCAAGTTGGTTGCTCGAAGCGTATCAAGTAAGCCTGACTTGACTTAGAAAGCGGGGCGCATAAATATCGCAAATCCATCGTGCAGGCAATATGTCTCCGAGGAGTATGAAACCCCCGAAAGACGATTCTGAGTATTTCGAGCGATTGACCAAATCTGTCTTTACTGCCGGACTCAACTGGACTGTGGTTGAGAATAAGTGGCCTGATTTCCAGAAAGCTTTCGAGCAATTCTCTCTTCCTAAGGTCGCCAAGTTCAATGAGAGAGACGTGAAGGCGTTGATGGGCAACGCGGGAATCGTGCGTAATGAGAAGAAGATACGGGCAACAATCCACAACGCGGGCGAGTTCCTGAAACTGGAGAAAGAGTTCGGTTCAGTCAAGAAGTACATCGACTCCTATGGTAAAGACGAGGAGCGGTTGCAGACAAACGTTCAGGACAGATTTGAGCATGTAGGCCCCTCGACCGCCAGAACCTTCCTCTGGTCTTCCGGATGCCAGCTCACTCCTAACAAGGAAGAGAAGAAATGGATGGCTGGCCACAAGTAGAGTTGCAAACGAGAAAAAAGGTGTTCGCGCGAAATAGAACCCTAGTTTTGTCCTCTATAGTATTGACTTAGTACCCTTCGTACATCACAATAAGTCAGCTCAGCAGGATTCGCTCGCGAAGGAACCAGAGATCGATGGACAAGAAACCCGTCTCTTCCACGAACCGCTATCTTGCACTGTTGGCCGGTCTGACCGCATTGTATCCTGTCTATGGCTATGCCTCCGGCGTGGCACTCGGGCATACCATTTTCGAGCTGGACTTGTTCTTTCTCATATCCGCACTCTTCACAATACTCGTCTCTCTCACGAGGAGACCGTGGAGTGCCGCCATTCTGGGAACAATCAACGGGCTGTTACTCTTCGGAGACCCAAACGCACCCTTGGCCATTGGTCTTTCCCTGATCCCTAACGGACTGGTCTTCGACCTGGCTCTCCGAGGTAGGAATACCTTTTCGGAAGGCATCTCGAAGAAGCGTCTTGTCATCGCTGGTGCTCTCGGCAACCTAGCTATGGCGATCGCTGGGCTGTTGATCGCAGAGGCTGGAGGAGCACTCAACACGACGGGAATCTCGCTCGTAGTCAGTTCAGTAATTGCACTCGTTGGAAATCCGGTAATGGGAGCCCTAGGAGCTCTTTTTGGGATTCTAGTCGTTGAGCGAGTGGGAGAGCACGTCCGGTCACCGCTTATTCGTTAGACTGCCGACGGGCAGGCTACTGTGCTAGTACCAAGCTTTCGAAGAGAAGATCCTTCGATAGATTAGAAAGGTTCACCACTGATTTTCCGTCGTTCTTGGCGAGTTGCTGTTTTGCGGGCGGTTCTTTCATGTAGCTGGGGATTCTTTCACTGATTCGTTCCTCGTATATCGGCACCGTTTCATTCTGGTAGAAGATGCCTATTGGGATCTTGTCTCCCCATTCTCTCGATTTCGATATTACTTGGAGAAGGTTCTTGTCGACGTCGTCTTCGCTCATATCTGCAGTTATCCTCCCATTGTAACCTGTAGTTTCCAGATCGTAGGTTCGTGGCAGCGGTCTCTTTGTCGCCGGGTCGATTCTGTCCTCGCCTCCATACCATTCTTTAGTGTTGATATCGTTGTAAGTAGGGCATGGTTGAAGCGCATCTATCAGGGCGAAGCCTTTGTGGGCGACGGCCTTCTTGATCATCTCCTTGAGATGTCTAGTATTGTACGCATAGCTGCGGGCGATGAAGGTGAAGCCTGATGCTAGCGCGAGCATTATCGGGTTTATGTTGGAGTTTATGTTCGGCTCTGGAAGGGATTTCGTCTGCATTCCCAGATGCAGTGTCGGAGAGGCTTGGCCCTTGGTCAAGCCGTAGACGCCGTTGTCGTGTATGATGTAGGCCATGTCTATGTTTCGTCTTCCGGCGTGTACGAAGTGTCCTACTCCGATTCCTAGCCCGTCACCGTCTCCTCCAACCGCGATCACTTCGAGATCCGGATTGGCGAGCTTGGCGCCTTGCGCGTAACCTAGCACTCTGCCGTGTAGTGTGTGGATGCCGAAGGCGTTGGTGAAGTGGACAAGTTTGCTGGAACATCCGATTCCGGAGAACAGTGCAACCTTGTTGATGTCAACCGGCATCTCTGTCAAGGCTATTTTCAATGAAGCCTCGATGCCGAAGTCTCCGCAGCCTGGACACCAGTCGTTATGGACGTCAGTCTTGAGGTCAGTGAGCTTAAGCGCCATGGGTTAAGATCACTCTCCTATTCTGTGCCGGGTTCGACAAGACCTGTTTGACTGATTGGTAGATTTCGTCCTGTGACATCGGTCTACCATTGAATTTCACGATCTTATTCTTGATATCTATCATTGTCTTTTCTGCTATCACGGCTGCCATCTGGCCTGAATAGTTCTGTTCAATGTCCACCATGAGTTTCGCATCTGCCAGTTTTTGCTTGACGGTCTCAGTTGGAAAGGGACTAACGAGTCTTATCTGTAGAAACTCTACGCCTATTCCATCTCTCTCCAGTAGTTTCATCGCGTCTAGTATGGGCCCCTTGGTTGATCCCCAGCTTACAAGCGTAACGTCGGCTTGTTCCTTGGAGGAGCGGAAGAAGTTCACTTTCTCCCCTGCTGGAATCCCCTTCGCGGCTGTATCCAGCTTCGTCATCCTCTTCGTCATCATTTTCACCCTGTTGTCCGGGTCTTCTTCGATGTGTCCCGTCTCATCATGCTCGTCTCCGGTGTTCCAGAAACGATAGCCTGGCATTCCGA
>VBBR01000063.1 GCA_005881615.1 Candidatus Bathyarchaeota archaeon
GATTTTGAGCATTGGGCCAATTCTGGCAATTCCTGAGATTCGCAACAGCATTGCAAAAACACGCGCGCAGATCGTTGGAATCAGCCCGATTGTCGGAGGGAAAGCGATCAAGGGACCTCTGGACCAAATGATGGAGAGCCTGGGGCTGGAGGTCTCCCCCTTCGGCGTCGCCCAGCTCTACAAGGGACTGATGAGAGGATTTGTTATTGACGACGTGGATCGAGCGATTATCCCGAAGATCACTAGTCTTGGTATGAGGGTTATCACGACAAAGACGGTAATGGATTCTGAAGAAGCCAAGTCTAAGCTAGCGGAGAACACGTTGAAGTTTGCAGAGACTATCTCATGACAGACAACTGGGCTGTAATCCCAGTGAGGGGTCTTACAGAAAGCAAGACGAGACTCTCAGGCAATCTTCAAGGAGACAAGAGAAGAATTTTCGTCGAAGCTTTATTGGAGGACGTTCTTTCTTCAGTAGTTCGATCAAGGGTTTACGGAACGATAATCGTAATTTCATCCGACGAAAACGTCAGGACTCGAGTGAAATCGCAAGGGGTCTCCTTTGTCAAACAAACTAGCGTAGGTCTGAATCGTGCAATAGAGCAAACCAATAGACTTGCATTGCAAAAGCATACGAGATCTGTTACCAATGTCCTTGGAGATATACCGTTGGTAAATCCTGAAGATTTCAAGGAAATATCGAGTTTGGGAGGTGCCTCCCAAAGAGTCGTTCTGGCTCCCTCACTGAAGGGAGGGACGAACGTTATGTTGACTTCGCCTCCTGGCGTGGTTTCGCCCAGTTATGGAAGATGGAGCTACTCCAAACACCTCCACCAGGCGCAGTTGAGAGGTGTAAATGCATACTCGATGTCGAATTCCCGCATCTCCTTCGACATCGACACTACATCTGATCTGATTGAACTACGGCGGCGCGATCCTGAGGGAAGGACAGCATCGGGACGAGTGATCAGCGAGTTCGGAGTACTTCTAAACGACCACGGGCTCTCGCTTTCCGCAAACTCCTGACGTCCCCGGTCTACTCATTTTTGAGTGGAAACTCTTTTATGAGTAGAAGAAATCCGCCCGCTGACCGTCTTGAACAGAACACAATCTGTGAGTTCCTTGACACTTGTTTCATCGATGGGGGCTCTTGGTAACGTTCTGGGGGTAGTCGCAATCTTGCTAGGACGAATTCCCGCGGGCGGAGTCGCACAAGTAGCGCTTGACTTCTCCAGCGTCGCAATCGTAATAGTCGCGATCTTCACCGGTCCGAGACTTGGCGCACTCACAGGTCTCATCTCTGGAATCGGACCCATGGTAATTTTTGGATACGTTTATGGCAGCACGGGCCCCATCACGGCGCTCCTGCCGGTCGGCAAGGCGCTCACAGGGTTATTTGTCGGAATCATAGCCCAGTTGATGGGATCAAACAGGAAAGTTCGAACGCCGTTCATATTGGCAGCAGTGTGGATTGGCTTCATTCCCGAAGCAGTACTAACTTGGTTCTACTTCGTGAATTTGGTTCCATTATTTGTGCAAGGAGGCAGTTTCTGGGCGCCAGGCCTAGCTTTAACAGTCCTAGTAAAAGGATGGACCGAAATGACAATTATTGCTTTTCTAACCGTTGCGCTCGTCCGCAGCGCAGGGTTTCGAGCGTTTCTGGGACGAATTGTACCTGGTCAAAGCTTTCAGTAAACAACGGGATGGATGAGCATCAGGCGCTTGCAAATTGTCTTGTCGACCGCTATCTTCCCTGGGAAACTAGTGTTGGTCTCAGACGAGATGCATGGCGGGAGTGTCTCTTATCTATGATGTCCTTTTCGTCAGGTCCAGTCCCTATCAGAGTGACCGGAACATTAGTTTCTCGTTCAATCGATACCGCAAAGTCACGAGCTTCCTTTGGCAGGTTCAGATAGGCTCGTACTCCCTTCGCCTTCGGGTATAGAACATCCAGTTTCGTCAGCGCAATTTGCGTTGCTCCATTGAGTTGTACAGCCCTCTTGGCAAGTTTGAAATCGAAAGGTGCTGCCCTTCTCTCTCGTCCAGTAACTGTGCCGTGTTCCATCCAGCCACGTCTCAGAACTTCTTCCCTGTCCAGTTGTCCTTCGAGAGGTCCTTCGCCTACTCGAGTGACGTATGCCTTGAAGATGATCATCACATCGTCAACATCGGTCGGCCCTAACCCCACATCTGCACATGCCTGAGACGCGGTCACGTCCTTGGACGTAACATATGTATAGGTACCGTGGTAAAGACTTAGGAAAGTTCCCTGAGTTCCCTCGACCATCAGGTTCTTACCATTCGACAACGCTTTGTGAATCTCTCCGACTGTGTCAGTGATGTAGGGTCTCAACCTCGTCTCTTGTCTGGCCAATTTCACCATACGGAGCGCTCGTTCTGCATTGCATGCTCCTACACCGCTTTTGGTCGAACCGATCTTGTTCGAGAGATGATCGGATTCGCATTCCTGAGTCTTATGCCGCTCTTCCAGCATTGCGCACTGATAGTCGACGCTGATTCTATTCTCAGAGTCAGTTTCCTTGATCTCATTTAGGAGAATCGCGGTTTCTACCGGCACTCCCGGGCCTATCATCAGACGCGTAGAACGACTTACGAACCCGCTGGGTATGAGTCTAAGATGATACTCTTTCCCATTATGGAAGACGGTATGACCCGCGTTTGGTCCGTTTCCTCCTCTAACGCATATGTCGGGTCTGTCCTTCAGGGCTAGGTAGGCAGCTATCTTGCCTCTAGGGGACGATTTGCATCGTCTTTCCCTTCGTCCCCAAAGAAACCCCCGACGATTACAGTACAGGGCAATTGGATTTCCGAGGGGAATGGAACGGAAGCCGAATAAGACTTTGGAAATGATTTTTTTCTCGAGAATGACCTAAAGAGACTAATGACTGTCCATTGATGATTGGCGGAAGAAATCGCGCCGCCCGGCTTGCTTCTGCATTGTGCTACGAATCGTGGGAGTGCTCGTAGCCGGGAACTGGATGCGGTAGGTACGGGAAGACGGTCAGGAAGGGACTTGTGTTGGGTGGTTGTATCGGGTTTGAGTCTACCCCGTCTCCTACGAGAGCTGCTGCTCCATCGGGAGTGAAGCTTTGATCTACTAGGGGGAGAGTTACTCCGGCGATTGCTCGAACTTCGATGTCGATAACGTCGTCTCCTACTCGGCGCCCATTCGGGAAGCCTGCGGCATCTCCTGCAATTAGTCCCAGACGATTCGGGCTGCCTGTGTTAGGTGGTACTGCCATGTTGAGCCGCAGATAATCTGCTTGGACACTTCCTGTGAAGTTCTGGAAGCCGGGCACAATTCCCGAAGGTATGCCTGTCAACAGGATAGCAACGAGGTCCGCTCTGGGTTTGCTGTATCCTGCTAAGTTGGGGAAGACCCCAGGGTAAAGGATTGGCAAAAGCTTCTGGAGTTCTGGTGTCTGGTAATATTGTAAGAATTGGGAGTCGAATCGTGGGTTTACCATGTTCCAAACGTCCTTCTTACCAAGGGGTATTATCACCTCGTTGATGAGTGGCATTCCGAGCCGGGATACCTGTGTGAATGGTCCCGTCTGGATGCCTGGAGATGTATCCTCGTCAAACTGTCCGTTGTCATCATCGTCCCCGTCGCCGGGTAGGATTGTGGCTTTCCTTCGGCTCGCGGAGGCCCATATTCCTACCACAGAA
>VBBR01000004.1 GCA_005881615.1 Candidatus Bathyarchaeota archaeon
TGAACGAGGACAGATCGCTGAGGGTCATGACGTTCACGTTTGGTGGCTTCTTTGCTCCGTCGGATACTCTGTCGCCGATTACAAATCGAATGTTCTTTCCGGCAGCAATGTCTAACAATCTCTGAGTAACAACTCCATCGAAGAGAACCAAGTGCGCGTTCTCAACGCTTGGAATCTTTTCCGCAAGCTCGCTAACAGGCATTCTGCCAAGCTCCTTTCCTGCCTCATCGAATATCACTGCCTCCAAGGTTCCTCGAAGATCTTTCGCGACGTCAAACACCTGCGGTGCTAGGCTGGGTCTTGGAATGGGCGGCGCTTCAACCCGAGGTTCAGATGGACCGTACCCTCTTTCGTAGGGTCGCTCGTATCGTTCCTGTCTCTCAGGCCTCTCCTGGCGGACGAATTGTGGCCTCTCTGGCCTTTCGATCGGTCGAGCGAGATTGATTGGGACCCTTTCTCGAAGAGCCTTCATTATTTCCTTCGGAGTCAGTTCTTCGACTTCCTTCCCGAAGGATGCACGTGCGACGTAGTCAATGTCGGCAACCTGTTGTAGCTCTTTGAGAATGAGGTCTCCAGCCCTGTCTCCGTCGAGGAAGGCTGTGACTTCCTTGTCCTTGGTGAGCTTGATGATGCTGTCAGGAACCTTGGTCCCGTTGAGCGCGACGACGTTCTTGATCCCCACCTTCATGAGAAGAATGACGTCTGCCCGGCCTTCAACAACTATCAGAGAGCCGCTCTCAACCTCTGGACCCGCTGGCAGCTTCTCGGGACCATACTCGATAAGATCCACGCCTCTTAGAGAAGATGCAACCTCTTTGACGACCTCTTCTGTGCTCGGGGATGATTCGACTACCCATTTGCGGAGAATATCCTTCGCTTTGGTCAGGATGGCGTTCCGCTTTTCTTCCCGGACATCCTCGACCTTTTCCAATGTAATCTTCGCTTCACAGGGGCCGATTCTATCGACGCTCTCGATCGCAGCTGCGATAATAGCTGTTGAGACCTTGTCTAGACTTGAGGGTATTACGATTGACCCTGTTGTCTTATCGCGTTTAGAATCGAGGTTAATCTCGATTCGTCCTATTCTTCCTGATTTTTGTAGTTCTCTAAGGTCAAGATCGGGTCCGAAGAGTCCTTCCGTTTGTCCGAAAACTGCGCCGACGACGTCAGGTTTCTCGACGACCCCTTGAACGTCGAAATGTGCTTTTACTATGTATTTTGTAGTCGTAGCGTACTGAGACTGTTCAACCATGAAAGTTTAACCTCCATAATTCATTACCTTCCTTCTGATACCTTCTCTTTTCGATTTGTAAGCGGTAAAGCTTGAGAGTGTAAGAGGTCCAGCCCTAGTATTAAAGCCCGTCTCCAAGCCTACGAATATCAAGGATTGCAAGTTATGTCTAAAGCGGTCTACAGGATATATCGCTACGACCGATCACGATCTTCAAGAAAAGCAGGTAGTACTCAATTTGCTCGGGCATCTTGTGCATTGGCCTCGTCTGTGTCTCGTTTTGATTTCATCTCTCGGGCGACATTGAGCAAAACGATTCCTACAATTACAAGGGCGATACCAGAAAGTAACGAGGCAACGAGCAGCCAATTTTGGGCTGGCAGTGAATAAGGCAGGCAACCGCCTGCTGGACAATATGCGCGTAGTTTGGAGCTATAGATGCCGATAAGGCCAACCGTAATCAGCAGGATTCCTAGAACAATGAGCGCACCTCCAAAAGTCTGAATCGTGTGCTTGGCAAACCGCTCCAGCAATACCCGATACGGTAAGGATGGAAGAGGAACCTCAAGAAAAGTTAACTGGTTTCTTGGAGACGATTAATTAGTCGCGTTTTCGCTTGTCTTCTCCCATAAGAGGGTCAGGCGACGCTGGCCCACCCGTCACTTTCTTGTCTCGTGTCAGTCAGCGATTAGTGTCTTCACCTCGTCGATGGGGTCTAGGGGTGAAAGCCAACTCGTCTTGACTCGTATTACATATCTCTCCGCAGGCATTCCCATCTAGGTGGCGTTATGTCTAAAAGAAACCATCTTCAATCCCTGACACAGATGTGCTAGAATGCCTAAGCCTGCTGCTAGGGTGGGTGTGAACGGGTTCGGGGTCATCGGCAAGCGCGTTGCCGAGGCCGTGTCGAAGCAGAAGGACATGAAACTCATCGGCGTCTCCGACGTCGTCGCAGACTATCGGGTGAAGATGGCGCAGAAGAAGAATTTCGTGATATACAGCTCCATTCCCGAGAAACTACCCGATATGAAAAAGGCGGGAATAGAGGCTTCAGGGGTTCTAGAAGACTTGATCAAAAAGGTCGACGTCATGATAGACTGCACGCCAGCGGGGCTGGGCGCGAAGAACAAAGCGCTCTACGACAAGCTCGGCGTCAAGTCAGTCTTTCAGGGCGGCGAGAAACACGAACTTACGGGATCATCCTTCGTTGCCCAGTGTAACTACGAGGAGAATCTGAACAAGAACGCCACGCGTGTCGTAAGCTGCAACACAACCGGAATCTGCAGAACCATCGGAGCACTTCAGGACGGGCTCGGGGTAAGAAAGGCGAGGGTTGTCGTGTTCCGGAGAGGAACAGATCCGTGGGAGAGCCACAAGAATGGACTCATTAATACTGTCGTCCCGGAAGCGCATATCCCGTCCCATCAGGGACCGGACGCGCAGACAGTTCTTCCCAAGCTGGACATTACAACTATGGCCGCGAAAGGACCCTTCAATATCGGCCATCTGCACTTTGCCATGGTCCAGCTGAAGAATAACCCGGAGAGGAAGGATGTTCTGAAGATCTTGAAGAACGCCCCTAGGCTGGCGCCTGTCAGGACGACTGATGGAGTTGACAGTATGAACGCAGTAGCCGAGATGATGCGAGACATGCTTAGAGCTAGGGCCGACATGTGGGAGGTAGCCTACTGGGAAGACATACTCAACGTCACAGACGGTGAAGCGAATATGGTTTACCAAGTCCACAACGAGAGCGTGGTCGTTCCGGAGAATGTTGACGCCATAAGGGCACTTACCGGCCTGGAAAGTGAAGGTCGAAGATCGATTGCAAAGACTGACGAGGCCCTAGGTATCACAAACAAGTTCCTTTAGCCCAGCCGAGGAAGAAAAGTTCCATGACTCAAGAACAGACAATCGAGAACGCCGTAAGAGACCGTTATGGTGCGAGAGCTAAAAATTTAGACAGCGCTAGTTGTTGTGGACCCTCAAACGTAGACGACCTATTGAGTCACGGCTATTCCCGAGAAGAGGTGGGACCGCTTCCAGAATCTGCAATCGTCATGGCTGCCGGTAGTGGTAATCCAACAGCGCTGGGGATGATTCGGACCGGGGAAACTGTTCTTGATCTTGGTTCCGGTGGAGGCATTGACGTTCTCCTAGCAAGTAAGAGGGTCGGTATGCAAGGGAAAGTTATCGGATTGGACATGACTAAAGAGATGGTTCAACGCGCGTCGGATAGTGCGCAGAAACTTGGACTGCAAAATGTCGAGTTCAAGCTCGGCGAAATCGAAGAAATACCGCTAGAAGGTGAGAGTGTCGACGTTATCATGAGTAATTGTGTAATCTGCTTGAGTCCTGATAAGAAGCACGTCTTTCAAGAAATGTTTCGCGTATTACGCAGAAACGGAAGATTAGCAATTGCAGATGAGGTCGCATTGAAACCGTTCTCGAATGAGGAGAAAGCCGATGCTGACAAATGGTGTTCCTGCTCTAGTGGAGCAATTACTGGACTCGAATATGTTAGAGGATTGGAAGAGGTCGGATTCATGGACGTACTGGTCAAGCCATTGGAACGAGGCGGTGGATATGCGGGCACTGGAGTCCTCAGCGCTTTTGTAAGCGCAACAAAACCCTAATTCAGGCATGCCTGTCGAGCTCTATCCGCTTCAATATCAGCTGAGAGGTTTCTCTCCTCAATTCTAAGGATCGGTAGCTATTTCGAAACTCCAAATCAAATATAGCTGCTGGGAGGCTGACCAGAGTTTCAAGTCTCGGAGACAGCCACAATGGAGTTACGTGAAAACGACATCAATGTTCTAAGAACTCTCAGGGACGCGGGCGGTACGGCCTCTGTCGAAGATCTATCTCAGAAAACCGGCTTAGCCGATGCCGCTGTTGCGCGGGCGTCACTAACACTGTCAGAACTAGGCTTGGTCAAGGAACAGACGACGAGAACCACCGAGGTATTTTGCACGGAGGAGGGACATGATTACCTCGCGAATGGGTTACCGGAGCGAAGGGTCGCTACAGTTGTCCACGATGGAGGGGGAAAACTCTCCGCCAGCGAAGCCGTCCAGCAAGCCGGTCTACCTCTAGACTTTGTCTCAATAGTTACTGGCTGGATTGCCCGCAAAGGCTGGGGAAAAATCGAGAAGACAAGTTCCGGGGCTCTTCTAATGGTTTCGGAGAACCCCCCAAAAGACGAGGACGAAGAGCTTCTCGAGAGAATCGGTCAGATAGCCCTTCCAATAGAAGAGCTTCCCCCTAACCTGAAACATGCTGCCGATAGACTGCTCAAGAGAAAAATTCTGGCTTCGAAGGAGAGAACGCAACGGAAGCTAGAGATCACTCCTCTAGGACTGGACGCGATTCCCACTCAAGCCTCTGTCGGTGAAGTCAGCGGCTTAACAAGTGAGATGATTCTGTCCGGTGACTGGGAGAGAGTCCGTCTCCGAGCATACAATGTTTCCTCTCCCGTCCCTTCACTCAATCCTGGAAAATATCATCCATACCTGCGATTCATCAGGATGGTCAAACGAAAGCTCGTTGCTCTCGGGTTTAGAGAGGCTATTGGGCCTCTTGTCGAGACCGCGTTCATCAATGACGACTGCCTCTACATGCCGCAAGATCATCCTGCGCGAGAAATCCACGATCTCTACTATCTGAAACACCCATCCAAAGCGAGCCTTGAACCATGGAAGGATATCCTGGAGAAGGTAGCTCAGACACATGAGAACGGATGGAAGACAGGGTCCACGGGCTGGGGCTACAAGTATTCGAGAGAAGAAGCCTCTAAGCTAGCCCTCCGCAGCCACGGAACAGCCCTAAGCGTCCGGTCAATGATCTCAAAGGACCTGCAAATCCCCGGCAAGTACTTCGCTATTGCTCGCTGCTTCCGGCCGGAACTCCTCGATAGAACGCATCTGACAGAGTTCAACCAGGCCGAAGGAATAGTTCTCGATCCCAGCCTCAGCCTACGCAACCTACTAGGGGTCTTGGAGATGTTTGCACGCGAAGTCGCCGGAGCCGACAAGGTCCGGTTCAAGCCCGACTATTTCCCGTTCACCGAACCCAGTGTCGAGCTGCAAGCCTACAAGGAAGGATACGGATGGATGGAATTCGGCGGTAGCGGAATATTCAGACCCGAAGTCACAGAACCCCTCGGCATCAAAGTACCCGTAATCGCCTGGGGACTCGGAATCGACAGGCTCTACATGATGAACCAACAGATCCAGGACATTAGACAACTCTTCACCACAGATCTCGAATGGATAAGACAACAGAAGGTAGCCTGAGACGCCCTCAGTCCAATTCTCTCTAATGGATCTAGAGGATCTTCTTGGCCAGAAGGTTCCCCGGGACGAAGACGGGCTCAACCAGATGCTCGCTTATGTCAAGGGTGACGTGGAATCTCTCGACGAACAGAACGATAGTGTCAGCATCGAAGTCAAAGACAGCAATCACCCTGACATTTGGTCGGTAGAAGGAATCGCCCGCGCCCTCAGAACTCACCTCGGTCTCGCCAAGCCCAAAGCTCCCATTCTCTCGGGAAAATCAGTGCTGAGAGTCACAATAGACCGTAGACTGGGGCCCATCCGGCCCTTCATCGCAACTTCCATTGTGAAAAACGTCAAACCCAGCGAGAACGCTCTGAAAAGCTGGATAAGCCTACAAGAAAAAATGGACCTCACCTATGGTAGGAAGAGAAGACGAGCCTCCATCGGATTCTACCAGGCCGACCTGATCAAGTCACCTCTCCGCTACACGGTCGGCAACCCTGACAACACGGCTTTCGTTCCGTTAGGCTCAACCGAGAAGATGACGCTTCGAGAGATCGTAGAGAAGCACCCCAAGGGAATCGAGTACAGCGGAATAATCTCATCCTTCAAAGAATGGCCACTGTTGACAGATGGAGAGGGCAAAGTTGTCTCCCTTCCACCCATCATCAACTCCAACGACTTAGGAAAGGTCAGCACCGACACGAAGAATATCCTCGTAGAAGTCACAGGGACGAATGCCAAGACAGTGGGCAATACTCTGAAGATAGTGGTAGCCGCCCTCGCCGAGAGAGGAGGCAAGATCTACAGCTGCGCTCAAACCTACATGAATAATGGGGCCAAGCCGGTGATTACGCCTGACCTGAGATCTAGCTTCAAGGAATTCTCAGTCAGCTACGCTAATCGAATTCTTGGGGCCAGCTTCAAACCAGCAGAGATGATACGAGCGTTTGTTAGAGCCGGCCATCCCGCTCGACAAGTGAGTAAAGACATCCTGCGCGTGGAGAGCCTCTGCTACCGAATCGACATCATGCACCAAGTCGATCTAGTTGAAGACCTCGCGATCGCGCTAGACATCAACAAGCTGGATCCTGAATGGCCGAGAATCTGGACCCTCGGAGGACTCGCACTAGAGACGGAAAGAAATGATACTCTTGCAGAGGTTATGATCGGTCTGGGATACCAAGAGCTTCTGACATACAGTCTGACATCGCCAGAAGTATTCGTTGACAAGATGGGCATAGGGCATGAAAATTACGCAGAACTTCTGAATCCGAAAATGTCAACCCACACCGCAATGAGAAGCTGGCTTCTGCCAAGCATTCTCAACTTGCTCAAGGACAATACTCATGTCGATTATCCTCAGAAGGTCTTCGAAATTGGACCGTGCGTTCTTGTCAAAGAAAACGGCGAAGGTCGGACTGAAACTCGATACAAGATCGCCGCGGTGACAATCCACACGGCAGCCGGTTTCACAGAGATCCGATCATGCCTCGATACGCTCCTTGGCAGCATCGGTCTCCAGTTCCAGGTCGAGCCTACCACTCAGCCAAGCTTTCTCGAGGGACGAACCGGCGAGGTGATGTCAGGGCAAAAGCGAATCGGACTGGTTGGTGAACTGCACCCTAAGATAATCCGTGCGTGGGGCCTCAGCCTTCCCGCAGCAGCGTTCGAACTGGAGATTCCGCCAAGGGCAGTTGCCTAGGAAATGGTTGAAGAAAAGTTCGTTGTGACACCTTGGGAAGTGACGGGAGCAGTTGACTATGAGCGACTCATCCGCGATTTTGGAACCCAACCAATAGATGGCCCGCTCGCCAAGAAACTGGAAGAGATACTTGGAGACGCTGCCTACTTAATCCGCAGGCACATCTTCTTTTCACACCGCGACCTCAACCTCGTACTCGACGACTACTCGAAGGGCAAGGGGCTATTCCTGTATACGGGTCGTGGACCCAGCGGACCCATGCATATTGGCCACATACTCAGCTTCTATTTCACCAAGTGGCTCCAAGACAAATTTCACACAAATGTCTACATCCAGATAACGGATGACGAGAAGTTCCTCGAAGAGAAGCGGAACCTATCCTATGACGACACTCAGCGATGGGCAGTTGATAATATTCTCGAGATTGCCGCGGTCGGCTTCGATCCAAATCGGACTTTCATACTTCAAGACACGGAGTTCATAGGCCATGCGTATCCCTTAATCTTGAAGATAGCCCGCCGGGTTAATTTCAGCACCGCCAAGTCAGTGTTCGGCTTTACTGGCGAGACAAACATCGGTTTCTCTTTCTACCCATCGATCCAGATTCTACCAAGTCTCCTCGAAGAGCGACGATGCCTCATCCCGTCGGCCATAGACCAGGACCCGTACTGGAGGATACAACGGGACATCGCGGAGTCGATGGGGTACTACAAGGCGGCCGCTGTCCACAGCAAATTCCTCCCTCCGCTGACCGGGATGAAGGACAAGATGAGCTCTTCAAAGCCAGAGACTGCAATCTACCTCAGCGATGACGACAAAACCGTTAGGAACAAGGTGTACCGTTACGCCTTCTCCGGTGGACAAGCGACGAAAGAGGAGCACCGGAAGAAAGGCGGAGACCCCGACGTCGATGTTCCTTTCCAGTGGCTCTACATGTTCTTCGAACCCGATGACAAGCGTATGGAGCATATACGTGCCGAGTACAAGAGCGGCCGAATGCTCACAGGAGACCTGAAAGACATACTCATCGAGAAGGTGATAACATTTCTCAGCGAACACAGGCAAAGGAAAGTGAAAGCCCCCGATTTGGTGCATTTGTACAAGAAAGACGGGACACTTGCACGGGAAATGTGGAAGCGTGACTTCACCAAGTCATAGGTCATACGTCAGTGACGCGCGTTTACGAGCGTAGATAGGCCCAGCGTGGAATTATTGTACGACACAGAAGCTCTCAACTCCTTCCGAAAGTCAGGTCTGATAATCGCGAAGATTCGAAAAGAAGTTCCTGACATTGTCAGGCCTGGAAAGCCCGCGCTGGAGATTTGCAACGAAATTGAGAGCAGGATTTGGGAGCTTGAAGGAAAACCGGCCTTCCCAGTAAACATTGGGATTAACGAGATTGCCGCACACTATACCTCGCCCCCAGGAGATACGTTAACCATCCCCTCTGGTTCAATGGTGAAAGTCGATTTCGGGGTCCACGTAAACGGCTACGTCACGGACACAGCAGTTACGGTCTTCTACGATCCCAAGTTCGAACCGATGGTCAAAGCTGCCGATGACGCTTTGCAGAACGCTATCAAAGTCTTCAGAGGCGGAGTCAAATTGTCAGATATCGGACGGGTGATTCAGACAACTATAGGAAAGTACGGGTTCCGACCGATCAGCAACCTCACAGGTCACAGCATCGAAAGGTACAGCATACATGCAGGTAAATCCGTCCCGAACGTCCCGGTACTTGCCGCAGGAAAGGCGAACGAAGGCGAGGTGTTCGCCATAGAGCCCTTCGTAACCCTACCCGACGCGGCGGGCTCTGTCACAAACATTCTACCAGCCCAGATTTACCGCTACATCAAGTCCAAAGGCGTCAAGAGCGACGAGTCCAAGAAAGTCCTCCACGACATCTACACCCGGTTCTCAACCCTGCCCTTCGCACCCCGCTGGCTAGAAGACAAGTTCCCAAGAGAAACCGCAAGACGAGCGATGCTGGACCTAGTTCATACCAGGTGCGTGGGTGGGTACCCTGTTCTGGTGGAGGAGACGCGAAGACCAGTTGCCCAGGCAGAACACACGGTTCTGGTTGGACGGGACGACTGTACCGTGCTTACCGCGGAATGACCTGATTCCAAGAATCGCCCATTATCAGTCCTGATCCCAAAAAATGAGAGGGGCTCCCTACACTTCCCTGGAATCGTTCGGGGACACGCCGATAGAACCCCTATCTTTGCCTGCATCCAAGCATGAATTGTGCCCTGATCAGCCTGTCTCGCCCACAATCACTGCCAGACACCGAATCGTTTCCTTGAGGGGAGGGGTATTGCACAGAGCATCTCGCGTCGCGTGAGACTACTTCTTCGGTGGGCCTTCGGTGTAGATTCCGTTGATTGTAAGGTCCCCGGTCGTGCACTGGGTGCATTTGCCGAGTGTCTTGAAGACAAAGTCTCCTATGGCGAAGTTCTTGATCTGTTTGAAGCTGCACTGGCCACACTTGACTATGGAGAGCACTTTAACGGGTGTGTACGCTCCTATCCTGATACCCCTGCGCATCCTCGTCAGTGTCAGAAGTACGAAAGTGAATGCGACAACTGCAATGGTGACATAAAGGATCATGATGTTAGGATCTGCGATGTCTCCACCAAAGACGAGTCCGATGAAGTAGAGGCCGACAACCGCCATGACAGCAGCTAGTATCGTGAGTACTAATGATGCGCCACTACGTGGCTTAGGCTGCGACACCTAAAGATCCCTTTATTGGCCGATACCGATGGTGTTGCCGATACCGGCGACTATTATAGTATCGCCTGGCTTGCTTCTTTCCAGGATGAGGCTCTTGATTCTCTCGATAACTTTCTCTCCAGCCTCCATGATCTCCTTCTTCATCGGCGTAATCGCTTCCTGAAGACTCTCCTTGACAATAACTGCGTATACTGGTATCTTGTGGAGAGTTGCTTCCTGTTCGATCTTGAACCGTTCAGTGCCGACGCCGCCGATTGCTGCGCCGATTCCTTCGCTGACTTCGCCTGAGTTTTCACCCTCGAACTTCACTGCCGCGTCCACCATGATCACCATCGAGACCTTGTCGACATTCTCTTCGATGATCGTCTTGATGGCGTCCCCCGGTTTCCCGACGTTTCCGCCAGGACCCTCCGCCTTCAAAGCGATAACTCTACGATCCTCCATCATCGTCTCAGCAACAACCACGTCCTTCTCGACCTTCCGTTGCACCTTATCCTTCATCAATCGCGACGCGACAAGCGGACCAATACCATCCCCTATCGGCTGGCCCTCGGCGAAAGCCTTCGCCGCGCCCAAGTATGCCTCCGCCTCCTGGATTATCAAAGGAAGAAGTGCTTGTAGCTGTATGATGATGAATATGCTGTTGGTCTTCTTTCCCATCAAGTAGAAGTGTCGAATAATCCTGTAGATCGTGTTAAGAGCCCATGACGCCTCGACCAGGTTCTCGAGATTCATGACCTGGGAAGAGTCAGCGCCCGGCGCAATTCTGCGAACGTCCTCCTTGAACTTCTCATCCCTGACATCCAGCAGATGATCAATTTTACCGACAATGCCAGCGGGATCCATGTCGACCGGCGAGATGAGGAACTGCTCCATCAAAACATTGATCGAGGGACCCGGATCAATAGTCGGCTTTCCGATCTCTTTCACAGTCTTCAGCGTCAGATCTTTCGCCGAGTTTCGGAACATGTCCAATCTGCGCAATCCCTTATCGATATCCCAGAGGAACTGGCGCATCTGCAATTTCTGACCGAAACCGAAGAACAACGCGATGAAAAGAACGGTGAAGAGTAGCTGGCTAATTGTGCCTAGATTTCCGAACAGCGAACCAAGAAGATCGTTCTCGTGGAGAGAGACAGGCAGCACTTAGAGGGCACCGGAATATGCTCAATATTCCCGTCTGATTGTTATAAACGTTGATCCCTAAGACTAGTCCCAACTAGACCGAAAGATATCCAGCAAACAAAAGATACATCTTCTCGAGAAAATAGAAAATGAGGTTGGCAGCGGTCTAAGCTTCGCGTGGGCGTTAGCACCACACTACCACAGAGATCGCATGGGAGATTCACTTCCGTGTTCGGAACGGGTACGGGTCCTAGCTCCCACCTATGGCCGCCAACCCCGTGAACAGTCCGCCGCGGAATCGGCTAGATAAGCCTTCTCCGAAATCGGGCCTGGAAGCGTATGATGGCGGTTCCGCTTCAACTGGATGGTAATACGGTGAAGTTGGCTCGCTCTTTCTCCGTGCGACCAAGGCAATTAAGACGACGAGGAATAGGAGAGCTATTCCAGCGATGAGGAAGATTGCGGGAATCCCGGAGACCTTCAGGTTCGTCAGGTTTGGAATACCATTCACGGTGACCGTCACGGTGTTTTGTCCGGAAGAGAACCCGGACTTAGAAGCTTGGATGGTGACTGTTGGGCTTGAGGCCTGCAGGGGAGTGCTGTAGATTGCAGTGTAGTTGCCGTTGCCGCCGTCTGTTGCGCTTGAGAAGCTTCCTCCTCCTGAGGAGGAGAGAAAGATGGTGGCCCCTGTTACGGGGCTGGTTCCATTTGTGACCCGAATCATCAGGACGATCTCGCCCCCAGGGGTGATCGAGGTGGGACTAGGTGCAGCCGCAACAGTCAACGGAGGGAACGGAGTGAGAATGATCGATGTCTGGGCGGAGCCGCTGAGAAATCCGGTCTCGCTGGCCACGACCTGAATTAACGCACTAACGGTAGAACTTACCAGAGGGGCTGTAAAATTAGAATAGTAAAGGCCTGGACTGCCCATGACTGGTTGTGTGAAACCGCCGTCAGCAGACGAGGTTAGAGAGAGCATGACGCCGGTTTGGGGAGCCGACCCGTTCGTCACCGTGATCGTCAGGGTGGATACTTGTCCCGGTTTGAGGCTTGTTGTACTTGGAAACACCGTCACCTGGAGGCTTGGTGCCGGTACCCCTAGAGCGTACACGTTATAGTCGTCAGAGCCGAAGAAGGCCCTTCCATCAGCAATTGCGGGAGAGGACCAGATCGGCGCTGCGGTCAAGAATCTCCATAGCCTGACGCCAGATGTCGCGTTTAGTGCGTAAAGATAGTGGTCGTTGGATCCGACGAGAATCATGTTCGAGCCTAGCGAGAGCGCGGGAGAGGATGAGACTGCTGCTCCGGTCGCAGCCACCCACTTTTGCAGCCCCGTGGTCGCGTTAACCGCGTAAATGTTGCCCTTGCCCGTTCCGAAATAGACAACCCCGTTACTGACCGCCGCGGAAGTGGAGTTCGAGTTTCCTGTGTTGAACGACCAATCGGTCGCACCGGTAATCTCGTCCAGTGCGAAGAACTTGGTTGCGGTGCCGATGTAAACCCGTCCATAGGCTATCGCTGGCGCGTTTCTGATCGTTACTGCTCCCCCGGGCACTACCCTCCATATTGCCTTGCCAGTAGTCTCGTTTAGCGCCGTGACGGACCCATCGTCGAGTCCGAAGAATACCCGTCCGTTATGCACGGCTGGTGAGGAGGATACTGAAGCGGAGGGAAGTGTGGCGTTCGCCCAGACTGCGGCGCCTGTGTTAGCGTCAAGGGCGACGAATTGTCCGTTCTGGAAACAGCTCGCAGAGCACCAGCTGCTGTAGAATACCTTCCCGTCTGCGACGACAGGAGACGCGGCGATGAAGTAGTTGAGGTAGCCTCTCCCCCAGACCTCAGAGCCAGTCTGCTCATTGAGCGCGTATAGAATCCCCCCGTTCCGAGAGGCAAAATATACCATTCCGTTTGCGACGGCTGGCGAGGAGAAGATGACACTTCCGGTACTGAAGGACCATTTTTGCTGGCCGCTGTACTCGTCGATCGCGTACGCGTGCGTGTCGTATGAGGTTACGAAGACGAGCCCGTCCGAAACGGCGGGAGATGAGTAGACGAAAGACCCTGTTGCGAATCTCCACATCTGGTTATTAGTACTCGGCGCGCTCGCTAGGGTTGTCCCTGCTCTAAACTGGTCGTAGTGGAACATCGTCCAAGGATAATCGGTCGATCCCAAGGGTCCCGCGGAATAAAGCTGGGGATGATTTGTTCCGGCACCGGGGATTCCGATAGCCAACATGAAAAGGGAAAAGATTGTGAAAACGGCTACCCTTCTCAAGTGAAACCCCTACAGCAACGTCTGGTCTAGCACTCTTCTCCATGGGAGGATTCGTGGCGTCCACGACTAAAGAGACATGTAACCCACGCTTCCATAATCGCAGATATGCTCCGGATCATCGGAGCTAAGCCGCAAACTAGATTAATCTAGACCCGGCCCAACGCCCCAGCAAGGTGCAACCTGCCTGATATTCGCCTTCCTGATTTTCTATCGAGTGAGACCCCTATCCGAAGCAGACAAGAAGAAAGCAACAGCCGACTGGGCACGTTTCAAAAAGACGCTGTCCAAAGAGCTTGCCATAGTGGCAGAGTATGCCCATATCTGGGGAACAACCTACAACGGCATGATCCTGGTCGAGTCACGCGACCTATCAACATTCCACGACTTCTGGCATCGCTTCCGAGAAGCCACAAGATGGTACGTGCCTGAGACGAGAACTTACATCGCCCAGAAAGAAGAAGACTAAGGGAGATCAGTCACTAGTCTTTCGACTAAGCTTTATACCAAGAATTTCCAACCCCGCCATCCGGTGCGGCACCGCACAGAGCCTTCGTTACAACACGGGGCCGTAGTCTAGCCAGACCCGACCAGAGCACTGGGTCCTAGAAAGGAAAAGTCCAGGATCTGACCCTGCCTTTCACTTTGACCCACGTCTATCCTAAACAGGGCCATGCTCCAAAACAGACAATCGTGCTAAAGGAACAGGAATCTGAAATCTTAGGCATCTTGCCTGGCGACGGATCCCGTTCGAGAACTGAACGCTCTGTCCAAGTCGCAATAACCGGGAACAAGGTTGATGATGAGAATTAGCTTCTTGATCATGTTAGAACTCTATTTCTGAACGTTTTCGACCTTCAACTCACAAGTCATTACAGGCAAAGCGAAAATACCATGCACCTCTACCGACACTCGAAGAAAATCGCATTCATCCTTCATTTTTGGGGAAATGCCTTTCGGTCTGAAGAAACCGGGATTCCTTGTTCCGAAACTGGAAGTGATTCCAGAAGCGTTCATCAGAGGCATATTTGATACCGACGGCTCCGTTTATCGCAAGTATGGTCCCTACGCGCAGATCCCGTTCAAAGCGGTTTCCAAAAGCCTCACGAGTTCTATCAGAGAGCATTTGGTATAGTTGGGATTCCATCCGACTCGGCTTCGGCCTGACGAAACAAAATTCAGGTTTTCACTATGCAGGCAGACTGAAGTCGACAGATTCTCCAGAACCGAGTCCCCCGTGAACCCCAAGCATGTGGAACGGCTAAAGCGAATCAGACACCCGGATTTGCCGATGGCCACGAGATAGCCTCTATCCTACTGCTAGGTTTTATAGCGAGAATTTCTCATTGGCCGATTTGGTGGGGCACTGGACAGGAGCTCATGGCAGGACCCAATCGGGGCCGTAGTCTAGCCAGGGATGACACTGAGCCCGGCGATCGTTCCAGGAACGTTGTCAGCTCAGCATTAGGACGGGCTCCAGAATCCACTACAATAGGATAGCCGACCTAGGTTAAGGGATGAGGAAATTCGGGAGCGCGTGAAGATACCCGTAGACGAGGGACTCGGCGGATGTCGTGGGTTCAAATCCCACCGGCCCCACCATGTGGCCTTGGGATGTTTGGGGTTTGTCCTATTCTTCGATAACGCAGTATGTGAGACGATGAAAAATCATTCGCGACTAGAGGCGATCGGCAAGTTGCTGGAGTTGCACTGCGACCTCTTTCAGCTTTCCTTTTACAGCCGCCGTGTACCCGTCTTTCGCAATTTTCATCGCTAGGGTATTCAGCTCGGCTCTCAGAGCTGTCAGCGGGTCTTTCTTGTCTGCCCGGATCATTCCCCCAAAACAAGTCTGGCACACCCACGCGTGGAAAAACGAGTCATATTCATGATAAGTCGAAGCTTCGCAGTACCGGCAGTAAGGATGGTT
Source organism: Candidatus Bathyarchaeota archaeon (assembly GCA_005881615.1). Taxonomy (GTDB): domain Archaea; phylum Thermoproteota; class Bathyarchaeia; order 40CM-2-53-6; family 40CM-2-53-6; genus 40CM-2-53-6. Next base: position 15,274 of record VBBR01000004.1, read on the forward strand.
CGCGTCGGAAGGCTGCGACAATAGAGGACGCTTCCCCTGTGTCTGGCTCTCCTGATAATAGCCAAGTCAAACCCAACCATGGAAAACACGGTGACAAAGCCATTCAACTAAGGCCCAAAATGGGAACCCAATCTGTAGGGCGTCCTATGCTCGCTTTGTCCCGTCTCCCGAAAACCAAAGCGCTCGACACCAAGCATTTGAATCGGCTGGGAAGTCCTGGTGCTCCTCAGGCTGTTTTTCGAGCTTGCTGGGCGATGAGGTATTTTGAATCGAGTTTCTTGGCCCGCTGTATGAGCTCCGCATCGACTCCAGTCTTGATGGGGGTACTAGAAAACCATGCGTCCAAGATCTCCTTCGCGACAGCGGTTGATGTGCTTCTGAGACTCATAGCTAAAACGTTGGCATCGTCCCACAGGCGCGCGCCCTTCGCGGTTTCAGCGTCCCAGCATAGAGCAGCTCGGGTTCCGGGAACCTTGTTAGCGGCAATAGTAACTCCAGTTCCAGTCCAACAGAAGACGATCCCCTGGTCCGCTCTTCCGCTGCTCACTTCCATTCCGATTTTCTCTCCAACGTCAGGCCAGCCCATCGCCTCTCCTTTCAGCGGACCCGACAGAGTGATAGTGTGGCCTCTTCTCTTCAACTCCTCGACAACAAAGTCCGTTAGAACGGTCTTCTCGTCGCTTCCAACAGAGATCTTCAAGTCTCGATCAAGAATCGAGATGCCACAACATAGGTTTTGTTCTGGGAAAGCTAAAGTCTCTCTAGATTACTCGGTGAAGTGAGCAAGATGAGCAGGCCCTCGAAGCCCGTAAGCGCCTCCAAGACAATTCTCTCAAGTCAGATGATGCCTTTCGATGCGAACCCTATGGGAAACATCCACGGCGGAACAATACTCAAACTGGTCGATGAGGCAGCCGGAGTCACAGCCCTCCGACACGCAAGATCCGTTGTCGTCACCGCAAGCATCGACCGCATGGACTTCTACCATCCCGTCTACGTCGGAAACCTCCTCAGCCTCAAAGCCTCCGTTAACTACGCTGGAACGACCTCGATGGAGGTCGGGGTCAAAATAGAAGCCGAAGACTTGAGGACAGGCAGAATTACACACACCGGCTCATCCTACCTCACCTACGTTGCCATCGATGAAAACGGACAGCCCGTTGGGATCCCCGACGTCCTCCCTGAGACGCCTGAGGAAAAACGACGCTGGAGAGAAGGAAGGCAACGGAGAGCCGAACGCCTCAAGATCCTACAAGACCGAAAAAGGAAAGGCAAGGCATAGGCCTGGTCAGGAATGAAGGTCGCGATTATCGGCTTCGGCATGATGGGACGACAGATAGCACAGGTATTCGCTCAACACGGACACGAAGTAGAGGCCACAGATGAAGACCAGCAAGCCCTGAAAACAGGAATGGACGAAATAGCAAACGGCCCGTACGGAATCCACGCATCTGCCTCGAAGGGAAAACTGACGCTCGAGCAGGCAAGGGGGTCTCTAGCCATGATCAAGACAAGCCCCACGTTAGACGATGCTTGCAAGAATTCAGATCTTGTGATCGAGGCCGCATTCGAAGATCTCCATCTCAAACAGAATTTGTTTCAGAAAATAGAATCGGCTTCACCACCAAACGCTATGATAGCAACGAACACATCGACCTTGAGCCTCGACAAGATATCCCAAAAGATCTCAAAGAGAGACAGAGCCCTCGGCATGCACTTCTTCAATCCAGCGCAACTCACGAAGCTCGTCGAGATAATTCGAGGATCGGCTACATCGCCTGAGACCGTCGAGAAAGGGTCCCAGATTGTCCGAGAGCTCGGCAAGACCCCGATCCTCGCCCAAGACGAACCTGGCTTCATCGCCAACCGCCTCGGGCTCACGCTTTACATGGAGGCTTCAAAACTGCTCGAAGATGGTATCGCAAGTCTTCAAGACATCGACACGTGCATGAAGCTTGGCTACAACCATCCAATGGGACCTTTCGAACTCGCCGACTTCGTCGGGCTCGATACCAGGCTCCGGAACATAGAATCACTCCAACGAGCTACGAACGACAACAAATGGATAGCGCCCAAGCTTCTGAGAGAAATGGTCCAGCAAGGATACCTCGGCGACCCTGCTAGAAAGAAGGGGAGCAAGGGCGGATACAACGAGTACCTGCAGATCAAACGCTGACAAAAATCCTAACCCTTTTTACAGAACACAGTCACGAACCAACTGATGGCGATTGCCGTACATCAACATACTAGTCGAGACTGAGCCGCCAATCGGAATCATTCGGCTAAACCGCCCGAAAGCGCTCAACGCCCTCAACTTCGAACTCATCAGAGAAACGGTAGAGGCACTCGAGGCCTTCGACAAAGATGATAGAATCAAAGCAACGATCTTGACAGGTGGGGATGACGCCTTCTCTGCGGGAGCAGATATCAAAGAACTGGCAGAGGCGACTCCTGTCACGTTGATCGAGGAGAACAAGTTCACCCTCTGGGACCGCTTGAAGAAAATCGCGAAGCCGATCATAGGAGCAGTCAGCGGCTACATCTACGGCGGCGGATGCGAATTAGCCATGAACTGCGACATCATCATCGCGTCCGAGACCGCACGATTCGCCCAACCAGAGATCAACATAGGAATAATGCCCGGAGCAGGTGGGACCCAACGTCTCACAAGAACCATCGGAAAGTACAGGGCAATGGAGATGGTTCTAACCGGACAACCGATGACCGCGCGAGAGATGGAAAAACATGGACTCGTCAACAGAATCGTTCCGGTAGAAGCCTACCTCGACGAAGCCCGAAAACTTGCCATGCAGATCGCGCAGAAAGCTCCCATTGCAACGCGCCTGGCCAAGGAAGCGGTTCTGAAAGCGCTCGACACGCCACTTGAAGAGGGACTGCAGTTCGAAAGGAAGAATTTCTATCTCTTGTTCTCGACCGAGGACATGAAAGAGGGCATGAAAGCTTTCACGGAAAAACGGCCACCGAGCTTCAAAGGACGATAAGCCTTGGCACATGAAACACTCATCATCGAAGAACACGACCATATCACCAAGATCACACTAAACCGGCCTAGTGCACTGAATGCGATAAACGACAAGATGGGAGAAGAACTACTATCAACTCTCAAAGAAGCGGAGAAGAGCGACACCGTCAGATGTCTAGTTGTAACTGGCGCAGGAAGAGCCTTCTCGGCAGGCGAAGATGTTTCAGGTCTGAAAGACCGTTATGGAGCAGGAGAACATCCCTCACTGGGAGATCATCTGCGGAAGAAGTATCATCCAATCATAACTCGCATTCGAAACATCGAGAAACCGATTATCGCCCGTTTGAACGGTATCGCGGCAGGAAGCGGGGCGAGCATAGCCCTCGCCTGCGATATCCGAGTGGCCTCCGAGGAGGCGGGCCTCAAACAAGCCTTCATCGGAGTAGGCTTGGTACCAGATTCTGGAAGCAGCTACTTCCTAACTCGAATGGTCGGTCCCGGAAGAGCCCTCGAACTGATCATGACCGGAAAGACAATACCGGCCAAAGAGGCTGAACAACTCGGCCTCATCAACAAAGTCGTCCCGGCCACCGAGCTTGACAGGCATACAGACGAACTAGCCCACCGGCTCGCAACCGGCCCAACCAAAGCGCTAGGACTGTCCAAGCGGATCGTCAACAGAGTCACAAGCCTCGAACTTCCCGACGCCCTTGAGTACGAAGCATACAACCAGGATATCGCTGGAAAAACCAGCGACCATCTAGAAGCAGTCAAAGCCTTTCTAGAAAAACGCGAGCCCAAGTTCTCAGGAAAATGAGACACCGCACGTTAACGGGTTTCACATTTAAGTAAACGGCTCCTCAATCGCGAGTGTCGAACAACTGTGCCGGGCAAGAGCAAGAAGACACCTCTGAAACTCGACCTCAACATCTTCCCCGGAAACTGGACTGTTACGAACGACCGGATGTTCAAGGCCTTCGACCTATCCTTTGCCCAGAACTGGAATCCAGCCACTTTTGCCTGGGACGAACTTGACCAGAGGAACTTCGACTCGAAGGAACGAATAGCACAAGCCTACTGGATGTCCAAACTTGCCCTCTTCGAAAAATCCGGAATCGGAGCGTTCGGCTTCGGTGCCGTAAGAGCTGCTGAACTAAACATGGAAGATCCCACGAAAAAGATGCTTGCCTCTATCACATACGATGAGTGCAGGCATGACGAGGTCTGCAGGAGAGCATGCGAGAAGCTCTGCCCCAACTGGCCATACGGATACAAGCCACAATCCGATTTCGAGGCAAGAGCTCTGCGAAACATAACCGCCCTCTATGACGACGGCAGACGCTACTGGGAAGGGTTCCTGAAGGCATGGGAATACCTGCCGCCTGAGATCCTGTTCGCAGGCTTCTTCTTCGCGGAAATTGGCGCAGAAACCATCTTCAACGCGATGCGCCAGACAAGCAAACTCGGAATCTACCAGCAAACCTTCCGTAACATAACTAGAGACGAGACACGACACCTCGTCGCAACAATGGCTCTACTCCGAGCCATGGCCGAAAAGTTCTCCCTAGAACAGAAGGCTACCATCACACGCCAGATGAAACAAGGCTTCATCTTTCTCTCACCCCTCCTCTACCAGCACAAACCCGAATTCTGGCACCTCCCCGCAGACTTCGACAAGGTCGATCAAGAGATGGAGGAAGCAGCTAGAGAGGCTGGACTTGGAGTATTGACTCTCGAAGAGAAGGTGAAGTACTGGAGAGAAGCAATAGAAAAGAAACGGCCGGAGATCGAAGAGATGGGGATCAAAGTACCAGCCATACCCGAGCTCGGAGTTGAAGGCGAAGTGGTTCAAGTTAGGAAGAATGAAACAATAGCCACGAGTTTCTAGGAGAACACGAAAAATGACAAAGATCATTGTCCTGTTCGGACAGCCGAAAGATCCGAAGCTGTTCGATGAACAATACTGGAAAGATCATGTTCCGATGGCGAAGGCAATGCCTGGTCTGAAAAAATACACCGTTCACAAGATCGCCGGGGCACCTCGAGGAGAACCTGCCTACTACCAGGTCGTGGAGCTAGAGTTCGAAAACATGGACAGCCTGAAGAAGGCGTTGGAGAGTCCAGCTGGACGCGAGTCAGGCCGACACGGCATCAGGATCGCCACTGGGGGCATCACGTTCCTGTACGCGGAATCAAGAGAAGCAATGTAATAGGATGCCTTGAAATCCGAGTCTCCCTTACCTAACTACAGAAAACATTCTTCTAATGAGGAAGTAGGAACTCTACCCTAGGGGCACAGAAGTTATGGGCCGTGTTGGAATTGTCGGGGTTGGGCATTCAAAGTTTGGAAAGAGGAACGATGCTTCCCTCCGAGAGCTTGCCTTCGAAGCCTATGGCGCCGCGCTTGATGACGCTGACATGGATTCCTCGAACATAGACAGTTCAGTAATTTGCTCGGCCACTCACTACGACAAACAACGCTCACCAGCGGGCGTTGTTGCGGAATATCTCGGGCTTAATCCTCAGCCGACCTTCAATGTGGAGGCAGCTTGCGCCTCCAGCGCAGTTGGCCTTCGCACCGCCTGGGCACTTGTCTCGTCAAGACTCCACGATGTCATGACGGTCGTAGGGGTCCAGAAGATGACCGAACTCTCCTCGGAAGAGATCCAGGAGCTCATGGGCAGAGCTGGCGATGTCATGTGGGAATCTCCCTTCGGAACGACAATGCCAGCCTACTACGCAATGTACGCGACCGCTCATATGGCAAGATTCGGAACAACAGAAGAACAGATGGCACTTGTTCCGGTGAAGAACCGGAAATACGGATCCAAAAACCCGAACGCCATGTTTCAGAAACCGATAACCGCTGAAGAAGTTCTCAAGTCACGGCCCGTGGCATCGCCATTGAAACTCTTCGATTGTTGTGCAAACGCAGACGGCGCAGCATGCCTAATCATCGCAAATGCAGAGAAAGCTAGGAAGTTGACTGACAGACCCGTGTGGGTTGCCGGTCTCGGTCTCGCATCCAGCCCAATGTCGCTCGCGGGACGAAAGGGTCCAATGACGAGCTTCGAAGTTACAAAGAACGCCGCTATGTCGGCCTACCAGATGGCGCGAGTAAGCCCTAATGATATCGATGTTGCTGAAGTGCACGACTCGTTCTCGATCACCGAGATTCTGAACTATGAGGATCTTAGATTTGCGAAACCCGGAGGTGGAACTAGACTTCTTGAGAAAGGGGAGACTGAACTTGGAGGAAAGATTCCGGTAAACATTGACGGAGGGCTCATATCGAAAGGCCATCCTGTCGGAGCTACCGGCGCCTCCCAACTGTTCGCGCTGACAAAACAGCTCAGGGGTGAAGCGGGTTCGACACAGGTCGATGGTGCGAAGATAGGGCTCGCCCAGAATATCGGGGGAATAGGAATGTACTCCGCTGTGACGATCTTGAAGGCTTGACCTAGATGGGTTTCGAAAAGTTTGGTAGATTTGGTTATGTTTCCCAGACCAAGATCAATCCTTTGCTATCCTATCTGGAGAAAGGACAGATCGCTGCGACAAGGTGCAAGAAGTGTGGACGAACATACTTTCCGCCGAGAGCTGAGTGCCTGGACGATCGCCAGAGTGCGATAGAATGGGTTGTGCTGGATGGGAAGGGCAGTCTGATCACTTTCACGAAGGTTTTCTTCGCCCCACCCGCCTTTCAGCCTGAAACCCCATACCTTCTCGGGCTTGCAGAACTCTCGAATGGGTTTCGCGTCTTCGCACCCGTCAGCCCCTCAGTAGACGAGAAACAGTTGAAACCTGGAAAGGAACTGAACCTTAAGGTTGCAAGAGGCTCGCGTGACAACCTGTTCTACTGGCTCGAATAGAGAACTCTTTCCCAGCGCGAACAAAAATCGCCCATTATCAGCCCTGAATCAAGATCTGAACAAGCAAGCCTAGAACAGGGAATAATCCGCGATGCAAACCCGGAAGTTCCCCCGACCTATCCAGCCCGGACCTTACCCTGATCAGCCTAGCTCGCCCACTATCAATGCCAGACAGCAGGTGTTCTGGAAAAAGGGGGTCTTGCGCAGCGGCTTTGCATGGCATGAGCGGAAAGTTCGGGCTTGCCCGAAAGTAAACTGAATCGCCTGGCATGAGTCGTGGTTTCTGAACTATTCGAGCCGAGGTAATCGGAGATCGTCCCCAGCAGTTCGATAGCCCAGCTTCATCGTCAAAGGAGGACGTCTCTTATGTTCCGACCTCAGCCAGCGTTCTCGAACCTTCCTTACCAATGCTGGCTTCAAGCCCGTTTCTTCCACTATCTCTTCGGGAGTCATCCATCGCTCGAGTCCCCAGAGAATCCTATCCAGCTTCTCATAGCTAAGTCCCAATTCTTTCTCCGCTGTCTGACCCGGCCACAGCTCCGGACTCGAGGCTTTCACCCGGATCCTTTCTGGAATACCAAGATGTTTAGCCAGGTTACGCACAGACGTCTTGTAGAGATCCGCTAAAGGCAGAATGTCGCAAGCTCCATCTCCAAACTTGGTGAAGTAGCCCAGCATGATCTCGCTCTTGTCACCAGTTCCCACAACAAGACCATGCTCAGTGTTCGCGAAATAGTAGAGGACCATTGCGCGGAGCCGCGCTTTGACATTCCCCCAAGGAATTCCCCTCGCCTCCTCCGCACCCAACGTATTTCGAGAAGCTCCAACCATCGGTGTAATGTCCATGATCTTGAAGCGTATACGATACTTCGACGCGACCAACCTCGCATCCTCCAGAGCCTTGTCGTTCCTCGTCTCCTTCTCCGGCAGACTTATCCCCAGAACAAGCTGGCCACCGAGAGCCCTCGCGCAAAGTGCTGCAGTCACACTGGAATCGAGACCGCCAGACATTCCTACAATAAGGCATCTTGCGCCTGTTTCTTCCAGGTGAGTTGTGAGAAATCTTTCAAGTCGAGTTACTGTTTCTTCAGGCTCCCGAATGGCAAAGGCGTCTTC
>VBBR01000064.1 GCA_005881615.1 Candidatus Bathyarchaeota archaeon
TGAACAATAGATTGACTACCTTCCCCAACCCAGTTTACAGAGTCACCATCCGAAAAATATCCGATATTCAAAAGTTGAGCGAACTAGCGAAATCGGTCAAAAGAATTCCCAAAGTAGACTACAGCAAGTATCACGGTTCGGACATCTATCGAAGAAGGGAAAATGCACAGCCCTATTCTTGGGTGAGAGTGAACAGTATCGTTAGGAAAAAGCTTCTTAGCCCAAAAAAAGTCTACAATCTCGCCGTGAACGAAACCGAAACGTACCTGGCCTCAAACTTCATCGTTCACAATTGTGGCCGCGCCGGTCGTCCCAAATACGACAAGTTCGGCGAAGCATTGCTAATCGCGCGTAATCCTGACGAAGCCGAGTGGTTGATGGAGAATTACGTTCTTGCCCAGCCTGAGAAGCTCTGGTCCAAACTTGCGGCGGAGCGAGTTCTTCGCCCACATGTACTATCTACCGTTGCTGCCGGGTATGCTCATTCAGAGGAGGGGTTGTACAACTTTTTCGGAAAAACATTCTACGCCCATCAATATGGGCCTCGGCTGATCAGGAGCAAGATCGGCGACATCTTGCAATTTCTTGTCAAACAGAAGATGGTTACGATGGAGGGAAAGGATCTGGAGGCGTCCAAGTTCGGCAAACGGGTTTCGGAGTTGTACATCGACCCAATGTCTGCTGTCATTCTCAGAGATGGACTCAACAGTCGGGCGAAAAGTATGACCGACATGAGTTTGTTGCATCTCATATGCAAGACTCCCGACCTTGCTCCCCGTCCCCGTCCAAGGGGAAGCGAAATAGACAAACTGATTGTGACGGCTGAGTTGCACCGAAACGAATTCGTCGGCGATGTTCCCGACCAATTTGTTGATCCACTGGAATACGAAAATTTCTTGAGCGAGCTCAAGGCCTCTCAAGTACTACTGGACTGGATAGACGAACAAACCGAAGACCAAATCTTGGAGACTAGGAAGGTAGAACCTGGCGATCTGCTCAGGCTTGTACAAGGGTCCGAGTGGTTGATTCTTGCTACTCAGGAACTGGGACGTCTGTTTGGGCACAAGGACCTTCTGGCGCCCTTGGAGATGCTCAAGGTGAGGCTCGCAAAGGGCGTTCGTCCGGAACTAGTCAAACTGACCACGCTTGAAGGCGTCGGACGGGTCAGAGCCCGGATGCTGTACGACTCGGGACTGAAATCAATTGAAGATATCAAGGAAAGGAGCCTCGAACAATTGACGAGCATTCGGACCATTGGTCCATCACTTGCGAAGAGGATCAAGGTGCAAGCCGGGGGACTCATCAAGGCAGGTGAATGGGAAAAGGCGAAGAATGCAAAACCGTCGGAAGTAGAACAGCAAGCAATCCTAACAGAATACGAAGACTCCGAATAGCGAGTTGGAGCCTCACTATTCCTAGGCTTATAATGCGGGGCTAATCTATGCTCCCAGAAGCCTAGGAAAGTTCGCACTTGGGGAAAATCAAAGTAGCACTCGCAGGCGTCGGGAATTGCGCTAGTGCACTGATACAAGGAATTCAATACTACCGGAAAAGCCCACCCAAAGAAGACAACCTCACAACGGGACTAATGCATCCCAAGTTCGGGGACTACAAAGTAGAAGACATCACATTCGTAGCCGCGTTCGAGGTCAATCGCAATAAAATCGGAAACGACCTTAGCAAGGCCATATTCACCGATCCCAATTGCGCCCCGAAAATAAGCGATGTTCCCGACATGGACGTCACCGTCAAAGCGGGTCCTATCCTGGACGGCGTCGCGCCCCACATGAAGGAGCCGTTTCACGTCTACAATAAGAACAGGACCAAACCCGTCGACGTTGCAGCCGAGCTGAAAGATTCTGGAGCAGAAATTCTCGTCAACTATCTTCCAGTCGGTAGCGAAAAGGGGGCTCGATTCTATGCACAACAAGCTTTGGACGCGGGCTGTGGCTTCGTAAACTGTATTCCCGAGTTCATCGCGTCAAACGATGGATGGTCGAAAAAATTCGAAGACAGAAAGCTGCCGATTGCAGGGGACGATATCAAGAGCCAGGTCGGAGCGACAATTGTCCACCGGGCCCTCGTAGACCTCTTTCTGAAACGGGGCGTCAGAGTGGACGAGAGCTACCAGCTCAATCTTGGTGGTGATACTGACTTTCTCAACATGACGGTAGAGGAGAGGCTTCACTCAAAACGAATCAGCAAAACAACAGCAGTTGCAAGTCTCATTCCATACGACGTTCCCACGAGAATAGGCCCCTCAGACTATGTTCCTTCGCTCAAGAACAAGAAGATCTGCTACATCTACATCAAAGGAAGAAAATGGGGAAACATTCCACTCCAGATCGATCTCAAACTTTCAGTCGAGGACTCGCCAAATAGCGCCGGAGTTGTTTCAGATGTAATTCGCGCCGTCAAGCTAGGCTTGGACCGTGGTATTGGAGGTGCACTCACAAGCATTTCCTCGTACTGTTTCAAGTATCCGCCAGTAAAGATCCCTGACGGTCTGGCGTCTCAATGGGTCGAAGACTACATTCTGGGAAAGAGAGAGCGTTAGGCCGAGACTTTCCCTGTTTTCCGTAGTGCGGGAGCCTCTAGGGATTCTCCCCAGTTGTGATTCAATCTGCCTCTGCTCTTCCATTCGTCATAGTGCTCCATTACCCCTGTGAACAGTAATGGAAGTCCGATCGTGGCGTCGACGTGCACGGTGCACTGTTCAGCCTTCGGGTCAAGCTTTCCCCATGACTGGCTCTCCGGGAGCTCGCATCCGGACAAACCCCCGAACTTAGCATCATCTGTCGTCACCTGGATTGCATAGCTGTGCGGGGGAACAGGCATCCCAGCAATCTCCGCCATCGGGATAACTTGCTGGATGTAGTTCTTCGGGGTCCCGCCTCCGATGAAAACCACGCCTGACTTTTGCCAACGCCGCTTGAGGCTCATTATCTCAAGATTATCCAGCATGGGATCATAGACCATCGGCGGCCGTCCTTGGTCGAGTTGGTCATTCCTGTACACTGTCAATGCCATCCCGACGGAGCTATCGGCGAGTGCTGGACAGAAGATGGGAAGGTGTTCCCGCGCGGCGGTGGCGAGAATGCCGTACTCGTCATTGATTCGTTGACCCATGAGCTGGAAAAATTCCCTACTGGAGTAGCTCCTGGGCTCAAGGCTTTCCGAGAACTTCTCAACAAACTCGTCAGCCTTCGTGAACATTACATCATCCGCGTAAGTGTCATAGACCCTGTCTATTCTCATAGACCTCAGGGTCGGGTCATCAATGTGATGGTGGGCCATGTAATGTCGGCCCCCAAGAGACTCGTAAAGGTCGTGACTGAGGTTTGCACCAGTGGATACGAGAACATCGATTGCATGGAAGGCGATGAGGTCGCGAAGGAGTCGCCTCATTCCCCCGGCAATCATAGCGCCAGACAGGCCGAAGAAGATTATTGGGCGATCGGGATCGTTCAGCATGTGAAGCCAGATCTTGTAACACCTGCCAAGCATTCTACTCTGGAAGGATGTCGCGTTAAAGGCTTCCAAAGCTTCACTTACAGTGTGAACCTTCGCTACGTCAAAATGTTGCACTGGATGTTTGAACGCATCGCCCCGTGGCGAGAATTGAATACGAGAGGACGAAGCGGACGCGGAAATTTTTTCGTGAGAGTTAGAATTCTTGTTAGACTTCATTTTATTCTTCTAACTTAACTGTTCTACAGGCTTTCCGTTTCTATTAAGATGTTATGGTAACAACTCTGTTTTGAGCCAGTACTACTTTTCTGGAGGACGGTGAGAATGAAATTGACTCCAGACGAGAACGACGCACTCGCAGAAGCTATCTTACGTAAGTTGAAAGAGCTATCCAAAGTCACACAGAAGGGCGTAGACGACTGGATCAATGCCAAGAAGTCGGAATCCGCTAAGTTCCGACGTGCCGCTGTCATAGAATCATGGGTCAAAGCGAACGGCAAGAGTAGTCCCGTGGAAGTACTTGAGGACATTAGAGCGCACAAGTTGGACATGTATGAGTCTGTCAAGAAGTATTTAGCAAGTCTGCCAGAGACTTTGGCGATCTCTACTAAGTATCTGTATCGAAGCCTATTTCCCAACTTCTTCGAACTACGTTTGGAACGAAGAATTTTGACCGAGTAGAATACGACACGAAAGCGACTCTCGAAGAGGAGAACTATGTAGCCACTACGAAGGCTGTACCAAAGCCTGAGGAACTTAGGCAAATGCTGAGAGTAGCCGGACCACGAGATAGAGCGCTCTTAGGTTTCTTGGCTTGTACCGGAATGCGAATTAGAGAAGTACTTCATCGGAAGATGACTGAACTTGTCCGACACAAAGGCTATGCCAGCATTGTTCTACAAGCCGGGCAGACCAAGGCGCGAGTAAAACGCATAGTCTTTCTAACTCAAGAGGTAGTTGACTGGATCGACCTCTATCATAAGCAGCCGGAAGTAAGCGGAAACCAGTGGATTTTCCCAGGTGAGACACACAGGAACAGCAAGAGCCACGACGCTCCCATAAGTTACTCGGCGGCACACACTGCCCATAGCTGAGTTGTTCCAGATCAAGGGGCTAACTAACAGAGAAGGGGAAATCTACAGCCCCTCATAGCTTCAGAACGTTCGCAGACTCCCAAATGGCTAGGTGCGGTCTTGATAGAAAATACATCGCCATAATCATAGGTCACAAAAGCAAGTTGGGGGCTGAGGCTTCCTATGCAGACAGAGAAACCATAGAATCAGAATGGCGGGAGAAGTGTCTCAAGGATATGACTTGGCTCTCGGAAGAGGTCGTAGTTGTCAAGTCCGACCCTAAGTTAGAGAAGAAAGTCACTCGGTTAGAGGGATTCAACAAGAAACTACTGGCTGCGCTCTTCGGGGATACTAAGTTCGAAGGGCTAACCACAGAAGAACGAATCAATAGAGCTAAACGTCTGCTCGGTGAGGAAGAGCAAGAATTGGAAAGTAAGTCAGACGACCGCACAGCTACAAGTAATTGAGTTTGACTTAGAAAAAATGGGTCTAGGCTTCGTCTCTCTTTTCAGAGCCTATGTAAATCAAGAACTCTCTGTTGGAATCTATAGTCTCTCGTACTATAGTATCCCAAAATTGGCGTTCCTCTTCAGTCATTCTTGATCAACGCTCTAATTACC
>VBBR01000065.1 GCA_005881615.1 Candidatus Bathyarchaeota archaeon
ATTAGGAAGACTCCGCTGAACAGAAGCTGCGTAACAAGAAGTATCAGGATTATCCCGACTATTCTCATGATAACTGTTATTCTGCCACCTAGCCTGTTGAAGGCCGTTGATGCGCTTGCCAACGCTGACCTTAGAATCTCCACGCTAACCGATCCAAGGGATGTAGACAAGAGAGCGATTGGAACAAGCACTAGGAATCCAGCGAGATTCCCTGTGAGAACGCCTATTGGGAGAGAATAGCCGAATGCGACCATGAGGAGTGGAGAGTAAGTATAGCTGGTTGAAAGAGCCGAGGCTGCAACGTATTCCGCTGGTGTGATAGGCAGCCAGTTAATCGTGTCGGTGCTCTCGGCTTCAGTTGAAGCGTTCACTTCCCACAATAGACCCATTGTAAAGTAGAAGCCGACGAGGAAAAGAGGAACCCCTCCAAAAATCGTGACGACCAGTTGGTGTGCGACTGGCCCGGTTAGCGACGTGCCGTAGCCAAGAAAGACTGTTGTTTCATACCCGAAGAACAGCCCGGCGACAAAAAGAACGCTTCCTATTAACGCTATGAGAATCGGCCGGCTTGTTATGCTCTTGGAAACAATGGAGCGTCTTGTACTGCGAAGGCGTGAAATCATAAGGACCTTTGCAAATTTGAACAGAACGGGAAGTCTCATCTGATGAGTGCCTCAACGATATCTTCGACACCTTTCGTTCCGGTGAGTTTGAGAAACACGTCTTCGAGACCGGATCCAGGAAGTCCAGCGTTTTCCCTCAAGTCCTTTGAGGTCCCCTCCGCAAGAATTTTCCCACCCTGAAGGATCGTTAGCTTGTCACAAATGGCCTCCGCTATTTCGAGAATGTGCGTGCTGAACACAACGGCCACGCCTTCCTTCGCTAGGCCGTGGATAAGCTCCTTCACCAGTCTGGCTGATTTTGGGTCCAGACCGTTAAGCGGTTCGTCCATGAGTAAGACTCGAGGCCTGTGGAGCAGTGCTCCTATGATAGCGACTTTTTGCTTCATGCCTTGCGAATAGCTGCTGATCATATCGCCCTGTTTTCCTTCGAGGTCGAGGGCGTCGAAGAATCTCGCGATACGCTCTTTCTTCTGTTCGAACGGCAATCCTCGAACGTCAGCTATGAAATCAAGATATTCGGTCGCAGTGAGAAACTCGTATAGGCGTGGCGATTCGGGTACATAGCCGACAATCTTCTTGATCTCCATGGGACTTGCTCGGACGTCGTAGCCGAGGACCTGGATTGAACCATAGGATGGCTTCGTCAAGCCCATTATTGTCTTCATCAGGCTTGATTTTCCGGACCCGTTGGGTCCGAGGAGGCCTCGTACTTCACCCGTGCCGACTGATAGAGTGACGTCGTTGAGGGCAATGGTAGGTCCGTAAGTCTTTGTCAGATGTGAAACATCAACCGCAGAACCGTTGGTTGTCAAGGACGGGTCGTTGTGGTATCAGCTTTGGAGATGAAGTTTAGCTCATTGTTCCCTAAGCGAATGAGAAAGCGAAAGAAGGGAGAGGAATTGTACAGGCTATCGGCCTGGAATCAGGGGACCCGAGGGTGTCGGATCCTGAGTTGGGCTCGGACCAGTTGTCCCCGCACCACTGACGGCTATTCCGGCTGCTCTTCGTTTCCTGAATAGGAAGGCGAATAGACCGCCAACTCCGGCGGCGACCGCCACTGCTAGGAAGATCGCCGTCAGCAATCCAACGTTGTTGGCTGGAGTGTAGAACGCAGTGTAGTCAGGGTCGTGCACGATCTTGTATCCTCCCCATGTTGGGTAAGATATGATGTAGAGATAGTCTGAGACTGTGAAGTCTAGAAGTCCCTGCTTCGCTTGCGTAATTAATCCAGGATCAACATTGGCAACGAATAGTGGTAGGAATCCCATGAAGCGGTTCTGGAACCAGAATACAGGGTTTCCAGCCCATGCCTTGACATTGACTGTTCTGACGTTTATGTTGTTGGTGGAAGAGGTGGTCTCTGAGGAGTCCAAGGTATAGTTGTAGAGCTGATAAGTCGATTTGACGCCGAAGTCTGATTTGAAGACCTTGTCGCCGTCGCTTGTGGCGGATGTGACCGCTGTGTGGCTTACATCGGTGGAATTTCCGTTGTCGACGATGGCACCGGAGTCGTCCTTGTCACTGACACTGCTGGCTAGAATCGCCTTGTTAGCCAAAACGATCGATATTTTGAGCTGTTTTGTGGTTAGGAACTGATAGATGTTTTGGTTGTTGACTAGTCCACCGTTGAGGTTGTATGTCCCGGTTGAGTTCAGATGAATGGCCGGTGTCGGGTAGAGGATGTAGAGATCGGTCATCCGGCCGATTGTGTAGCTAGTGGTGAGGGTGGCTGTCTTAGACGCTGGGTCGATGGCCAGTGCATAGTTGAAGGCGAGTTCGCTGTACATGGCGAAGCCGCGTGGCTGGACAAGGTCCGCTGTCGGGAAGAATGGGTCAGGGTTGATCTTCCACCATATTGCGTTGAGGTTGGTGTAGGTCAAGCCCCAGCTCCAGTGACTCGCGTCTGTCTGAGTGAGCGGGATGATGCTGCTGCTTGCGATATAGGAGGGGAACTTATGGCCTGTTATCTGGGTGAGATTTACT
>VBBR01000066.1 GCA_005881615.1 Candidatus Bathyarchaeota archaeon
GAGAATGTTGCCCACCGTTTCGGGTGGGCGTATATTTGGGCTCGGCAGGATTTGAACCTGCGACCTTCGCCGTGTCAGGGCGACGTCCTAACCAGGCTTCGCCGACGCGTCAACGGCGTCTTAGACGACGAGCCCCGGCTGGACCGAATGATCATAACGTATCAAGCTTTCCCGCCATCTCATTCATGCGACTATCGGAACTAGCAACACAGCTTATACGAGCCTCTGCAAAACGTCCCCCGTCATGAAGGAAAAAATCAGGCAGTCCAGCTTAGCCATCGCCCTACTGGCGCTTGTGCTTGCCGGCGTCAGCTTACCAGCGCATGCTCAGCCGACAGTCAACTTCCGCCCAGATAAGTCGGCTTACGCACCAAACGACTCTGGAACTTTGACGATCACGATAATCGACACTCTCGGAAATCCACTCGCAATTCGCAATATTACGGTTTACTATCCATGGGCCGGTTATGATACCACTGGAAAGTGGCTCTCCAATGCTAATTTCACCTACAACTTCTCTCCAGTCAAGGCGTTAGCCGCTACCGGTGCCAACAACTTTTCTTACACAACGCCATCATTCACTATTCCATCCTGGTGGGGAATCAATAGCCCGTCGCAGTTTGGTTGCCCAGCAAACACGAACACAAGACTTGGCACGTACTCTGGATGCGCCCTTCTCGGAACGAACTCTACATCGCGTTATGAAGGATTTGATTTCGGCATAACCATGGCCTTAGCTGTTTACAACCCTTCTACACTATCCGCAATCGCAGAGTGGGTCCCAGTCGCGAGTCTTGTTGTCCTAGTCATCGCGACGGTTTTCCTGGCCTTAGCTTGGAATAGTCTACGCAAGATCCCGAAGAAGTAGAGTACAAGCCCTTTCCGCCTCCTAACCCTTTCTTCTGTCAAGCGGCTAGCCAAGACCCTGTCCAAGGTTGGTGGCGAAGGCATTTTACCGATGGGACCGGAGGTGCCGGTTGGGCCCGTAGCTCAGTACGGACAGTAGCGTCGGCCCTCTATCAGCAAGGGGAGAGCCGAAGGTCGCGGGTTCAAATCCCGCCGGGCCCGCGCAAGGTTCCGGGACTTGCCCGGAAAAGGAAAGTAACGCTGAAAGCCTGTTCTAGGTGCAGGCTGCTCGAAGGCGTCTCTGTTTTCGTTCAATCATGAATCCAATATGCTCGGCAAATTGCGGAAGGGTTCGAACCCGCCAGAGACTATCCGCGACCTGTATCTTTCCGACGTCCTACAATCAGATGCTCTATCGCCCTCAGCTGGGGATGAAACCGGTGGGGCATAGCATCTTTCAATATCGCAAAGTCTGATGCTCTAAAGATTTTGAAGGTCCGGCTGATGGCGAGGAAGGCGAGGGCGAACACTCCTACCAGGATTGGCAGTCTTCGAAACGGGCTGAGGTGGCCTATGAGAAAGTAGTCGACTATTGCCAGTGGAATTCCGACACCAACCGCGAGGAGAAGGGCGATTGGAAGCGCATTCTCGGAGTGGGTTTTGACTGAAGGTCCCATACTGCGACGAGCCAAGATAACTGTGCCGATGCTGAGGATTATTCTTCCGAGTGCTCCTCCGAGTGTCCCGACAAACCTGGCTGTTGTGACAACTACGAGCAATCCGACGACGGTTGACAGTAGTGTAACGATAAGGACTTGTCTGGCTCGGCCGACTGCTTGAAGCGACGTTGTCAGAATGGCTCCTTGCGCGGTGAAAATAGTGGCGAGAGCGAGTATGGCGAAGATGCCGGCTTGACTTGTGTATGTGGGTCCATAGACGAGCTCAATCGCGGTGGGGGCGATGGCCGCTAGGGCCGCTCCCAATGGTAGGACGGCGAGGTTGGTCAGCCGGAAGGCTACGGCTAGGCGTTCCGAGACTGCTTCTGTTCCTCCAGTGGCGTGGCTTGCGCTGAGGGCAGGGTAGAGTGCTTGGGTTACGGGAATCCAGAGGACGGATAGGAAGCTTACACTGGAGACGATCAGGTAGTAGGCGCCGGTTGTTGAGAGTTGTCCGATGATGGCTTGGAGGATGGTGATGTCGCCGTACTGTTGCCCGAAGGCGATCAGGGCGGATCCGAAAACTGGTAGGCTGAACGCCAGGAGTGGTTTTATCGGATGTGAGGTTTTCTCTGGTAGTTGACCGTGCCAGAGATACGTGGAGAGGAGTACGGCGACCAGTCCGCCGATGACCCATCCGGAGACGATTCCCGTTACGCGGTAACCTAGGATGGCAAGTAGGAGTCCGAGTCCGCGGCTGAGCGGAATGTATAGGGCGTTCTGGTATAGGTTTCGTGCGTATGCGCCTATGCCGATGAAGTAGGCTCCGTATACGAGAATAATGTCTAGGAGGAATCCCGAGAGAAAGGTCAGGATGAGGAAGGTTCCGGCATCAGAGGATCCGATGAGCGAGGGCCCGACGAATGGAGAAATGAGTGCGGCGATTGCGAAAGAGATGGCTCCGACTAGGATCGAGAGTCTCAGGATTGTTCTCGCGACTGCGCCGGCTGTCTGTCGGTTGCCTCTTCCGATGTTGCCTGAGATATAGCGGGTTGCTGCCGAGGGTAGTCCGAGCTGTGTTAGAGCGACGAATGCTGCTTGGGCGGCGAGGAGGAGGGAGACTTGGCCGACCTCGTCCGGTCTCAGAATTCTCGCGAGGGCGACGTAGAATATCAGATAGGTGGTGTAGGTGACGATCTGTTGTGTTGTTAGATAGGCTGTTCCTCGTGGAACATTGTAGACCTCGCCTGCCTTGGACATGAACAGTTACTGTTCGGCTAGTTTGCTGAGTTCTTCTAAGTTACGGTCGAAAACTTACTATCGATGATTGGCGGCCGCGGGTGGGTCATGTGAAGTGCTCCCAGCCACGGTGTTCGATCGGGATACGCTTTCCATCAAGACGTGCTATGACTCCGAAGGATTCCTTTTCCACGATCCCGATTTTCGTCAGCGATGGAACACGTTTTTTCAGATCGTAAAATCTCTCTGGTTTGATGGTTACTACGAGCTCATACTCTTCTCCTCCGTAAAGCGCGAGCTCTAAAGCAGATAACCGATGTTCTTTCGCGAAAGTCCGGACATCTGCAGCGATGGGAATCTCATAGAGGCCGATTCCAACTCTGCTCGATTGCGCTATCTGGAGGAGGCTCGATGCCAAACCGTCACTCGAATCAATGGAACTGGTAGCTGCATGACTTCTAGCTAGGGTAATACCTTCTGTGAGCCGCGCTTTTGGCTGGCGCACGGCTCTGACGAGAGACGGATATTTCGAGAGATCTTTCTTCTCTTTTGAAAGTAGAATTCTAAGGCCGGCACTTGTTTTTCCGAACGGTCCTGTTATGGCGATGATGTCTCCGGGTCTTGCTCCATTTCTTCGAACTATCGTTTTCGGGCTTGCAAAGCCGATGCCAGCAATGTCGATTACGAGATCATCTGCTTGATTGGTGTCTCCGCCGATTACCTTGCATTTGTATTCTCGAGCCGCTAGGTGGAGACCGCGGGTGATCGTGTGAACCATCGTCTTCGTGGCAGGAGCGGGAAGCCCGAGGGAAACCATCAGCGCTCTTGGTTGTACGCCCTTTGCAGCGAAGTCGCTGACAGTGGCGACGACCGCTTTTCTTCCTGCTTCTTGAAGAGTCATTCCTGGTGGGACGTCGGTGCTGCGGACAAGCATGTCCGTCTTCACGATAATCCATGTCTTGGATGAAAGAGGGATCGCGGACACGTCGTCATCGAAGCCGAGTGGGATTCCTCGTTTGCCGGAGAACTGGTTTGTGAGAATGCGGATAATTTCGTGTTCTGTCAGACCTTTCATTTAGAAGCAAGACGGTTGATTATGGTAGGAGCTTTAAGTCAAAGCATTGTCGAGCGTTGGCTTGGTGCCTCGGTGGCTCAGCCTGGTAGATGTTTCTCGACACCAGAGAGCATCCGCCTCGTAAGCGGAAAGGCACGTCTCTTGTGCCCCGCAGGGTCGCGGGTTCAAACCCCGCCCGAGGCTCACCTAGGCGCCAACAATCGCACAAGACGGGCCCAGAGTCACGAGCGGCTAGCCTGAATCCCGGATCTAGAGCCACCTAGAGTAGGCACTTTATTCATCTAGGACGGATGGCGGCACGACCAAGTTCCTTACGCGATGAGCGTTCTGTTAACTTATCGTCGGGTTCCTCTCTGACGTATATGGAGGGTTTTGGGCCTTGTTGTTCGTTGTTGGCTGTCAAGTCTGTCTGGCAACACTATGCTCCAACACGGGACGTGCTAGGATTACTGGAAGTGTTCAGGAGGATGGTCAACGAGTCCATACGGATAGGTCTAGCTAACAACGTGTCTTCGCTGAGAAAACTTTCACTCCTCTCCTATAACCAGCTCGCTCATTGTGATTCTCCCAGCTGTTACAAGCTCTGCGCCATATCGAGAGCAGCGGGAATACTAGCAGCAAGGAAGAAGTCTCACAGGAGAGGCTTCACTGCTAGGACCCCGTATGCTGTCAAACAACAGCTCGTATCATGTTACGGGTTCAAGACGAAGAATGGAGGACTAGAGATTCCAGTATCCAGAGGGAAGCGTTTGAGCATACCCCTGACCAAGCACACGTTGGACGTCATCTCTCAACCAGGAATCAAGGTTCGCTCTTTCACCCTCACACAGAACAAGCTCTGCCTCTGCATCGCCCGAGACGTTCCCATGATAGAATGCGCCTCCACCGTGGGCGTGG
>VBBR01000067.1 GCA_005881615.1 Candidatus Bathyarchaeota archaeon
CGACCTCAGCGTATTAAGATGAATCCTTCATCTACAGAGCCTACTCCTGGAGGGCCTTGTCTTATTACTTGCCCGAAAACAGAACATTGATCGATTGACTTGCTCTCCGGAATGCTTGTTGTTCTCCGAGCGCTGGAACGAGAAGATCTGATAACACTCCACAAGTGGCAGAACGACGAAGAGATCATGCGTTTGGCCCGCTCGTTTCCCGACCATGTGATCTCAAAGGAAGCGCTAGAGACCGAATTCGCGAGAGAGCTGAAAGGAGACGATACGGGAAGAAGAGCCTACATTATCGAAGAGAAATCCAGCAATAAGCCGATCGGCTGGGCGACAATTCGAATTCACCAATTCCAACGAAGGGTGACAACCGCTGATGTCGGTTTGGCACTGGGGGAGACGACTGCTTGGGGCAAGGGATACGGGACAGAAACAGCTAACCTACTACTGGACGAGGTGTTTAGACAATTGAACCTTCACCGAGCCGAATGGTGGACCTATGCCGAGAACAACGTCAGCGTCCAACTGGCTAAGAAACTAGGCTTCAAAGAAGAAGCCCGCCTACGGGATGCCGTATTCTTCGACAACCGCTACCACGATCTGGTTGTACTTGGACTGCTCAGACAGGAATTCGAATCGATAAGAACCGCGCCCGAAACCTCCCGCGACAAGACCGTTAGCTATTTACAGAGCCCGTAGCAGAAAACCTGCGACCAGCATTGAGTAACCTTGAGACGAAGGCCCAGAAAGGAGACACCGTATCCGTACATTATCTCGGACGATACCCAGGTGGGAAGGTTTTCGACACTTCAATGGAGAAAGAAGCGAAGTCCGCAGGACTCTACAACCCTGCCCGAGACTACAAACCCTTGCAAGTAACACTCGGAACCGGAAAAGTCATCCAAGGATTTGATGAAGCCTTGATCGGCATGAAGATCAACGAGGAGAAAGAGGTCGTAATTCCTCCCGAGAAGGCCTACGGAAAATCGGGTAACCATCCAATGGCAGGCAAGACTCTACAGTTCAAACTGAGAGTAACCAACATCAAACGGCCGTAACGAGATCCCAAACGCAACCTAACACGGGGGACTCCGTTGTACCGTGTGAGGCTCATTCACTGGAACGCAGCCGAAGCCAGAGAGAAAGCAGATCACCTGCGCTCTGCCGGATATGCTGTGGAATACGACCAGTTCACCCCAAGCATGCTTCGCGAAAGAGAAGATCCTCCAAACTTTGTGGTCATTGACCTGTCCCGGTTACCTTCTCAGGGACGTGATGTGGCTATGGCACTAATCCTACAAATCAACCCGAACAATACCCTTGGCCTTTGTCGACGGAGAGCCCGAGAAAGTAGAAATGGTCAAGGCTCAGATTCCCGACGCACACTACACAAACTGGGATCAGATCCTCGAAAGGCTGGAAGACGTCATCAAGCACCCTCCTGAAGGACCTCCTAAAGCTCGGTCACGCCTAGAAGGCTACGCGGGGGCGTTACTTCCCAAGAAGCTCGGAATCAGACCGGGATACACCGTTTCCCTTGTCGGAGCACCTCCAGAGTTCCGACAGACATTGGGCGAATTACCAGAGAATGTGGTGTTGCGAGATGGTGTAAGAGGCCAGTCCAACCTAACCCTCTGGTTTGCAAAGTCTCGAAGAGAGCTAGAAGAAAGACTGCAACACATGAGAGTGTATTCAAAGAACGCTGGATTATGGATTCTATGGCCGAAACAGTCGTCTAAACTTCAAACAGACTTGGGGCAGCCCGTTGTCAGGGAGGCAGGGCTCGCGGCAGGCATGGTTGATTTTAAGATCTGTTCGATCGACAAGACTTGGTCCGGCCTCCGATTCTCTATGAAAGAAAAGTAAACGTCGTCTGCCACGGTTGGCGTGCTGGCTCTAGCCTTAAGCCGCTCTCGGTCTTGGGTTGAGGTCGATCACTTTACCCGGACTAAGTCCCCTATGGTAACACAATGTCAGTACATTCGTCTCTTCGAAGTAGAGTTACGACTTTGGATTTGGCGGTCTTGGAACGGTTTGTGAGAGACGAGCAAGAGCGTCGTAAGGACTGGAGGCGCGAGGAGTGAGCTTGGTGGACATTCTGATCTCAATCGGTAGTGCTGGGCTGGCCGTGTTTAGTCTGCCCACAGTGCTGAACAAGAATTCTCAAGTTCCGAGAAGGACTGCAAGCATTCCTTCAGCGTCAATTCTAACCTATTTCGTTCCTCTATTTGCGATCAGCGGACTAGAGCTTACCGCGATAACGATCGCGGGACAAGCAGTCGTGTGGTGGCTAATCGTTGCCTTTAGGCCTGTCAGAAAGACAGGATAGTTTGTGGTCTGGTGCGGCCGCCGGACACCGCAATATAAGTGCAAATCCCATACGCCAACCCCGAAACCGCAAATTTATCGGACGGATTTGAACCCGCAGGAGAAGGTGCGAGAACCGATATCCGGCGTCAGTTCCCCAAGCACATACCCGAATCCGATTTGTTATGCCAATGGGTACTGGCCCATCTGGGGGGTGGGTTCGCGGACCAGTTTACGGGTGCATATGGGTGGCCTTACTTTCGGCCTGTAGTCGAGCCCAAGAAAAGATCCTGCCTGTCCCCTAATGAAGCAACACAGACAAGCTTCTTGATGGTGCCCAATGGGCAGGTTGGAAGTTGGGATTCCTCATTCCGGAAATATTCGAACCATGTCGTTAGCTGATAAGTTCATTGATTGTCTCAGATCGAAAATATCCAGAACCTCTTTTGCCCCTAGGGCAGATCGTACGGTAGGCCCAAGGTCTATTGTAATTTGGTCGAACGTTCGTTTTGACTGTTCGGAGAGTTTCAAGCATAAAGCAAGATGGGGAGGCTCTCCTGTAGATGGAATGTGGATCTGGCCAATGAAGGCTTCTCTCACATCTTCTGTCGATCGGAAATAGCCGGGAAATGCGTTGTTTTGTCGGGAGGCTCATCGTAATTTTCCGTTCATCTTCGAGTTTCTTGAATATGGTTCCATCAAGAAGAGCGTTAACCTGTTCCGGTGAAAGAGTCAAGACAACCATGTGTCCAGGGTTTAACACGTACGTTCTATTCGGGCCTAATTGCTGAAGCAGTGTCTTGCAGTTGATGTTGAAGTAGCCAGTATTGACATAATACTCTGAAGGGATGACATCGGTCATTCGTTTCATGGACGAATAGATGGGGACAACGGGCTGTCCTTTGTATTCAACCAACCTCACCTCCGACTCATTGTCGGTGTCATATTGGTGGGAGTTTTCTGGGACTGTGTGGGCGGAATGCAGTTTCCCAAGGGTGAGTATTGACGAGGTTATTAGTTCTCTATAGAACTCCGGACGTACTTCCGTATTCTTGGCTGCGGCGACTAACAGCTCTTCTAGACGGTTCTCAGGAACAAATTCTGGGGGAAGTCTTGGCTTCATGGTGCCCTCAAACTTCTCAATTTGCCGGACGATTAATCATTGGGTAACGGTCGCGCGGCGCGTGGTTCAAGATGTTGCTACCCGTCGATTAGCCCGTCAGGGTTTCAGGCTCAGTTATCTATCTTCACCCGCGCCACTCATCTTCGAGCGTAGAGCAGTAAAGCTCCGACCTCCGACATTATGCCCACCAGGTTCTCACCTCGCCCGTCTGAGAGTGCCTATCCCAGCAGCAACCTCATGCTCCGCGGAGTCGAGAAGGCTAACATTGACCCTAATCGGTTTCTTTGCCCTAAAATCGTTCCAGGTTTCCATATTCAGACGACGGCCTACGAATAGTGTTAGCCCTTGGAAAGAGGGCTGTGTATCTTGTTCTAGCTGAATGACCGCCCCGCGGTCTGGGGGGGGTCGTGACAAGGGCAGCATCGCAATTATCCTGCCACGGATTTGCTGGCCACCCGACAATGGAGCTGTTGCCTCATCAATCTGAAGAATTATGTCAAAATCCTCGTCAGTCGTTGCCGTTAGTATCACCTATGGTCCAAGTGGGATAGGTACCCCGATCAGCTCGATCGTTGCAATCTCCTTAATGAAATACTCTATTCCACCGCCTTGCGTTATGATTTCGCCTGCACTTGTAAATCTTGGTTGTGCAATGTCTGGGCCTGTAATATCCGGATTATCAATGAACTGAAACGCGATTCTAAAGTCCTTCAGTTCAGGGAGACTCAGTCTTTGAAAGGCTAAGGATTGACTGTCGTAGATTTCGTCCGTAAAGAACGCGGCCGCTTTAGGCCCGCCTGGAACGAGCACAGGATCCTCTTGGAGGTTTTGAAGTTGAGAGGTTGTGACGTACCTGTAGAAAGTCGTCGGCGGAGGTTCAGGGGGGGTAGGTGGTGGCTCGCAGGCTTGTGGGTCTTCTTCACAGACCCCGAGTGCCGTTGCCGCTCCACCTCCAGCTGATCCAATGCCGATCAAAGGAGCAAGGAGAGCTGCACCCGCGACTAATCCACTTGCGAGGAATGCACCACCAGAAAGCATCCTTGAACCCGTGTAAACCTGCGCTGCTGTGGGACCTAGAGTGGAACTTACAAGTTGATCAGTATTGACCCCAGTCAGCTTCTCTCCGATGTTGATAACCCCATTTTCCGGCCCTAATGTCTCTAGGAAACCCCCAGCGCAGCCGCCAAAGTCAGTCCAGCTGCTAAAACAGTCAAGGCCCGCCGAGTCGATGCTAGATGTCGGACTATTGAGAACATATAGGTACCGATTGAGACTCTGCGGGTATGCTCTGTGACCTGCCAAGGAATCTGGACTTATGAACCGTCCTATTGATGGGTCGTACCAGCGGTGATAGTAATAGTACAAACCTGTCGTTGCGCTAACAGGTTTGCCTGTGAATTTCAGCTGTGGAGCTGTGGGGCAAGTTGGACAGGTGGGGGTTCCGTTATCTTGCCCGTAAGGCTGGTATCCGTCTGAATACCACACGGTAGCGTCGTCCTTTGTCATGAGTCTTACGCTGCCTAGACCATCGGTGTGATAGTATCTCGGAGTGTGGTAGCTCAGATTGTCTGACGTGAATGCGACGAGCCGAGACCCCGCGTAAATGTAGTCTGTGCCATTCTTCCAGAGAGTCGCCGTACCCAGATACGCGAAGAAATTGGTCGGCGATCCCTCCATCGCTTCCACCATACGCCCGCTTCCATCGTAAGCGTATGTTCCCTGGGGTGTCCCGTTTGCAACTTGGAGGAGGTGGTTACCTGGGTCCCAAGTGTAGGTCCATGTTGTGGACCCGGTTGTCTTTGACAGCAGGTTGCCGTTGCCGTCGTACGTGTAGGTGGTTGTTCCGGCTGACTTGAGTTCATTGTTTGTAGAGTTATACGTGTAGTTGGTTATGGTGCCGTTGACAGTCTGGCTCAGCCTGTTTCCAAGATTGTCAAGAGTGTATGATAATACTCTGTTTGCTCCTTGGCTTGTAATGTTGGAGTTGGTGAGACGCTGGAGCGGATCGTATCTGTACTGTTCGTTAACCTTGGCCTGATTGACTTGGCCCGTGAGACTGGCAACGGTTCCTGTGTTATTGTAGGTGTAGGCGAGCCGGAGCAGTGTCGTATGAGTGCTGGTGTTATTGAGCTGCTCCAAGGAGATCCTGCTCATTGGGTCGTAGGTGTAGTTCATTATGAGACCGTTTCCATACTGAATTCCTTTAGTTCGGTCGTCTGAGTCGTAGCTGAACTTGGCGAAGACAACGAATGGCGATGAGACGTTAAGCAGTCTGCCGGCCTGGTCATAGGAGTAGCTGACCGCGATGTTCGGCTTCTGCACATTTGTTGTTGGATAAACTAGGCCAGACAGCATTTCGCCCAGGTAGCTGAATGTGAAGCTGACGGTCTTGACGCCTCCTCCTGACCGCGTAATAGTTCCTCCACTGCCGAAACATCCGAGGTCGGTAATCGTTCTAGTTGTTGGGTTTACTCTGTATGTTTCATTTAGGACCCGATTACGCGCATCGTAGAGGTAGCTTATTGTTGCGTTCTGGTTTTGAAGCGATACTATGTTGTTGTCTTTGTCGTAAGCGTAATTTGTCCCGGTTGTCTTTGCAGTACTTGCTCCGCAGAAAGTAGCGGTTGTGACTCGATTCAGTGAGTCATAAGCAGAGAGAGTTTTCAGAGAAGCTCGATCAATCTTGCTGATGAGATTTCCGTTCTTGTCGTAACTGTAGGTCTCACTTGTACCATCAGGGTAGTTTGCGGTTAAGAGTCTGTAGAGGTTGTCGTATGAGTACGAGGTTGACTTTGTCGCAGCATTGGATATTCTTCTTAGGTTTCCGACCTCGTCGTAATAGTAGTTGGTGACGAACGAATAGCCGTTCAGGACTTTAGCTGTGCAGTTTGAATTGGCGTATTCCACAACGCTGATGAGGCGTCCGAGGCGGTCATAGACACTGCAGCGAGAATTGCTGTCCGGGTCGGTTGTAAGGCTCCAGGAGCCAGTGTCATTATACAATTGAGACACGATCTTGTTGTCCGGAGTAGTCGAGCTTGTTATCCTACCAATCGCATCGTAGGAGTTCTGATAGAAGTACCCTAGCGAGTCTCTCGTGGAAACAGTCTCATCCATCCAGTTGTACGTGTTAGGGGTGTTGGAATACAACATTCCTCCGAGGAATCTCTGTAGACCGCTGGTTCTACCGATGCCATCGAAAACTTGTCGTGTCAACCATCCGTTTTCGTTTGTCGCATCGACATAATTTCCTGCGTCGTTGTAAGTGTACCTTACGTAGTCCGGGTAGCTCACTTGGTTCGACAGTTGTATCGCGTCAGCAATCTCCTGCCAATACGAAGAAACGCCGAAACTGAAAGTGACGGCGAAATTGGTGACGATGCTGTTTTCGATTTGGTACTCAGCACCATAACCCCCTATAGAAATTATCGAGGTGAAGCCAGATTGGGGAGACGCAACCGCCCCGGTGCCATGCTGAACACCGGCAAATACTAAGTCCTTAGAGTTGGTCGTCGATATTGTTGCTGAAGTAGTTGCCTGTTGGCCGCTGATGGCGTCAGTACCTGTTCCCGGTAGAGCTGAGTTCGGGTCGAATGGGCTGTTGAAGTTAGCACCGCTAATCGCGAAGACCTGGAGCCCGTTGTAGTTGGGTCCACAGTTCGATATCGACTCATTAATCATGTCAGAAGACAACGCGCCGGTGCTCTTCGCCCAGAACTCCGCAATCTGGTCCCGATTGCTACCAGTGGTTCCGTCGTTCCTTCCCGACACACCGGCCCTGAGCGTCCAAGACAGACCAGCAGTGTCAGAGACCGAAAAAGTACAACTTGCTGCGACCTGGTCAAGAGTCTCAGACGTAAAGACGATGATGATGTCATTGGGGTGCGATGTCTGGAAGGCCACGGAACAAGACTGGGTAAGGTTGGAGCACTCAGCGATAGCCGAGCCATCAATTTGTGGTTGACCGGGACTGTTTGTTGGATAGTCGGTGCTCGTGAGACGTCCGAGAATGTCGTACTGATACGTCGATATGTTCCCATTCGGATCGGTTCTAGATCTAAGCGTACCCAAGTTCATGTCATAAGTGAAGAGCTGGGTGATTTTCGTCGAGCCGGGGATTAGTACTTGAGTCTCATTTGTCACATACGCAAACAAATAGCCTGCCGAATAGGTCAGGTAAGTGTAATTGCCTCGAGGGTCCATCACAGACAGCAGATTCCCGAATGCGTCATACGTCCTTGACGTCTGCAGCCATTGAGTAGCTCCCCCGGTGCCCAGCCGGGTTTTGGCCTGGTTCAGCCCTCCCCAGGACGAATAACTATAGTATGTCTCGATCGGGGCCGAACTCGTCCCGTTCTGGAGCGCTGCTCGTCCAGCCGGGAGTCCGTGGACTGTCGTGCCGGGAGCGCCATTTTGGTAGAAAGAGTTTGAGAAGCTTGTTCCGGTTATTCCTAGAGCGACGGTTGTAGCGGTGACGTTGTCGAAGAGTGCGGAATATCCTCCTGAGTATAGGCCAAAGCCCGTGGCTAATGATATGTCGTTTGATGTGAAGGTTCCTGATACGGAGCATGATACGCCCGGCGCGGTTGCGGATCCCCATGCCTGGCTGCCGCTTGTCGTGAAGTTAAACCGGTACCAACTGTTGTAATTTAGGGTACAAGGGTTCTCCACCCTCCACGCGACATACTCGTCTAACAACGAGAGTTTGACCCCTGATGTCGAATTGTGAATTACCAGGGCCCATTTTCTCATCCCATGTCCCGGATAATGTGTGATGAGACCAACTCTCGCATCCGACGTGCTCGTTTGTTTTGTGATGTAGATAGACGCGATTAGGGATATGGAAGGGGTGGTTGCGTTGGTCCAAGCGAAAAAGCCTTCTTGATGAGTTGGGTTACTGGAAGGGCTTGTACCGTTGTACGCTCCGTTTCTGACGCGCCAAGTACCATTGTACGTGTACCAGAAGTTGTCTGTTTCTGTAATATTTTGCTGGCTGAAGGTTTCTTGGAAAGAGTTGAACCCCGGAGCTAAGCCGTTGTTGTAGAATGCGTTGAAAGAGTCATGGTACCATTTTGCTGAAGGGTTGATTGCGGAGCGCGTGTAGATCAAATCTCCCCAGTAATCGTACCTGTAATAGTTGGTGTAGCTCCCAATATTTCCAGACCCATCGGTCACAAGGAAAGTCTCCTGGGGAACCTCCCCGTGGACTCCGAAGGTCTGGATAGTTCCTCTTACGAAAGGATGCTGAGGATCGGACACATTCGATTTTACTACTCCAAACGAGTACGCATAGTTGATGTAGTTTCCAACCGACGTCCCATTATACGCGGTCACCGTGGCAGCCGTCATCATTCCACTGTTTGAGTCATGAAGATACGAGTACGTGAATTGACGGATTATGGCTCCAGTTGACGAATAGACTATTTGTTTCGCGACTCGGTAGACAAAGTTGTTGTAAGGTAACTGCGAGACTGTGTCGCCGAGATATGTGTAATTCGAATACCAACTTGTGGGATAGGTTACTCGTGAAATGTAATACCGAGTAGCACTTGAATCAGCGAGGGCACTGTACTGGAACTGAGTAGTCCGTCCCGCAGGATCGGTCACGCTGGCCAGATCATAAGTGCCTCCCGCCGGGTTTGAGTATGAATAGGATACGCGCCTTACAAAACCGGTTTCACTGCTACAAGTGCCACTGGACACTTGGTCAATACTGGCTAGGTAGTTGAAGCTGGTATAGCAGAATAGGAAGACACGTCCGACAGTGTCAGTGATCGAAGATATAGTCAGACCGTTATAGTTGAAATTCTCGGAGTTGTTTCCTGTGGAGTCGGTAATACGTAATAGAAAATAGTTGCCCGTATTGTCGAAATGGTAGATAACACCAATCTTTGTGATTAGATCGATCGTGTAGTCTGAATTCTGGACGAGCCTGAAGTATTCTCCTTGATGATTCTCCCAAGAACAATGTGGATAGCAACCGTTGAGCCAGTTTACAGGGAACTTGTAGCTTTCACCGTTCCAGAGATAGACCACGTTGTTGGTGCCATCGTAAAGAGGAAAGTTGAGCCCCCAACCTATACCCACGGGTGCTCTTGACGCGCCTCCGAAGATGCGAGTAATCTCAAGATTCAAGCCTCGTCCAGGCACGTTGAAGTCAGTCTGGCTTATCGTTAGAGTTCCCGTGTTCGGAGACACTGCCTCATCGAGGTTGCGGATGTATTGCCCGTTGGGGGCTATCCCGTTTCCATTCCAAGGATAACTCGGAGAGGCATACGGTGACCAGACCGTCTGGATGGGAATCGCTCCGAACATTATGTTGTACGGGGCGACATAACCCTCTGTCCAAACTAGCGAGATCTTGCTTGCGTTTGTAGAACTTGACTGCGCGAGTGCTGATCCGATGGTGAATGAGCCTGTGCTGGGATTGATCACTCGATTTCTGAATTGAGCGATTGTTGTAGAGTCGTGCCAGGCTACGTCCTGGGCTGGCGTCTTGCTGGTCATGACCATCGTGTACACCTCATATCCTTGAGGCCCAGGACCCTCGTCAATCCATGCGAGCGCGTAAACGGTATCTGTCGAGAGATCCGTGGTTATCGTTGTTCCTGTGAACCCGATGTTTACGTTGTTTTGAAAAAGGCTAGCCGGGCTTGTCCATGACGAGCCTACTTTATGGTAGATGTACGAGACAGGCGGGGGTCCTCCAGAGTTGCCGTAGTTTACCAAGTAAACGACGTGAATATTGTACCCTGCGTCTGTCGTGACTGAGAACACGTGGTTCTGGACGTTCTGGCTGACAGCTTGATCGACGCTTCCCAGTTGATTAGAAATCGAAGAATACGTAACCGAAGACAATTGCAGGTACCCTCCCAAGCAAGTCCCGTTTGCAGGGAGGTCTTCGTAGACCACGCGTACGACACCATTGCCAGGATCCCCTTCGGGAACAACGACACTGGCTCCTGGTCCGTTACCGCAATCCTGGTAAGATCTGACCAGAGCTGAATACTGCGAAGCTCCTCGCAGATAGATTAGGCCTACTGACTGGTAGTTGTTGCAACAACTGGTAGTTCCGTTGTAGGCGTTATAAGAAAACGCGATGTCTCCATTCGGCGCTAGCATGGCATAGACGTATCTTACGCCCAGTATTGCGTTGCATCCAAACGTTCCCAAGCAGTGATAGACAGACGCTGTCGCATTCCCAGTTGTAGCCCACGCTATGCTACCACCCGATATTGTGCCGATGGAGTAACGCAGGTGCAGATTCACGTTCGCATTGTAGGAGAGGCTATTGCTAAGATAGTCACCAGCCGCTACGACAACTCTTCCTCCGTAATATGCGACCGAGGGGAGAGATGTAGGCGCGTCGAGGAAGCTGGGCCAACCTGTCGGCATCGACTGCTTGGCTGACCAGGTAATCCCATCCGGAGAGGATGCATAGTAGATGGAAGACCCGTTATAATAGAAGACGAAGTAGCGTCCAGTCGAGTCGTGAAAGACCTTCCGTTGAAACTGGAAGTCCGTGGCCCCTGTTCGCTCTGATCAATCCCAGATTGATGTTGAGGCTGAAACCATTCTCAAGCATCGAGGTTGTGGAATTCAACGTTGCAGGTACGTCTGCCCAAGAGAAAGCATAGTTTGAGAGACCATCTCTCACCGAGAGAGTCTTTGATCCGACATTGAGGCTCGAGGATGTCGGAAGATTCGACCAAGAGTAGACTATTCGGTAGCTGAGTGTGTTAGCAGGTAAGAAGCTAATGTCCCATTTTAGAGGTCCCAGAACTGTCGCCTCGTATGCGATCAGTAGGGCCAGGGAGTAAGCTCCTCTGGTCAGGGTCATATTTCTGAGGGCATACGTACCTGTCTTGTTGGTGCCTAAGATACGGAACGAGTTTGAAGTTGGGGGGATAGGCAGCCAGCTATCGTTAATGTTTGCTTCAATGCTCCAAGACATTCGCGAGTGCGCGATCTGAGGATCTGTTCCCAGAAGGACATCGTGGGGATCGGCCCCTCCGAGGAGTCGCATGCTAATAGCAGAATTGTGAAGTGTAAGGTTCTGCGCAGAATCTTGAGTCCATCCGTTCCCTCCACCCAGAGTGTCTAGGTTAGAGAGAATTGTTCTAGGTAGAGGAATATTCGGTACGCCATCGGCGCCGACGGTTTGCGGATTATTCGATCCCGAATTCGCTGTTGAACAGCTGGTCGATGCTGTCGTAGCGTTCGAAGGTGTTGTCGAACATCCCGAATTCTGGGTCGTCGGGGAAGGAGATGAAAAAGGAGCCAACGCCTGAATTATCCCAGGGAGAACGGTACCGATGGATCCAAGAACTGTAAGGAGAATTAGGCCTGACACTAGAGCTGTCTTGGCGACTTGGTCGGTTCGATAACCCGGCGTCCATAAGGATACGCAATCTGCTTCCGACAAGATAAGACAATAACTGGCAATTCAGCTATATTCTTAAGAGGTTTGGAACAGTATTCTGTCGGAAAAGTGAAATGCGATATCGTGTGTTAACGTGTGCGTCTTTGAATTATGAGATTGTCTTGCAACTCAGATGTTTTACCCAGACTCTGAGTGGATCCTCTATGTCCAGGAGCTTTCTTCTACTATTTTGGTCGCAGTCAGTCACGCATTTCGTAACCTCGCCATAACCGTGAATGGAGATGGGCGTAGCTACACTCAAGGCAAGTCGGCCCATAGCAATTGGCCTGAGTTTCTCCGGCTTTGGTGCGGTGCGCTACCAGTGCACCACCCTTTCGGTTCAAATCGCTGCCCGATTTCCGCAAATTTTGTTCGTCCCTGACGAGGTTTGGCTAGGTTTGGTGCGGCCGCCGGGATTTGAAGTCCCGAGCCGTTGTTTAGACGGCTTCCCGGGTCGTTGGGTTGGAAGCCCATTGGACGCTGCTCGAAGCTATGTCCTAGACCAGGCTAGACTACGGCCGCTGACCCAAGGCGTTTAGGACATAGTCTTTTCTGCCTTACGATTGGGAGAGAACACCGAGCGCTGGGGGTTGAACCAGTTCAGAACCTGACAAGCGATTGAGTTCGAGACAGGTCTCAACTAGTCTTAAGAATCTGACAGTGCCTGCGGGAATGTTTTGAAAATCGTCCCGCTCGAACACGATCCAGTTCAGGCCCGTGGCTATCTAAATGACAGGAGTTTACAGATCGGCCACATTCTTCCTGTCGGTGACGGTCTTTTCAGAGAGCACTTTGCAATCGGCAGCAGTTTTCTTCTATTGAAAGGCAAGGCAATCGACGCGATGTTTTCTTATCACACGGGAAGAGACAAGCATGTTCCGACCGCGAGATTCCGGGTCGTAACGGACTCTTTACTAGGTCTCAAAGAAGCGACTAGGGTTGTTGAAGAAACGGCTGTTGCGGGCGAGAAGCTGGTTGTAACAACCACAGTTTTCGGATACGATAGAAAAAGGCTTCAAGCTCTGAAGGCTCTCGGATACATTGTTGGCGCTTCGTTGCCGGGAACGGTCTCTCTGGACGGAAGGAGGTTTGACTACAACATTCTCTTCAAAGATCTCGGAGCTGCGTACAAATCAAAGCCTCAGAGAGGCTACGCGAGACCTGGTCTCTACAAGCGGATAGAAGTAGAGAAGGCGAAGACTCCAAAACTCAAGATTAGAGGGTACAAACGGGAGGATCGCCCTCTTCTCGACAAATTCATCACCCACCACAACGTTATCCGGGGAATTGCCTCTGGAGTATTCGAAGATCTGTATCCTTGGCCGCTCGGGGGTTACCAACAGCGAGTTGACTTTGGGCATGTCTTTCCGATAGTGTGCGAGGATGAGTTGATTCGCGAGCCCGTCGGCACAGTCGATCTTTCCAAGGATTCAGCAGAAGTAATGCAGCACACCATGAGTCTCGGAATCGTAGTAAAGGCGGAGTATCAAGGTCTGGGGGTTGGCACGATGCTCATGGACGCAGTGAAAACCTTGGCAATGAGGTTGCATCTCGCAAGAATCTGGCTCGGCGTCTTCGACGGAAATACTCCTGCACAAAACCTGTATCGGAAAGCTGGTTTTGAAGAATCCGGAAGAGTGCCGGGATGGCTACAGGAGGGCTACGTAGATGAGATCTTCATGACTCTGAAGTTAGATTAGAGCCCAAGACGATTTCTTAAAGTCGGACTCATCTGTTATTCATCAACCACTCCTTTCGAGCGAGGCCTCGTTCGGTAAGAGAGTAATGGAACATCCCTGACTTACGGGTGCGGCTCAGGAGTCCTTGTCTCCAGTAGCGCATGAGAGCCATCTCGACCGCTTTGTCCGTCAACTTGAGGGTCTTTTCAGCGGCCAAGAGCTGTCGGATTTTGAGACTGTCGAACTCCTGTGCAGACTCGAAGAGGCTGAGTACGCGGATCTTGAGCTCATTATAGTGCATTGGTGCGAGGGCTGGCCGGACTAATCAAATAAAGATATTGTGGAAGATTCGATTCATGAGAATTCTCTTAGCGTGTTATTGAGAGGGCTGGGAGTAACACCTTGTATGACTTCCCGAGCCTATTGTTTCGGCGAAACACTTTCACTTTCACTCCCGTTTTCCAGAGTAACACCTTGTAGAGAGTTGTTCGGGACCGAAAATCGTTATATATCTACAACGAGGAACGCTCGGGCTGAGCACAATTGTCCGACCTGGAAGCAGTTCAGAGCTCAGTTCAGCCCAGCCAGCCCACCGGGACGATAGAAGTCACGGTTAGACACAACGGGGCAGAGACCAAAGTCATCGGAAACCCCGAGAATGTTGTTCGCGAACTTGTCATCTTCTTCTCGAAAGCCTACCCTTCCCTTGAACTAGCATCAAAGCTCGTACTCTCCGTCGACAGCGCGGAGTTTCTCCAAAGCTGCGCTGGAGTCCTCGCCTATTCTCCCGAGGGCGTTGTGATCCTGAAAGATACCACGGCTTTGAAGGATCGAGAGCTGATGATGCTTCACGTTGCGGGAGCTCGGATGTTCTACCTAATGGGAAAGAAAGAGAACGATTCAGTCTCACTGGAGAAACTGGCCAAGATCACAGGGCGCGTAACCGGGACCATAGCAGGTCGGCTCAGCGAACTAGTCCGAGAACAACTCATAGAACGAATCGGAAAAGGCTCCTACAGATTGACCACAATGGGACAACGAATCGTCATCCAAACCCTGATGCCAAAAGCCGCGCAATTACCGGAGAGGTAGAAAGCAATGACAGAGCGTCCAAAGATTAAGGTTCAGATCGAATGGGGAGACATCAAACACACAGTCGAAGGCGACCTAGAGACGGTAGTGCAGGAGGTGATGCGGTTCGCAGCACAGGTCCTGCCCAACTATTCACTTGCATCGAAACTGACGTTTGCACCGGACTATTCGTCGATGGTAGACGATCTTTCCGAGACGGTCAAACTCACGCCTGAGGGTGAGGCTGTCTTTCTGAAGCCTGAAATGTCGGCAGAAAACTCAATCTCGCTCGTCCTTCTAGCGACTCGGGTTGCCCATGCAGTAGGGGCCCGACCTAGCGTCGATATGAGTCCCGAGAATATCAGCAAGGCTATCGGAAAATCTGTCAAGACAGTCCGCAACACCTTGGCGATGTTGGGGAAGACCGGTATCGTCGAACGGACCAACGAAGGAAATTACAGATTATCAATCCAGGGAATACGCAAATCGCACGAGATAGCGAGAGGGGTGACCGCGCGGGCGGCAACTTCCCAGCATGAAACAAAGGTGACCGCGCCAGGATGATAATCGAGAGGGTGCGGGGACAGGCGGGAGAAGGGGATCTCCCGCCCAATAATGGGGGAATCTAACCTTGCTCCACCGCACCCAGGAACTAACTGAACCTTTAGCACAATTAAAAAGCATACCGGAGGAACTTCAACATCCAATCCCCGAAGCACTCCTACAGCTCTCGACAAAATCGATGCAATCGCTACACGGATCCACACTCAACCCGCGAACCGTGTCGCTCGTGGACATGGGACTCGACGATGGAGATTCTGACGAGCAGCTCGAAATCGGGGCATCGTCAATAGCCATGGGCTTGAAACGCAGCCCCATCAACCCACTAAGAGACACTATACCAATAGCCGCATGCGACGCGTCCAGCGTCAAGATCGGCGAAACCGAGACTGGAATGATCTTCGCCATCCGTGCGGTCGCAGTCTGGAGACAACCCGAGAGGATCGCTTTCACGCGCTGGGGACCATTGCTCTTCCACATTCCAAACTCCGATGGCCAACAAGAAAAGTACCGAGACGACGAGTCACGGGTATTCGGCGGACTATCAGTGAAGACTCTCCGCGTTCTGACGAAGCTGAGGAATCACGTAGAACGCTGGGTTCAGGAAGAACTCGCAACTACATTCAAGGATGGTATTGTGCTTCTGGACGGGTCGTTGACTGCAGGTACTCCAGACAATCCTTCCAGCAGAGTTCAGCGCATCCTCTCAGCTGCTCGCAACAATAATAGCATTGTGATCGCTCTCTCGAAATCCACTCAGCTTACGGTTGGTGGAAAGAATATTCTCGGCTTCTTCGACGCCGAAAAGATCCCGCACATTATCGACATTACATCGGTTGTCGAGAACGAGTATCCGGCTTATCCGATTAGATTCCTCGGACGAGTCTGCGTCTCGAAGCTATCACCAGACGGTTTCCTGTTTCGAACCGATATTGACCGGGATGCTGATGAGCAAGAATCGCTCGTCGCGCTCGGCCGGGTTGCCGGGACCGATGTCATATTCCATGGCTACCCCGAGACGTTGAGGATTGCCCATATCTTCAGCACGTTCACCGCTAATGAGATTCTCGCGGTCCAACGATTCGTTGCCAGCAACCATCATGTCAGCCTTCAGGCCCGTCCGAATCTTCGACGATCATTGTTCGGACCCTTCGGAACAAGCAGGTACGTGGCCTAGATGCGAATCTACCGGAAGGAGGCTGACGAGGTGCAGCTCATCGCTTTCCCGGACGAACATGTTCAGAAAGGCGATTATTTCGTCATCGAGGATCCCGCTCAGTCAAGAGGCTTGCTTGTCCAAGCGATTGACCTTCAATACGCCAACGTTCCAGGTGTCCTAGAGGACATTCTTCGGGACGTGATGACCGATGGGGAACTATCAGGAGAGGATGTGGACC
Source organism: Candidatus Bathyarchaeota archaeon (assembly GCA_005881615.1). Classification (GTDB taxonomy): domain Archaea; phylum Thermoproteota; class Bathyarchaeia; order 40CM-2-53-6; family 40CM-2-53-6; genus 40CM-2-53-6. The sequence goes on from VBBR01000067.1 coordinate 16,561, forward strand.
CGCTGAACATTTCGAGCCAGGTGGACGCATTGAAGGATACGAGACTGGCTGTTTGCAAGATCCGCGGAACCATCGCACAGGATGGAAGTCTATCGCCCAGCACTTCATGGCTGCCATCGCGTACCTCATCAAAGATTCGACCTTACGCGGTCAACAGGCTCATAATGAACGGTGGAAAGATGCCAGTCAAGCTCGGACACAACGATGGCGAACCGATCAGCGTTGACGCCAGCGGGCTAGACGGCGGTCTCAACATAATCACCGGAAGAAAGGGTTCAGGAAAATCTCACCTGGCAAAACTACTGTTGTTGTCCATGGCAGGTTGGGGTGCGCCTTGTATTGTGCTGGACGTTAACGGGGAATACATCAACCTCCACAAATCAAGGGACGGACGACAATCATCAGCTAGACTGACAGTGCTCGCGCCGAGGAGCGGGCTAAACTTCTCGATGTCTAAACTAGGACTGAGAACGGTAGCAGGGGTTTTGAGCCATGCTCTCGATCTTCCCGCAACATCGTCCAAGGTCTTCACGACCATCTGGAAGGATCTTGAAGCTCGGGGGGATCTGACTCTGCCAACCGTGATCCAGGCGGTTCAGTCGTGGAGTTGCCATGACAGTGTCCGAGAAGCATTGACCTCTAGGCTTCAGGTCTTGATGGAATCCGGATTGTTTGACGAGGCGAACCCGCTGACCGAGGAACGGATTCTCCACACTATTGAGGGAGGCGGAGTTTTAGTGGTTAATCTGAAGAATCAGAGCCAGATCGTCCGGCGGATACTCGTCGAGATATTTCTCGGAGAGCTTACTAAGATTCTCTCGTCGAACTGGCTTAAGGCCGCGTTTCTCTTCGCTGAGGAGGCTCACTTGTACTTGCGGGATACTTACTGGGACGATATTGTTACGCGAATGAGGCATATTGGACTGTTTACCACTTTCATCACGAACCAGCCGGACACGGTTCAGGAGGCGATCTATAGGCAAGCGGACAACGTGTTCATCTTCAACTTCACAAATGAGCACGACATCGAGGCGATCGGAAAGGTCGCCAAGGCTGACAGCGACACGATTCGCTACCTTGTCAGAGGAATACCAACAAGACGGTGCCTGCTACTGGGAAATGTTGTCAGGGACCTTCCTCTGATGGTCGACGTGGAACAGCTCGACGTCAGAACAATGGGAGAGACACGACTCTTCTTCTCCTAGTTGGCACGAAGATCTCTGGTCTTTTGATGGAACGGGAACAAACTAGTCCTCAGCTCGTGCTGGGCAGAAAGCGTAATGTTCGCTTAGTCTCCGGCCATCTGCACTAGGTCGGAGGGCTGTTTCTTGCTGTTCTCGGACAGACTCATTATTCCTCCAGTGAGGCTTTGACCCAGTATTCCGTTCGCCGCAAGGATCTGTGCAACGCGCAACGACGTACCTCCAGCCATACAGACCAGTAAGACCTTGCGGTTATCCTTAGGCAGAATATTGGTGATATTATTGGGAATCTTCTCGGTCGAGATTAACGATTGCACATCGGATGCTCGCGCGACCTTGATCTTATTCTCATCGCACCCAATGGATGATGCGAGTAGTTTGATGCCATCCTCTTTCGGGATGAACATGCCATGGGTCCATAGAACCTCGCCATAATCTGCTACGCTGGAGTTGGCCTGTGGAAGGGTGACTTCGAGTGGAGGTGGTGCTTGCGCCACGGTTCCGAGAGTGCTTCTGTACTTGTCGATTCCGTCGGCGAGTATCACGACGAACTTGTCGCCAACTCCATAGTTCAGCATCTGTAAGCAAGCGTAAAGGGCCAAGGCACTACTCTCGCCAATGTCGTAGCCTTTCCCGACGAAGAAGCGGAGGACCCGCCTAGCCTGCTCAAAGTCTATCTCGTGTTGGCCTGCGTAAAAGGAAGGATCATAGAATCTCAGGCCCCAGGCCTTGTCCTTAGTTCGTATTCCCGCAACGTCTTGGTGGTTGAGCGGGAAGACAACGTGCACAGATTTCTTGCCGTGTTTTTTCTGGAGGTATTTGCTCATGCCGGCTGAGGTGCCTCCTGTCCCAAAGGCGGAGATTACTCTGAAATCAGCGAGCGAAAAGCCGCGTTCTTTCACCTGTTGGTCTATCTCAGGTGCCGTGACAGTCTCGTGTGATTTGACGTTCAGCTCGTTATCGTATTGTTCAGGGCAGAAGCCTCCGTAAATCTTGGCCAGGAGCTTAGCGAGGTTGATCACGTCTTGTCTCGCGAGGAGATCCTCAATCTCGACTCGCGACTTGTCGAACTGAGATGTGTCGAGCCCGAGATCCGCCAATTGTTGGCGAACGTTGCTCGCAGTCACCTTGGCAATAACCGAGTTCTGGTCCATAGCGAGCCCAGGTGCAGGGCAGATGTCGATGTCAAGGTTCACCGTCCTGGCTGAGTTCTTGTTGAGCTCATCTAGGACCCCGCTCTGAAGCTTCCTAGAAACTAGGAAAACGACGCTGATTCCGATCTTTTCCAGCATTCCGAGGGCGATACCAAAGTTGCCGGATGTTGCTTCGAAGACCGTTTGACCAGTTCTTAGCTTGCCAGACGTTATTGCTTCCTCGATTATTTCGACGGCTGGGCGAACTTTGACCGAGCCTCCTGTAATCTTCGAATCGAATTTTCCAAAGACCTTGATGCTCTTTGAAGGTATTGCAATGCCATATTCGACACGGGCGCATTCAATGAGCGGCTCGGTCAGATCTTCCAAGGGCGTCGGATTGACGAAGGTCTCGCTTCCTTCTCTTTCGAGAACGTATGGAACCCTGCTCTTGATCTCGCTAAGGAACCGGTTTAGAAGAGTCTCATCAATGCTAGATTTTGTCCCGGTCTCTGGCATCCCTTATCCGTCTATTCGGGGATACGGCTTTATATAACATATGTCATAAACGGCTCCCATGACCCAGACATACAAAGCCCCAGACGTTCCAAGCGAAAGGATCACGCCCGAGTTCGTTAGGGACGAGCTACTCAGTTGTTTCGAGAGTGCGAATAGAGAGTTCGCCACGCTTCTCAACCAACCAGTCACGGACGAACAACTGAAACAACAGGTGAAACACTTCGTAGAATCAGTCTTCGTCAACTGTGGCGCTAGCTACACGGACCCCACCAAGGACGGAATCTTGACGGCTATGAACCAGTGCAGAAGCAATGCGGAGAAGATGATGGGCCCACAAGGCGCCGGGATCATACAACACCACTACGATGAAATGATGAAACTGGTCGACAGGCTGCAAGAACGCCCAGTTTACGCCGCGACGTCTCGTCTTGTCTGATAATCACGACAAACGCGAAATCAAGAGATTGGATGAGGTTGTGGCTCTCGTAAGTCATTAGTACGCCTCACTAGGCACGACTCCCAGAATTGGAGTCCGTAACCCAGCAGCTTCACACTCCCAGAGCTGTCCGACTCGACCGCATTGTTGACGAGACGCCTTCAATCCGTTCCTTCTGGTTCAGCGATTCTACTCTGCACAGCGCAAAGCCTGGGCAGTTTGCCATGGTATGGGTCCCAGGAGTAGATGAGGTTCCCATGAGCGTACTAGCGATTCACGGAAGGTCGGAAGCGGGCGTCGTAATCAAGAAGGGTGGACCGGTCAGCACTGCCCTCTGGGAGAAGAAAATTGGCGACAAGTTCTGGGTCCGAGGCCCGTACGGGCATCCTTTCAGCGTGGGACACCACCACAAACTACTCGTTGTAGGCGGCGGAACAGGACTTGTTCCCCTGATCTCTTTCCTCGTCCATCTGAGAGGACGAGATGTCACACTGATCACTGGTGCGAGAACGTCGAGCGAACTCTTGTTCAAGGAATGGCTCCTCAATGAAAGCAAGGACCAACACTTCAAGCTCCTCTTCGCCACGGATGATGGAACCTATGGGGAGAAGAACCAGGTGCCAAAGGTCGTCGAACATGTATTGAAGGAAGGACGCTTCGATGCCATCTACACCTGCGGCCCTGAACCCATGATGAAACTAGTATACGATCTAGCGATGCAAAAAAGATGCCCGGTACAGGTCAGCCTTGAACGAGTATTCAAATGTGGAATCGGAATCTGCGCCGCCTGCGTAATCGGCCCATATCTCGTGTGCCACGACGGACCAGTATTCTCCGAAAGAGAGCTCAGTGGCATGCCAGAGTTCGGAAAGACCCGACGAGACTTATCAGGCAAGAAAGTTCCTCTAGGGGCGGGGCACTGAGTACTTCCCTGAACATGCCAAATATCAATGTCTAGGGCTCGTCCATCCGAGCCACTCGCTGCAGATGTGCAGGAGAAATGCCATAGGTAGTTTCAGCCATCTCTCTTCACTTTGTCCTCAGCCCGCAATTCCAGGTCAGAAATTGCGAGCTTGGAACGCTTCCGAGATCTCTGTGCTAATGAACTCATGGCGCCGGAAAACTGATCGCGAAATAGCCAACCTACTTGATAGATCGTTGTTCAGCGTGCGCAGCTTCCGCATTAGAAACATCGTTCGTCGTCGGCTGAGCCATCGCAACCGGTGGAAAGGAAACCGCGGTAGGCGTCTGTCACGATTGATAGCGGCGGAATACACACGCGGTTCAAGCCAGAGCAGATTAGTGCAAAAATATGGCGTTGAATGGCGTAAGCTCAAGGAGATTCTTCTTTCTCGAGGTGTCCAAATCAGAGGCAAGTCGCAACAGGTTTTCATTCAGAGGTATGGAAGCGCTCCCCGAATTCGATCGCATCTCGGTGCGTCGAAACTTTATGTGGTATGCGCAATGCTGGGAGACAACCTCCGCCCGACCGACCAGTCGAAGTGGAGAACCCACATTATAGGCGTCGCTGCCGGCCCAGATAGAGACTTTGCTGAAGAGTGGGCAGAGAACTTCAAACGAGAATACGGGGTGAGACCTCGCCTCTTATACAAAGGAAAAAACAACATTCAGGCTTACATTTCATCTGTGGATATTTGGCGCGACTTGCATCGTTACGCTGTTTTTGGATCCCGCAAATGGAGATTGAATCCATGGCTGATGAGGCTTCTGATGAATAGAGTCCCACTCCGGACGCTGGGGTACGGACTGAGAGGATTCTTTGATGCTGAGGGCAGCTTCTTCCGTCACCCAATTTACAAAGCCTCCGGTAGGCTTACAGTTACCTCAGTCAACTACCATGGACTGAAACAGATTTCTCGGCTCCTGACTAGGCTTGGAATAAGACACAGCTTTTACAAGAAATACCGGAACACGATTGGAGTGTACGCGAGAGCTAGTCTCGAGACTTACCTGCAGAGGATTGGTTTCAGCATTCGACGAAAGAGGGAAAGATTGGAATTGACGATTCGGACAGCGAAGAGAATCCGGCCCTCGTGAAATTAGATCAGGTAGGAGAACCAATATATCGCAGCAATGAGCCGTTTATGGCCTAAAGGGGATCATCCTTACCGACACACGGATCGCTCACGAAGGCGGGCAAGGTTCGGCAGCAGACTCCTAAGATCCAGGCGATGAACAAGCCAGGTCTCTCGCCGAGAGAGAGAGTCAGGCGGAATTCTGAGAAGAGGTTCGTCCTCGGAAGAAAACCAGGACAGAACTATATCAGAGAAATGAGGACTCGTTAGAGTCTATCATCTTAATCCCGCAGAACACGGCTCCAGTCATCGTTAGGCTGCTACCTTATTAGCGGGAGGCACCGATGGTTTCTCGTCGATTTCAAATGGAAAAAGAGGTCAATCAGATGCCGCGCGGACTTATGGCACGAGCCGTAGCGTCAATTGTGACCCTAGCGGCTTTCTTGGCCGGATCTCTAGTCTTTGTAGGCTTCTACACCTCGGACTACGATCTGTTCCAAAAAATCGTGGTGGTCTTGGTTGCCATGATAATCGCAATTGCCGCCCTCGCGATCCTATGGATAACCTATGCCGGTCGCTGGGCAGGTCGCAGAGGTATGATGGGCCGCTGGAGAGACTAGCCCACCAAAAGTCGAACTGCCAAGCTCTTATCTAGAACGCCGTGCAACAAGGGTCCACGAACTAGTTTCGGGACTCCGTGCGTTGTCTCTGGTAATAGATACTCTACTTATCGTTCAATCGACCCTAGTGTTTCTTCTAGCTGGATACGAGTATCTCACCCTGATGCACTTCCCGGCCTTGCCAGAAAAATCCATATTCACTATGAGCAGTCCCAGCGTCTCGATTATTCTTCCAGTTCGAAATCAGGCCAACACAGTCTCCGAATGCGTGACCTCACTGGTCGGATTAGACTATCCTCAGAAAGAGATCATCGTAGTTGATGGCAATTCTACTGATGGGACCCAAGACATCCTCAAGACCTTCGATGGCAAGATCAAGCTTGTCGAGGAAGAGCCTCTTCCGCAAGGCTGGGTAGGAAAGAACTGGGGTTGCCACCTAGGCTACATGCAAGCCAAGGGTGAACTTCTAGTGTTCACAGATGGCGATTCGATTCACTCACGCGACAGTCTCGCCAAGACCGTGAACTATCTGGAACTCACAAAAGCGGATCTGGTGACTCTTGCTCCGGCTGCGATTCTTCGAACTTTCTGGGAGAAACTTCTCCAACCCCCCATCTTCTGGCTGATCATGTTGTTCGTTGGTGGCAAGTGGGTCAACGACGACAGCAAACCGCGTTGGGCCCTCGGAAATGGCCAGTACATGCTATTTCGGCGCGAGGCCTACGACAAAGTCGGCGGACACTATGCAGTCCGAGATAGAATATCTGAGGATTACTCACTAGGCAGGCTGATCAAAGCGAATGGTCTCAGGCTCAGAATGGTCACAGCCTCTGACTCGCTAGGCGTCCGAATGTATTCGAGCCTCCCAGAGATCTGGCGAGGATGGAGAAAGAACTTCTACTCGGTCTCAGGAAATCATCCGCTTTTTCGAGCCGCGTACCGATTGGTACTTCTGTTCGCATTTCTCGTTCTGCCCTTTGTCGTACTCGGCTACGGGATTTACCTTGCACCAGCAACGCCCATGAACGTCTATTTCCTCACAGGTGCATTCATGGCCTTCTTCTTATGGCTCGGACTGATCATTCTTGACCGATCTATCCGGGTCAGTCCTCTCTATGCGCTACTCCTCCCATTCGCTGTCCTATTCTACATCGGAATCGGTATCGACTCCACTGTCAGAGGAGCGCTAGGAATGGGATTCTCGTGGAAGGGTCGAGTATACGGGAAACCCATAACTGGCCAGCTCGAGGCCCCAGTTCCCTGAGAAAGCACGACGGGAGTGTTCGTATATTGAGCCAGACAGCCGAAAACGTCTCCATCGAAATAATCGAACGCCTTCTCAGTCTTGACCATCTTTCTCGAGGGGACATCAACCGGATCAAAATCGAAGTTTGCCGATTGCACCGCTCGCCAACCGTTCCCCCTAACTCTGATCTTCTCCAGCGCGTCTCTGGCTCCGAACTAGTCAGGCTCAAGCCCTTCCTGATGGGAAAACAGGTTCGAAGTGCTAGCGGTGTAACCACTGTTGCCGTGATGCCCAAGCCGTACGCCTGTCCCCATGGAAAATGCACATACTGCCCAGGTGGGCCTGACGTAGGTGTCCCCAGGGCCTATACGGGAAAGGAGCCAGCTGTCATGCGAGCTCTGGAGAATCAGTACGACCCTTACCTCCAGGTTCAGAGCAGGATTACTCAGCTGCACGCGATGGGACATCCAGTAGACAAGGTGGAGCTGATCCTTGTAGGTGGGACCTTTCCTTTTCTGCCGCGAACATATCAGGAAGACTTCGTCAAAAGATGCCTAGACGCCTTGAATGGGGTCGATTCCGATTCCATGGAAGAAGCGAAGAATCGCGCTGAATCAGCAACCGTCAAAAACGTTGGGATTACAGTTGAGACCCGGCCCGACTGGTCGCGAAGTGGCCATGTCGACCACATGCTCTCTATGGGGGTAACACGAGTTGAGATCGGAGTACAGACCCTCTATGATGATGTATACGAGAAAATTCACCGAGATCATACAGTCGCCGACGTTGTTGAGGCAACGCAGACTCTGAAAGATTCAGGAATCAAAGTCGGGTATCACATGATGCTCGGACTACCAGGCTGCGACGCGAAACGGGATCTGGACGCGTTCCGAAGAATCTTCGAAGACCCGAACTTTAGGCCCGACATGTTGAAGATCTATCCATGCCTTGTTACTCCCGGAACACAGCTCTATGAGGAATGGAAGAGAGGAGAGTACACGCCCTACTCCACGGAACAATCTGCCCGTCTCATTGCCGAGATCAAACAGTACGTTCCACGATGGGTCAGGATCATGAGGATCCAGAGAGAGATACCGGTCGATGGGATTGCGGACGGTGTGAAGCACGGGAATCTCCGCCAGCTCGTTCAACAAGAGCTTACGAATCGGAATATGAGATGCCATTGCATAAGATGTCGAGAGGTCGGGATTACCTACCTCAAGAACGGCGAGAGTCCAGACCTGGAACAAGTCCAGCTCAAGAAAGTGAATTACGATGGGTCTGGCGGAACTGATATTTTCCTTTCCTTCGAGGACCCCGAACATGACATCCTCGTTGGATATGTTCGAGTCAGGATACCCACCGAGAATGCTCACCGACCTGAAATTGCCCAACAGAACACTGCAATCATCAGGGAGCTCCACGTATTCGGGCAGACAGTTCCAGTCGGAGACAGGCTGGCAGGCGCCTTCCAACACAAGGGATACGGGTCCAAGCTTCTCGCAGAAGCAGAACGAATCTCTCGCGAAGAATACGATCGCAGAAAAATGCTAGTGATTAGTGCTCTCGGCACCAAGGGGTATTACTCGCGTTTCGGCTACACGCACGATGGACCTTATGTATCCAAGAGCGTAGTGTAAGAATCCTTAACCGGACACGCGAGTTGCTGGTTCACCCTGAAGGCGTGATGCACGAATGACCGTTCTTGCCCTAGAGGGGTACCATGGAGGAGTCCTGCAAAAGCTGAGGAAGTCCAGGGCAAAGATTGGCAGCATAATTCGTCTCACTTCGAAATCTGGCGAAGTGTTCGAAGGGACCTTGATTCCTCGGTCCGAGTATTCTGATCCCACTCACATAGTTTTGAAAATGAAAAACGGCTATAACGTGGGCATCTCTCTCGACAGAACAGAAAAGCTAGAGGTCATCGGCGAGGGAGAGAAACCTCATTTCACCAAGCCTTCTCCACCGGCGAATCATGCCGGGTTGTCCAAGGTCGCAATTATCAGCACTGGCGGGACCATCGCCAGTAGGGTTGACTACCGCACTGGTGCCGTGCAGCCTGCACTCACAGCTGCCGACCTAGCAAGCGTCGTCCCCGAACTCTCATCAATTGCAAAGATTGACACTCACATACTCTTCAGCGAGTACAGCGAAAACATAGGCCCAACCCATTGGAAGGGCATGGCCGAAGAAGTCGCCAAAAAGATAGCCAACGTTGCAGAGGGGGTTGTCATAAGCCATGGAACAGACACCCTACACTATACGGCGGCAGCTTTGAGTTTCGCCCTTGCAAACATCCCTGTTCCAGTCCTACTTGTTGGAGCTCAGCGATCTTCTGATCGTCCCAGCTCAGACGCGGCCTCGAATCTCACGGGGGCCGTTGCCCTGGCCGCTCGTGCCGACATTGCCACTGTTGGTGTTGCCATGCACCGAGACCTCTCTGACCACATCATCGTTGCTCATCAGGGCACTAGGGTCCGAAAGTGTCATACGAGTCGCAGAGACGCGTTCAGGTCGATAAACTCCAACCCTCTGGCGAGCTACGATCTCAAGACTGGGGAGATCGAACTCAGCAAAGGAGTAGCGAAGAGAGACAAGTCCCGGAAACTGGTTTTGGAGTCTCGTTTTGACCAACATGCGTGCTTGATCAAGTTCTACCCCGGAATGAACCCTGGAATGATTGACTCGGCGGTTTCCACTGGCGCTCGAGGAATAGTCCTCGAAGGAACGGGACTAGGTCATGTTTCCGGGCACCTATTCGATTCCGTGAAAAAAGCGTTGAAGCAGGAGGTTCCAGTCTTCATGACTTCCCAGACAATTTGGGGACGCGTCGATATGAACGTCTACAACACCGGACGCGACCTGCTCAACCTAGGAGTCACTCCTCTTGAAGACATGATTGCAGAAACGGCTGTCGTCAAGCTGATGTGGGTTGCAGCCCAGACCAAATCAGCCGGTAAGATTCGAGACATGATGCTTCAGCCGGTTGCAGGTGAAATGACTTCGAGGACATTGGTGGAGGCTTCCTAGTCGCCGATAGACTATCACGCCGTTGGTCTCAAGGTCGGTGTCGAGATACACAGACAACTCGACACTGAGCACAAGCTCTTCTGCGATTGTCCAACCATTCTATCGACAAAGCCGCCCACAGTCACCTTCGAACGGCGACTTAGGCCCACACAAAGCGAGCTAGGCCAAATTGATCCCGCCGCTCTTTTCGAGTTTCACAAGGGCAAGACGATCACCTACGAGGCAGATCCGGAAACCACGTGCCTAGTAGAGCTGGACGAGGAACCTTCCCACCCGTTGAACCCGGAAGCGTTGGATGTCGCCCTGACCATGAGTATGCTTCTCCACGCGAAACCGATGGACGAGGTTCACGTCATGCGAAAGGTGGTCATCGACGGGTCAAACACAACCGGATTCCAGCGAACCGCGGTCATCGCACTCAACGGCTCAATAACTGTGGAAGGAGTAGAAGTCCCGATAGAACAAGTAACACTTGAAGAAGACTCTGGACGAAAAACAGGCGACACAAAGACCTCGGTAATCTTTCGTATAGATCGGCTGGGAGTTCCGCTAATAGAAGTATCAACGGGGCCAGTAATCCATGATCCCGAACAGGCTGGAAAAGTTGCCTTCGCCATAGGTCGAATCCTTCGGGCAACCAAGGAGGTAAAACGCGGACTAGGAAGCATACGACAAGACCTCAACGTATCGATCAAGAACGGCGCCCTCATTGAGGTCAAGGGGGTCCAGGAACTCGAACTCGTTTCCAAGGCTGTAGGCTACGAAGTTCAAAGGCAGCTGGCGCTCCTCGAGATCAGAGATGAACTCCGACAGAGAAACGTAAAAGCTTCAGATATCAAAGAGGAATTCGTGGACATCACCGACATCCTTTCGGACTCAGAATCGAAGATCGTTCAATCCGCTCTCAACCAGGGAGGAGCAGCACTGGCTCTCGAACTTCCTAGTTTCAAAGGCCTGCTCAAACGCGAACTCATTCCCAATGTCCGGCTCGGAACAGAAATGGCCAAACGCGCGGTGTTCTGGGGTAGAGTCGGAGGAATATTTCATTCAGACGAGCTCCCTGCTTATGGAATCGATTCAAACCACGTGGAAGAAGTCGCTAAGAAGCTGGGGTGTGGAGATCTTGATGGGTTCGTTATCGTAGTAGATAGTCTCGAGAATTCGAAAGACGGTTTGAGGGCCGTCGTAGAGCGTGCCCGGGAGGCTGTGGAGCGGGTTCCAGAAGAAACACGAGCTGCAAACCCTGACGGGACCACTGTCTATCTGCGTCCAAGGCCTGGGGCTGCTAGAATGTATCCTGAGACCGATGTCCCGCCGGTTCAGATCGGCCAGGACCGACTTGAACGGCTCTGGGAGAACCTTCCCAGAATGCCAGAAGAGCTCGCCAAGGAACTGGGGACCAACCATAGTCTCAGCCCCAAGCTGGCCACTCAGCTCGTGGATTCCGATTATCTTCTCCTTTTCGAACAAATTGTCGCTCAAGCAAAAGGGGTCGCGCCCAGTTTTGTCGCAACGATCCTCACCGAGTCTCTGAGAAGTCTGCAAAGGGAACAGGTTCCCGTGGACAACTTGCAGGAAGACCAGCTCAGACGAGCGTTCGACCTTGTTTCAAAGGGTGCGACCGCAAAAGAGTCCGTCATCGACGTTCTCAAATGGCTCGCATTCCACCCAGACGGAGTCGCTGAAGAGGCGGTGGACATGTTGAACCTCCGAATGCTGACCAAGTTGGATCTAGAGAATATCATTAGCAAAGTCGTTGAATCTAACCAGACCCTCGTTCAAGAAAACGGATCGAAAGCCCTCGGACGAATGATGAACCTAGTAATGGGCGAAGTGCGGGGACGGGCCGACCCTCGACAAGTCACCGAATTATTGCGGTCTCGTTTGGAACAGGTCAGAACTTGACAAGTTCCAAAGAAGAGCCGAAGGTCGGCGAGGTCGCCCTCGACGATCTTGACAAGAAGATATTGCACTGGTACCTTATCGACGCTCGTCTCTCCTACAGGGAGTTAGCACACAAGCTAGGCGTCTCCACAACCACTGTCCAGTCTAGAACCGCGAAATTGGAGAAGGCGGGAATAATTCGAGGCTACTCGGCTCTTTTCGATCATGACAAGATTGGATTCCAGCTCACCGCGATCACAGAGGTCAGCGTCGCCAAGGGCAAGCTCCTCGAACTGGAAAAGGAGGTCGCCAAGATGCCGCAAGTCCTCGCAGTCTATGACGTCACAGGACTCACGGATGCGATGGTCATTGCGAAGTTCAGGAGCCGAGACGATCTAAGCAGGTTCACCAAGGCACTATTAGCGATGCCATTCGTTGAACGGACTAACACTCACATTGTCTTAACGACAGTAAAGGAAGATTTTCGTCTACTCTAGTTGGAGCTTGGACGCGTGGCTTCCTTCAAAGATTGAACGGTTTTTTTCAGTTGAGTCTCAGCTTCACTCGGATCGTCGAGGTGGTTTCCGACGATTCTGACCAAAGCGCTTCCAACGATTGCCCCGTCAGCCCCAGATTGTATGACGGCGGAGACGTGTTCAGGTTGCGAGATCCCAAATCCAGCGGAAACCGGAATCTTTCCCCTCGCCAAGGACTTGACCGCCCTGACAGCCTCAAGCGCTTGTGGGCTGAGCGAGTCCCGAGGACCCGTAACACCGTAGAGTGAGACGAGATAGAGGAAACCCTTCGACTTGTCGAGAACGGTTCGGAGTCTAGTCCGGGAAGTGTTTGGTGCTGCCAAGTAGATGTTATCGACGTTGTGTTTCAGAGATAGGTTCCTGAACTCCTCGCTCTCTTCGACGGGCAAATCTGGCACTACGATCCCGTCAACACCACTCTCACGAGCTTTCTGCAGGAAGCGGTCCAAGCCCATCGCAAGAATCGGATTGTAATAACTCAGAACGACAAACGGAACCGGAAACTGCGTTGAGAGTTCTCTGATCATGTTTAGGATTCCTAGAGGGGTGGTTCCGTTGGACAAGGCCCTCATGCTAGACGCCTGGATCACTGGTCCGTCGGCGATTGGATCCGAGAATGGAATCCCGATCTCAACGATGTCCGCTCCGCCCTCTATCAACGCGGTAGAATTAGCCAAGAATGTTTTCGGGTCCGGGTCGCCCCCTGTTAGGTAAGCAACCAATGCTCCCTCTCTGAGGCCACGGAGTTCTCCAAACTTCGCTTCTATTCTATCATCATTGCGGGAGGTGTTTGGCAACTATCTCCACATCCTTGTCGCCCCTGCCTGAAAGGTTGACGATGATCGAATCCCTCGTCCCGAGACTCCTCGCCAACTTCATCGTGTAACTGATAGCGTGGGCTGATTCCAAAGCTGGCATGATTCCCTCCAGTTGTGAGAGGTTCTTGAACGCCTCCAGAGCACCCTCATCGGACACTGTGACATATTTGGCTCGCTCCGCAGTCATCAGGAAAGCGTGTTCCGGCCCAACCCCAGGATAGTCAAGCCCAGCTGAAATACTCCGGGTAGCCTGGACTTGTCCCACTTCGTCTTGCAGAACGTAAGTCATCATCCCGTGTAGGACCCCTTCACGTCCAGCAACTAGCGGCGCCGCGTTTTGTCCCGGAGACAAGCTTTCTCCACCCGCTTCGATTCCGTACAGGTCAACATCGAGGTCGTCCAAGAACGAATGGAAGATTCCGATCGAGTTGCTCCCCCCGCCGACACACGCAACGACAGCTTTCGGAAGCCTGCCCTCTTGTTGCAAGATCTGTTTCCGCGCCTCTTTGCCTATCACACTCTGAAAGTCCCTGACCATCGTTGGGTAGGGGTGCGGACCCACAACTGATCCTAGAAGATAGTACGTGTCCTGAACGTTTGTTACCCAGTCTCTCAACGCTTCATTGATCGCATCCTTCAAGGTCTTGGACCCGGACTCGACCGGGTGCACTTTAGCACCAAGCATTTTCATCCTGTAAACGTTCAATCTTTGCCGGTCCATGTCCTCGCTTCCCATGTAGACCTCCGCACGTAATCCTAAAGCTGCGCAGGCCATGGCGGTAGCAACCCCATGTTGTCCTGCCCCGGTTTCAGCAATGATCCTCCGCTTTCCCATTTTCTTGGCTAGGAGCGCCTGGCCTAGAGTATTGTTGATCTTGTGGGCACCGCCGTGCAAGAGGTCCTCTCTCTTCAGGTAGACTCTCGCTCCTCCAACATGGCCAGTCAGATTACTAGCAAGGTATAGTGGCGTAGGTCTGCCGGCGAAATCGTCCAGCAAGCCCGCCAACTCCTTCTTGAATGAGGGGTCACGCGAGAACCTATTGTATGCCTCCTCAAGCGCTCTCAGCGGCTCCATCAGGGTCTCAGGGACATACTGCCCTCCGTATTTTCCAAACTTTCCCGGCTTGGAATACGTCCTTGGTTCGGCGTGTTTCTTCAAGCGTTGACCAGTTCCCTTACCTTCCCTTCGATGTCCGACGATTTCATTATCGAAGTACCCACAAGAAATGCTCTGACGCCCGCAGTTTTCAGTCGTCTGATATCATTGGGAGACTCTATCCCGCTTTCCGATACGATCGGTCTATCAAGGTCAGCGTTCTCTGCGAGGATTCTTTCCGTGGTGGAAAGGTCCAATTGGAATGTGGATAGATTTCGGTTGTTGATACCATAGAGGTCCGGTCTGAATCTTCGCAAGTTCTCAAATTCGCCGGTGCTGTTCGCCTCCAGCAAGACCTCCAGTCCAAGCCGATCAGCTTCCAGAACCATGCTGTCGAGCCCAACATTGGACAGTTTCCTACTGAAGATTTCAGAAATCAATACCACAGCACTAGCTCCGGCTCTCTTTCCTGCCTGGAGTTGCTTGGCTGACACAATGACATCCTTCATTATTGTCGGCGCATCCACGTCCTTGCTGATCGTAACCAGTGTTTCCAAATTGCCGTCAAAGTTTTCGGGATCTGTGAGAACCGAGATCGCACAAGCTCCGCCGCTCAGCATTGCCTTCGCAATCTGAAGAGGGTCTCCAGACTCCCTGATCTTTCCAGCGGATGGAGAAGCATATTTTATCTCCGTGATGACCGGCGTCCTTCTGCTTTCCTCGATTGCTCTTACCAAGCCTTTCGGAGGTGTGTCTGCCGCTCCACCGTTGTCGTAGTAGCCTCGTTTGACTCTAGCCCTTGCTTTTGCAGCTAACTCAGGCAAGTGATCAATCAAGAATCTCAGGCCATTCTCTTCAGTCGTTGAGTGTCACCGCCCGAGAACTCTACGAGCTGATGAAGCGTTCGGAACGGTTTTCCGTCGCTCACAACTTTGGAAGCTATCTCTACTCCTTCCCTGAAGTCTCCGGCTTTTTCACAAAGGACTAGTCCTGCTGCCGCGTTCGCCAACACCATTTGGACGCGGGGATCATTACGTCCTAGATGTCCTGATAGGATCTTGGCCGTGAGGCGTGCGTTCTCCTCTGGGTCCGAGCCAGCAACGTCCTCAGCTGTGCTTCTCTTGAAGCCCAGATCCTCCGGCTCGACCTCGTCTCGAAACACTCTTCCATTTTGACGTCTTATAATGATTGTTTTGCCCGTCATGGAAATCTCATCGACTCCATCGAGCCCGTAGACGGTCATCACAGATTTGGCTCCCAGGTTGTGCGCTGCGAGGCACATCGGTTCTAGGAGCTCACTATCGTAGACTCCAATGAGTTGGGCGTTTGCTCCGGCAGGGTTCGTTAGGGGACCGAGGATGTTGAATACGGTGCGCACGCCTATCTCGCGTCTCACCGAGGCCACGTTTTTCGTGGCCGGGTGGAAGTTGGGCGCGAACATGAACCCGATTCCAATCTCTTCGATCGCCCTCTCGACCAACTCTGCTTCCATGTTCAGATTCAGACCCAATTGCTCGAGAACGTCTGCGCTACCGCACTTGCTCGTGAACGAGCGATTGCCATGTTTTGCCACCGGAACGCCAGCGGCCGCTATTACGAAAGCAGCAGTGGTGCTGACATTGAACGTCTTCGTTCTATCTCCACCAGTCCCGCAAGTATCCAACAGATAACCGTCTATTTTCGGGTGGATTCTCCGGCTAAACTCTCGCATTACCTGCGCCAGGGCAATGACTTCATCAGCTGTTTCCTGCTTCTTCTTCAGTCCTATCAGAAACGCTGCGACCTGCGATGAGGTTGCTTCTCCGGACATTATCTCCTTCATCGTAGTTTTCGCCTGGTCAGGCGTCAACTCGTGATTCTCAAGGAGTAGCGGGATGCATTCTTTGATCATCCGAGTTAGCCCTCCAGGAAATTCTTGATGATCCGATGCCCCGGCACCGTAAGGATGGACTCTGGATGGAACTGAACGCCTTCAATCGGAAACTCTCTATGTCGGACACCCATTATTTCGTTGTCATCGGTAGACTGGGCGGTTACTTCGAGGCTTTTCGGCAGGCTCCTCCTGTCCGCGACAAGCGAATGATATCTCGTAGCCTCGAACGGGCTCTTGATTCCACGGAAGACCCCTTTTCCATCGTGTCTGATCGGGCTGCTCTTACCGTGGCGTAGCTTCCTTGCTCGAACTATTTTGCCGCCGAACGCCTGAACAATCCCTTGGTGTCCCAGACAGACGCCCAGTGTCGGGATCTCCCTACTCACTTCTCGGAGGATAGCTGTGCACGTCCCAAAGTATCGCGTTTTACTGGGGGTGCCCGGGCCGGGAGAGATTATGATCCTGTCAGGTGAGAGTTCCTTGACACCTGCGACATCTATCTCATCATTCCGCTTCACGACAACCTTGTCGGCAATCTCGCCTACATACTGGGCCAGGTTGTAGACGAAGCTATCGTAGTTGTCGAGAATCAGAGCCTTCAAAGTTCTTCCTCTTGGGATTGATCCATCGCGGTGAACAAAGCCGCTGTCTTCCTCTCGGACTCGATCCATTCCCGGTCAGGGACCGAATCAGCAACTATCCCTGCTCCGGCCTGGAGATAGCAGTACCCGTTTTGGGCGCAAAGAGTCCTGATTGTTATCGCGAAATCGCTGCTTCCGTTTGCAGAGAAGTAACCGACAGCTCCAGCGTAAGGACCCCTCGCAGTGGTTTCCAGCTCCTCGATAATTTCCATCGCACGAACTTTGGGGGCTCCCGAAACTGTGCCGGCAGGGAAGACAGCTCTTAGCAAATCGAAGCTAGTTGCACTCTTTCTCAGCTGTCCAGTGACCCTCGAAACGATGTGTTGCACATGGCTGTACCCCTGAACTCGCATAAACTCGGGGACCTTGACAGTCCCATAATCGCAGACTCGACCGAGATCATTCCGGGATAGGTCCACGAGCATCACATGTTCGGCACGTTCTTTTTCGTCCTGAAGCAGTTCGGCCGCCAGTGCTTTGTTTCTAGCTGAATCCCCGGTGAAGGGCCGGGTTCCTGCGATGGGGAAGCTTTCTGCGTTGCGACCGATCTTGCGGGCCAGCATTTCTGGGCTGGACCCTACTATTTCCCTGTCGCCGAACTTTAGGTAGTACATGTAGGGAGATGGATTGATCCTCCTCAGCGCCCGATAGAACCGGAGGAGCGAGCCCTTGAACGGAATCTTGTACTTCTTCGAGAGGACTACCTGGAAAATATCTCCTGATTCAATGTAGTCCTTGGCCTCTTCGACTTGCTTGCAGAAATCCTCCTGGCTAATGTTCGACTTTGGCTTACCGAAACTAACTTGATCGGTATGGGTCGATTCGTTTAGTAGTTCCTTCGCTCTCTCTATTCTGTTTTCTTCTCGGTAGAAGTAGTGCGTCTTACCGCTGAGATGGTCGAATACGATCCCGTCTTCGAAGAGTCCGAATTCTACATCGGGGAACCCGTTGCCTTTGTTTCCTAATCTGGGAATCTTTTCAAAGGAACGTACGAGATCGTAGGACGCGTATCCGACAAGGCCCCCTGCGTATCTCTCACCTGGGCTTCGTTCCTTGACTGGGTTGTTGACACTTGCTAGAAGTGCTAGAGGGTCTTGGCAATTCTCGATGCGTCTTTCTGATTTCTGCCGGTCTAAGATCTCAGCCTGTTTCTTGGAGGTACGAATCGTCTTCTGAGGGTCGAATCCGAGAAATGTGTACCTTGTTAGGCGGCGTGGTCCCTCGACTGACTCTAGAATGAAGCATGTGTCGAACTTGTTTCTGATAGTTGCGAAAACGTCGATTGGTTGCTTTCTAGTTTCTAGGGGAAAATAGTTTAGCCTGGTGGGGCGCGTTGTCAGTTGCTGTCCAAAGACTATACCCCATGGATGTCGCCGTCAGTCTCTTTCTCTCATGTCGCTTTTATAGCTTGCGTGTCCACTTCTGTACATTAGACGCGAGTCTCTTTCTCACCCCACTCGCCGGCTTCGATCGCGTCTGGGCAAGGGTGGTTGCAACTTCGAGGAATTTCTGTCTGATAGCCGGGAGGAACGGGTTCAACTGTTGGATTCCAACAATCGTGTCCCAATTGTCCAGCATGTTGGCAATCCTGCCTTCAGTCTCTCTAAGAGACTGAGTTTTAGGCTCTCCTCCCATCCCGTCGAGGCCTATTCCGAGAGAAATCAGGGCAAAGTGATGGAGTCCTTGTACGTAGGCCATGGTCCGGTCGTGCTGGGTCGCCGACATTGTTTGGACCTTCGCTCCGCCACCATGCAATGCACGGGCTAGCTTCGACCATTTCTGGCCAGCATTGTAAGACACGGCGATGATGGTTTGATCGTGAAGATGGTCTATGCTGGGTCCGAACAGAGGGTGCAAACTCACGTACTCCAGTCCTTTCGGGATTTTTTCGGCGATCCTGTCCGATATTCCCGTCTTGACCGAGGAGAGATCAGCAAGGAGGCTGTCGTTTGTCATCAGGGACGCGGTTTCTGTGGCAACTCTGACAGTTTCCTCCATCGGAACGGCCAGGATGACAATGTCCGAGGAGGCTGCGTCCAGGATTGTTCCCGGTTCGACCTCTATTTCTTTGGCCGCTGTCCGCGTTTTGTTGATCTCTCTGCCTGCTAGCCTGACCTTTGCTCCTTGGAGGCTGGCGAACCTTGCGAAGAACCGTCCCATTCCTCCGGTCCCGCCCACTATCAGGATTCTTGTCTGATCCAGTTTCTTGCCTGATTTTTCAGGGTGATCATGCTGAGCCTCAACGCTTAGGGCAAAAATCTGCTCGAATATTGGCCCGATGAATTTTAGGTCAATGTCGAGTGACGTCGCGGCGCGTTCCATCTTTCTGAGGATGACCTTCTCTCGCCCAGGATCGCGATACTCGAGGCCTCTCCTCTGTTTGATCCTGCCTAGGAGCCTTGCGTTCTCGTATCTGTTTTTGAGAAGCCGAACAATCTCTTGGTCTAGCTCATCGATTCTGTCACGAATCCTATCGACGTCGTCCATGAGGGGTTAACTCTTCAGGACTCGAGGAATCATTCCGCCGCGGATCATCAAGTCTGCCAATCCTATTGCGACCATTCCTTGGACTACCGAGACGGCTTTGGGGACTACGCACGGGTCATGTCGCCCTTTCACCCCAAGCTTGGCCTCTTCCATCTGGGACATGTTCACGGTTTTTTGTTCCTTCGCGATTGAGGATGGCGGCTTGAACGCGACTCTAAGCAGCAACGGCATTCCGGTCGACATTCCCCCTAAGACTCCTCCAGAATTGTTGGTCAATGTGACAATTTTTCCCTCTTTGATCACATACTGATCGTTGTTTTCAGACCCCTTGAGACGGGTTGCCTGGAACCCTGCTCCAAATTCGACTCCCTTGACGGCAGGGATTCCGAAAAGTATCTTGGCGAGTTCAGAGTCGATCGCATCGAAAAGCGGCTCGCCAACGCCCACTGGAAGGTTTAGCGCCGTGCACTCGACAATTCCCCCGACGCTGTCCCCATCAGCCTTCGCGGTTAGTACAATCTGGCGCATTTTCTCCGCAATAGCCGGATCAGGGGATCTCATCGAGTTCTCGTAGGTGATTTTCTTCATAGCTTCAACGCTAGGAGAATTGTCCAAGTGAACTCCGTCGATAGCCTGGGTGTAGGCTAGGACCTCCACGCCGAACGTCGAGAGGAGTTTCTGGGCGATCGCTCCCGCGGCTACGAATGCTGCGGTCATTCGTCCCGACAGTCTTCCTCCTCCTCGGTAGTCGCTGAAACCACCATACTTCACCTTCGCTGGATAATCCGCGTGTCCAGGCCGAACGAGGTCTTTGAGAGGCTCGTAATCTGATGATTTCACGTCTTTGTTTCTGATATGCAACGTCACCGGAGCGCCAGTTGTATAGTCCTGGAATACCCCGGAGAATAATTCCACAACGTCAGGCTCTCGTCGGGCAGAAACGACCTCTTTCTCTTGTGGGATTCTCAGGTCCAGTGCCCGTTGAATAACATCGACCCTCAATGGTAATCCAGCGGGGCAGCCATCTACTGTAACACCTACTACGGGGCCGTGGCTTTCTCCGAAACAGGTAACTGCGAAGGCTTTGCCGATGGAATTACTCCACACTTAGTTGTGCCCCCAGTTTTGTGAGGTCTTGGAAGAATTCCGGGTAGGATTTCGAAACAGCTTCCGAATTTTGTATTATTGATTCTCCTTCGGCTCCAAGAGATGCGGCCGCGCACGCCATTGCGACCCGATGGTCGCTATGTGAATCGAACGCGCTTCCCACCAGTTCTCTGTTTCCTTCAATCTTGATCACGTCGTCTTCGACATGAATCTTGGCGCCCATCTTCACCAGCTCCGTCGGGAGGGTTTGCAACCGGTTTGACTCCTTGTAAACCAGCCTCTTCACCCCTCGGATCTTGGTTGCGCCGTCCGCGAAACATCCTAGGATCTCAAGGGCCGGGACAAGGTCCGGGTTATTACTCGCGTCAAAATCGAACCCATGCAGCTCTCTCTTACCGATTGTCAGACTATCCCCATTTTGCTGAGCTTCGAACCCGATTTCAGGAGCAATTTTCAAGATGGCAGAATCAGGTTCAAGCTCGTAGGAGCCAAGGCCAGATATCGTAATCTCGTCTCCAGCAACTCCGGTCGTAGCAATGAGGAACGCTGCTGACGAAAAGTCTCCTGGAACCTGATGAGACGCTGATGCGAACTTTTGGGGTGCCGGAATCCTAAACGTTCCTTCAGATTCCTCGATAGAGATTCCGTGCTTCCTCAGCACGTCGATGGACATGTTCACATATGGTCGCGATTCTAGTGTGCTTTCGACGTTTATCGTGACGTCTCTTGTCGCTAGGGGGGCGGCGAATAGGAGTCCTGAGATGAACTGGGAGCTGATGTCACCTCGAACCTTGACTTCTCCTCCTCTGAGTGGTCCTCTAACAAGAACCTCGAATCCGTGCTTATCGGAAAACGTCCGGGCAGAGGCACCTAGAGTGTTGATTGCCTTCACAAGCGGATCCAAGGGTCTGTTGGCAAGTCTCGGGCTGCCCGTCAACCTAACAGTTCCTAGGGAAGTAGACGCGATAGCGGTCAGGAACCTGAGGGTTGCTCCGGACTCACCGCAATCAAACGGCCTGTTAGTCGTTGTCGGTCTCCTGACTCCGTAGGAAATTGTCCGGGTTTTCTTGACAATCACTTTCGCTCCCAACCGTTGCATCCCTTCGACGGTTCGCTGGGTATCATCGCAGCCCAGTGCTCCATCGATAACCGATTTTCCTTCTGACAACAGTGAGGCAAAGAGTGCTCTGTGGGTGTATGCCTTGGACCCGGGCGCCTTCACTTTTCCATGCAACACCTGCGGACCCTTGATCCTGGCTCTCAAGTCTCGATCAACGCTTTCGAAAAGTTCAGGTTAGCCTCGATAATTCGTCCGTCAAATTTCGCGAGCGCCTGTCGCGCCGGTTTCAAGCTGTTCTCGTCAACTATAGCCGCCACAGAGGGGCCCTTGCCGGACAGTCCTGCTCCAAGTGCGCCTGCTTCGATCGCCGAGAGAGCTGGACGAGGGTCCTCCCCGAGGATTGATGCGACCGCGAGGCCGTTGAGCGTAAGCGCATCCCAGACATGGCCGTTGTTGGCCTCGTTGTAGGCTAGTTCTGAAATCCGTTTGACAGGCGCGAATTTCAAACGGTCCAGCTGTCCAGTTCGAGTTTTTCGCGGAGGAACAAGTATGAGGACCCTGAGATCCGGGGGGATCTTGAGAATTTGTTCCACCTTTCTACGATCGTTATCTGTCAGAACACCGCCGCCGTGATAGGACGCGAACGAATCGTCATACGCTCCTGTTAGACTCACCCCTGATTCTATGGAAGCATCTACTCCAATGCCAACGAGCGTGTCATCATCTCGCTTTTCATCAATGGCAGAGGTGGTCGCTAAGGCTACAGCGTTTGCAGCGGCGCTGCTGCTCTTGAGACCAACAGCTACTGGAATGTTTGATGAAGTGATCACTTCTCCTTGCAACTTCCGCTCATACCCATAGTGCCGCAGGGTCTTCTGGACCACTGTGATCGCGAGCCTGTCGGATTCTTCTGGGTCCGACGATACAAATCCAGAGATCGGGCCAGGTCCCTCGCGTAGGCTGACTTTGGCTCGGGTCCAAAGGTCAACTCCCAGGGCACCACCCTTGCCCGTTGGGAACGCGTTTAGAATGCTTATGGCTCCGTGGGAAAGAGCCTGCCCGGTCCCCTTCACTTCCAATCCTTTCCCAGGTGGTCAATGAGGGAGGATCGCATCAGAGCAAAGGGAGCGGTCTCATTCAGCCAGATTTCGTACGACAAGGCAGCTTGGTGCACGAGCATCTCCAGCGGGCTTATCGTGCCGCGTCCTGCCGGAATCGGTTCGCCGGACTTGTCGTATGCGAGGTCGAAGACCCAGTCTGTATCCCTCAACTTGCTGAGTGGGATCTTGAGTCGGAAGAAGAGAGTCGAGGTCCGTATCGGAGTCGAGTTGACAAGAAGATCTGTTTGATGGAGAGAATTCTCCAAAGTATTCTTTTCAAGTTCTCCATACGAAATTCTCCCGGGGCCAGATGTGTTATCCGCTAGTTGTCGGGCCTTGTCTAAGGTTCTGTTGAGAATTCTGATCTTGTTCTTGTCTCTGGAAAGACGATGGACCAGCGCTTTGGCAGCTCCTCCGGCCCCCAGAACTAGTATGCGCTTATTGTTGGGTTCGAAACCGTAGGATCTTAGTGCTCTGACCGCTCCTTCGCCGTCAGTGTTGTACCCCACAAGTCCGCTCTTGGTTCGGGCGACCGTGTTTACAGATCCAATCTTCTCAGTGCTCCTGTCAAGCCGATCTAGCATATCCAAGATCGTGGCCTTGTGGGGCATCGTAACGTTGAAGCCGTCAAACCCGAGTGCGCGAGCTGCTTCCACTGCATCTTTCAGCTTGTCTTGGCTGACCTCGAATGGAACATAGGTTCTGTTGAGGGATAGTTTCTCGAAAGTCGTGTTGAAGATTACCGGGCTGAGGCTGTGTGATACTGGTGATCCGTAGAGAGAGTGGACTCTGGTGTCGCCTTTGATCATGTGCTGTTACTCCACGCCTAGCATCTCGTAGATTCGGCGAAGCTCAGCGATAGTCGACTGTCCCGGGGCGGTTTCTAGCCCTCTTTCTAGCGAGGCGTATGTGAAATGGGCCCCGTAGAACGGTGCTAGTAGTCTTGACCAGACTCCTGTCTGTCCCATTGCAAAACTGACGAGTGGGGAGTTCTGATGGTTTGTTTTCAACAGATTGAGTACCGTCAGATTGTCTTCAGGGATCTGTGCTGTTGTGACGATCTTGCAGACATCTGGCTTGAACTTCTGGAGTTGGGCTAGGGTCGAGGCAAGTTTCGCCGGATCTGGAGTTCTGAAGTGATCGTGGTGGGATAGTATGATCTTTGCACCTTTGTCCCTGAAAGTCTTGATGACACGGTCGAGCTTGCTTGTTGTAACCTCCAGGTCCACATACTGGAATCCTCCTTCTACTGCCTCCATCAGAATCTTCAACCGCTCAGCCTCGGATCTGTCGAAGGACCCTTTCTCTGACATGGGCCTATTGGTCCCAATGATTGGTCGTTCTACGGCTCGAGCTATTTTTGTGAGCCCATGGTAGCTCCGGAGCCTGTCTAAACGAACTTCTACGAGGTCGGCGGAGAGTCTCTCGGCTCTCTGCGCTCTGCCGAGTAGTTCGGGGGTGTCGGTTGAGGAGACGGAGACGCAGACTTTGGGGTTCACTTCTCGATAATCATCTCGTCTACAACTTTTGTTCCAAAGTGCCGCCCGCCATCCTCATGTCGGACCAGTATGTCGTCGCCAGGCTTGATCTCGGAAACCGACTTGGACCCGTCTCTCGCGACTAGCCGGACTGTTTCAGCGTTCTGGAGTATCGTCGTTAGCTTTCGGTTTCCAATGTTTGCCTCGATGAGAATCATTGGTCTGCGTTCGATTTTGACTCTGGCGACGTCAACGTTCCGCGTTCTTCCTGTCCTATCGATCAGGAGTACGGTTTCTCCTGCTGATAGCTCGGAGAGATACCGGGTTTTCCCATTTGCCGTTAGAACGTATGACGAGACGGGGCCAGCGTTTATCCTGAATGGTCGCGAGTTCACGTGGGAGTTCGGATGTACCTCGCCCTCCACTAGGAAGAGTGCTTGAGACGAAGATCCGGTTAATAGTCCCTCGCCGGGTTCAAGTATCTCAGTTGTATCTACGCAGACTCGCGCTCCCGTTCCGATGGGCCTGACGCTTGTGACCTGAGCTACCGAAAGCGAGATCTTCTCGACGTCTCCAAGCATCAGGTCTCGGGTCTTGAGAATCTCACTTATGTCGCGGGAAGCGAGGGCTATTCCATCGGCTCCCAGTTCTAGAGTTGAGAGCGCTATCCTGCTTTCGTCGAAACTTGTGGTTCTAGCAAGAAGTTTCGAGCGTCCCTTCGCCTCTGCGATCAGATTTTCGAGTGGGATGATCTTCCAGTTGGGACAGTTGACCAGGAGATAATCGGGACCCAGCTTGAGTGCCTGAGATATCTTGTCAAGGTCCTTCTGATTGCTGATCATAACCTCAAGCGCTACTGGCGTCATGTTCTTCTTGGCGCAGGACACGTCGTCAAAGTTTGATGTGACGAAAATGTCCGTTCCATCTAGTCGCGACGCGATCTTCGCTGAAACACCAGTAAGCTCAGTGTCTGTGAGGACTGCGTGTGGCCTGGCTTCGACAACCATCTTGCGAATGGCTTCTGCAGACAGATCGGGGTTAGGCTCGAGCCAGAATTCTTTCACTTCTTTCACCGAGAATAGAGAGTGCTTGCGTGGGGCTGCTGCCGTTGTGGACTATCTCGACGAGGGCTCTGGTCATCAAAGTCGGCTCGTGGTGCTGGAACACGTTTCGCCCTATGGATACTCCAGCGGCTCCAGCTTTGATCGAGTCTGAGACGAGCTGGAGTGCTTCGGATTCGCTGTCTGCTTTGGGCCCACCGGCTACGACCAACGGTGCTTTGACGCCCTTGACCACGTTTCGGAAGCTTTCAACATCTCCAGTATAGTTCGTCTTGACGATGTCGGCTCCTAGTTCGTAGCCCAGCCGAGCTGCGTGGCTAACCACCTCGTAAGAGTGTTCGTTCTGGATTCCGGGTCCTCTCGGGTACATCATCGCGAGGACTGGTAGGCCTACATCGTCGCTTTCGTCTAGTATTCGCGAGAATTGGTCGAGCATGTGTTGCTCGTGTTCGGATCCAACGTTGATGTGAACTGATACAGCATCAGCGCCTAGACGTAGGGCCAATCTGACAGTGGATAGTTGTGTTTTCCAGTTGGGCTCGCGGGTTAGTCGTGTGGCGCCTGAAAGGTGGAGTATGAGACCCATTCCCTGATTGTCAACTGTCTGGGCTATGCCTGCATGAACGAGTACTGCGTCGGCTCCTCCCTTGGCCACATTGTCGATGGTGTCGCTCATGTCGGCGAGTCCTTCGATTGGTCCGACGGATACTCCATGGTCCATGGGTATCATGACCGTCTTCCCATCCTGTCGGAATATTCGTCTGAGTCTGCGGGTTTTTCCTGTTTCCATTTTTCT